>DASTBO010000113.1:0-40228 GCA_035712025.1 Solirubrobacterales bacterium
GCCGTGATCGCCGACAACGTGGGCGACAACGTCGGCGACTGCGCCGGGATGGCCGCCGACCTGTTCGAGACGTATGCGGTGACCTCGGTCGCCGTGATGCTGCTCGGGGTGCTCACCTTCGCCGAGGACTTCTCGCGCGAGGTCGCGATCTACCCGCTGGTCATGGGCGCGGTCGCGATCATCGCCTCGATCGTCGGCGCGCTCGCCGTCCGCACGACCTCCGACAAGGTCGAGGGCGCGCTCTACCGGGGCCTGATCGTCTCGGCGGTGATCTCAGCCGCGGCCTTCTACCCGATCACAGACTGGCTCATGAGCGACCCGCTCGAGCTCGGTGTGCTCGACCCTGGGAGTGCACTCGCCGGCGCCAGCGTCACCGATCTGTGGCTCTGCGCGCTCATCGGGCTCGGCGTCACTGGAGGCCTGTTCGTGATCACCGACTGGCTGATGAGCGATCCGCTCCGGGTCGGCGTGCTCGACACGGCTGCCGCCGCGGTCTCCGTCGGGGACCTCTGGCTCTGCGCGGTGATCGGCGTCGCGGTCACGGCGCTGCTGTTCGTGATTACCGAATTTTATACGTCGACCCGGTTCCGGCCGGTGAAGACGATCGCCCAGGCCTCGGAGACGGGGCATGCGACGAACATCATCCAGGGCCTTGCCCAGGGCTACCAGTCGACCGCCGCTCCGGCGCTGGTCATCGCCCTGGCGATCCTCGCCGCCAACGAGCTCGCCGGCATCTACGGCATCGGCATCGCCGTGATGGCGCAGCTCTCGCTCTGCGGTCTGATCGTCGCCCTGGACGCCTTCGGGCCGATCACCGACAACGCCGGCGGCATCGCCGAGATGGCGGAGCTGCCGGAGGACGTCCGCAACGTCACCGATCCGCTCGACGCGGTCGGCAACACGACCAAGGCCGTGACCAAGGGCTACGCGATCGGCTCCGCCGCGCTTGCCGCGCTGGTGCTGTTCGCCGCCTTCAAGAGCGAGCTTGCGGACGAGGCCCCTGCGGGCTTCGACCTCAACGGCCTCTTCAACCTGAGCAGCCCTGACGTGCTGATCGGGCTGATCGTCGGCGGCATGATGGTCTACCTGTTCTCCGCCCTGGCGATCGAGGCCGTCGGCCGCGCCGGCGGGCAGGTCGTCGAGCAGGTCCGCAAACAGTTCAAAGAGCACCCCGGGATCATGGACGGCACCGAAAAACCCGAGTACGGGGAAACGGTCAGCATCGTCACCCTGGCTGCCCAGAAAGAGATGATCGCGCCGGCTCTGATCCCGATCATCGTGCCGGTGATCGTCGGCCTGCTGAGCGTCGACGCGCTCGGTGGCCTGCTGATCGGCGTCATCGTCGTCGGCCTCTTCATGGCGGTTTCGATGACCGCCGGCGGCGGCGCCTGGGACAACGCGAAGAAGCTGATCGAGGACGGCGCCCACGGTGGCAAAGGCTCCGAGGCCCACGCCGCCTCGGTGACCGGCGACACGGTCGGCGATCCCTACAAGGACACGGCCGGCCCGGCGATCAACCCGATGATCAAGGTCGCGAACATCGTCGCGATTCTGATCATCCCGATCGTCCACTTCTAGGAGTTCGTAACGGCTCGAGGGGGAGGGGCATGGCGCCCCTCCCCGACACGCCCGATTCGCCGAGACCGCAAAAAGGCACCTTGAGGATGCTTTTTTGCGGTCTCGGCGACGCATGTTGTTAGCGTTTCCGCGGTGCGGGGGCTCGTGGGCAAGCTGACGTATCCGCTGCGGCGCTGGCCGCGGCTGAGCAAGGTGGCGATCGGTGGGGCGCTGGCGCTCGTTTTGCTGGTGGCGCTCGCCAACGTCTACGTGCTCACCTCGGGCGGGGATTCGACTTCGGAGGTCGCTGAGGTTCCGCATGCGGAGGTGGCGATCGTGCCGGGGGCCCTGGTCGAGCCGGATGGCGATATGAGCGCGATGCTGGCGGCTCGGGTCGAGCAGGCTTCGCGGCTGTGGCAGGCGGGGAAGGTGGAGAAGATCCTCGTCTCCGGCGATCACGGCGCCTGGGTCTACGACGAGCCGGACACGATGCGGAAGGCCCTGGTACGGGACGGGGTCGCGCCGCGGGACGTCTTCGAGGACCACGCCGGGTTCGACACCTGGGCGACGATGGTGCGGGCAAGGAGCATCTTCGGGGTGCGCGACGCTGTGGTCGTCACCCAGGGCTTCCACATGTCGCGGGCGCTCTACCTCGCCGACGCGGCGGGGATCGACGCGACCGGGCTCACCGCCGACCTGCAGCCGTGGGGCGCGCAGGGGCGCAGGAGCGAGGTCCGCGAGGTGCTCTCGCGGGTCAAGGCGGCCGTCGACGTCACCCTCGACACGCCGGCGATGGCCGGCCCGAAGATCCCGATCGCGACCGCCGACGGCCGCGAAAGCTGGGGGCCGGAGCCGCCGCCCGGAACGCCGCCCGCGGGCGCATCCGGAGGGTGAGTGTCGAGTTCCTCTCGCTAGGCGAGACAAACTCGACACTGGGATAGCCGACCGGCCTCAGCAGGCCGCCAGCGCGTTGGCGTAGAAGCGCAGGTAGGCGCCCCAGTGCCGGTTCCAGTAGGCGCCGTCGTGGCCGCCGCTCCAGGTGTGGGCGCTGAGGTCGGCGCCGTCGGCGCGCAGGTAGTCGACGAAGCCTTCGTCGTAGACGCGGAACGGGTCCGCGTCGCCGTAGTCGTTCCAGACCCGCATGCCGTCGAAGGCGTCGGGGTTGCCGCGGACCGTGCCGACGACGTCGTTGCGGTTGAAGTCGGCGCCGTCGTCGAAGGCGCCCGGCGCGGTTTCCCCGCCCTCGAACCAGAGCGCGGGAGAGTGGCCGCCGACCGCGCAGAACCGCCGCGGGTGCAGCAGCGCCAGGTCGTAGGCGCCGAAGCCGCCCATCGAGATGCCGCCGATCGCGACCCGCCGGGGGTCGACCCCGAAGCGCCGCACCACGGTCGGAATCGCCTCGCGCATCACGTAGCGCCCCCAGCGGCCGCCGTCGCGGTCGTGCCAGTAGCTGTGGTCGCCGCCGTCGGGGAAGGCCACCACCGGCGCTTTCGGCCCCAGCCTCGCCAGCCCCTCGAAGACCGCCTCGTTGCCGGTGAAGGTGTCGTCGGAGCCGCCGCGCCCGTGGAGGAAGACGAGCAGCGTCCGCTGGCCGCGGGGCGGCGCCTTGGCCGGCACCACGACCGCAACCCCCAGGTCCCGGTGGACCGCCTCGCTGTGGATCGTCAGGCGCTCCACCTCGGCTCCGTGCTCGTCGACCGGCGCGAAGACGGTGGCGGCGAGGGCGAGGTAGACGGCGGTGGCGGCGAGCAAGCCCAGCACTATGACGGCGACCCGCCTGCGCCGGCGGATCTGCGCAGGGGTGGGGCGGCGCGGGCGGCTCATCGCGGTCAGGTTATCCGCGAAGCCCCGAGTGCTCGGTAGGGTTCGCGGCATGAGGTGGGGGATTCTCAGCGCATCGATCGCGATGCTGGCCGCGCTGCCGGCGGGCGCCGCGGCGGCGCCGGCGAACGACGACTTCGCCAACCGGCAGATCCTCGGCGGCCCGCTGCCGATCGAGGTCGCCGCCTCGAACGTCGAAGCGACCAAAGAGGTCGAACACTCGGAGCAGATCTCGCCCTTCGCCGCCGGGCACTCGGTCTGGTTCGAATGGGAGGCGCCCGCCACCCAGTGGACGACGATCGGCGCCTGCGGCAGCGACATCCCCGCCGTGATCGGCGTCTTCACCGGCACCGAGCTCGCCAGCCTGGCGAAGGCAGCCAGCGGGAACCCGGCGGAAGGCCCGCACTGCCCCTATGCCGAACGCGAGTACACCTTCAAGGCCGTCGCCGGGACCGACTACGCGATCGGCCTCGACGGCAACTCCTACACGGGCCCCGAACCGGTCCCGGTCGTGACCGAAGGCGCGATCGAGCTGCGGATCGAAGCGACGCCGCCGCCGCCGAACGACGACTTCGCCGACGCGGCCGACCTCACCGCCGCCGGGCAGGGCTACGAACTCGAAACCGACGAACCCTTCTACTTCGCCCGCCTCGAAAGCTACAACTGGGGTGCCACCAAGGAGCCCGGCGAGCCCGACCACCAGGGCGATCCCGGCGGCGCCTCGGCCTGGTTCGAGTGGACCGCGCCCGCCACCGGGACGGCGCGGATGAGCATGTGCTGCTTCGGGTCGCCGCTGCTCGGCATCTACACCGGCGGTGCCGTCGATGCGCTCACCGCGCTGCCGACCGAATCCGAGTTCCCGCCCGAACTGAGAGCGGAGGTGACCGCCGGCCAGACCTACTGGATCGCCGTCGACGGCGTCTACGACGAAGCGACCGGCGAAGCCGAGCAGGTCTTCTACTCGGTCAACGTCTCGATGAAACTGCCGCCGTCGCCCGATCCGATTCCGATCGCCGAGATCCCGATCGGCAAGCTCGCGCTCACCATTCCCGAGACGACGATCGTCAAGAGCACCTTCAACCAGCAGACCCGGCTGGCCAAGTTCGCCTTCTCCTCGACCGTTTCCGGCAGCGCCTTCCAGTGCAAGCTGGACAAGGGCGATTTCAAGCCGTGCGCCTCGCCCCGGACCTACAAGCACCTGAAGCCGGGGCGCCACGCCTTCCGGGTGCGGGCGGTCGCGCCGTCGGGCCTGGTCGACGAATCGGCCGCCGCCGGGCGGTTCTCGATCGCCAAGCCGCAGCGCCGCCGCTGAGCGCTGGGTAGGCTCGCGCCCGTGAACGGGCCGATCAACGTCGCCGACTTCGAGCGCCTCGGGCAGGAGAAGCTCGAGCGGGGGCCGCGCGACTACTTCGCCGGCGGCGCCGGCGACGAGCTGACGCTGCGGGAGAACGTCGCCGCCTGGGGGCACTGGCGGCTGCGGCCGCGGGTCCTGAACGACGTCCGCACGGTCTCGACCGCAGCCGAGGTCCTGGGCGGGCCCGTCGCGATGCCGATCCTCGTCGCGCCGGTCGCCTATCAGCGGATGGCGCACCCCGAGGCCGAGCGGGGGATGGCCGCCGGCGCCGCCGCGGCGGGCACCGCGATGTGCCTCTCGACCCTCTCGACGACCCGCCCGGCCGAGGTCGCCGCCGCCGCCCCCGAGGGCCGGCACCTCTTCCAGCTCTACGCCTTCAAGGACGCCGGCGTCACCCGGGCGCTGATGGACGAGGCGATCGAGGCCGGCTTCGAGGCGATCCTCGTCACCGCCGACGCGCCGCCCGGCGGCAACCGCGAGCGCGACCGCCGCAATCGCTTCACGCTGCCGAAGGAGCTCGGCACCCCGAGCCTGACCGCCGCCACCGGCGGCGAGGAGGCGCTGACGATCGAGGAGACCTTCGCGCTGATGAACCACGCGCTGACCTGGGACGACCTCGCCGACCTCGCCTCCGAATGCAGCATCCCCGTCCTCGTCAAGGGGCTGGTCACCGCCGAGGACGCCGAGCTGGCGCTCGACCACGGCGCCGCCGGGGTCGTCGTCTCCAACCACGGCGGCCGCCAGCTCGACCGCTGCCTCGCCACCGCCGACGCCCTGCCGGAGATCGTCGAGACGGTCGACGGCCGCGCCACCGTCCTCGTCGACGGCGGCATCCGCCGCGGCATCGACGTCGCCACCGCTCTCGCCCTCGGCGCCGACGCCGTGCTCGTCGGCAGGCCCGCCCTCTGGGGGCTCGCCGCGGGCGGCAGCGAGGGGGTCGCCGCCGTCCTCGGCCTGCTGCGCGACGAGCTCGAGCTGACCCTCGGGCTCTGCGGCTGCACTGCGCCGGGCGATCTCGGCCGCGCACACGTGCGGAGGGCCCCGATCACGTCCGTATATTCGGTCTGAGTGACCGGTCCTCGTCCTTCATAGATGGCCCAGCGGATCCCCAGAGACGAATCGCTGAGCCGCGTCCACGGCGTCGGAGCGCTGTTCTCCGCCGCCTACGGCAACGTCGGCTCCTCGATCTACTACGCGCTCGGCGTCACCGCCGCCTTCGCCCTCGGGCTGACCCCGGTCGCCTTCGTCATCTCCGGACTGATCTTCGCCGCCACCGCCGCCACCTACGCCGAGGCGACGGTGATGTTCCCCGAGGCCGGCGGCTCCTCCAGCTTCGCCCGCCACGCCTTCAACGAGCTGGTCAGCTTCGTCGCCGCCTGGGGGCAGATGCTCAACTACACGATCACGGTCGCGATCTCGGCCTTCTTCGTGCCCCACTACCTGGCCGTCTTCTGGCCCTGGCTGGGCGACAGCCCGGGGGACATCGTCGGCGGCGCGGTGCTGATCGTCGCCCTGGCGCTGATCAACATCCGCGGCACCGAGGAGTCGGCGAAACTGAACCTCGTCCTCGCCGTCGCCGACCTGGCGACGCAGGTGATCCTCGTCGGCATCGGCCTGGTGCTGGTCCTCAGCCCGGACGTACTCGTCGACAACGTCCACCTCGGCGTCGCCCCGACCTGGAGCGACTTCCTGCTCGGGATCGCGGTCGGGATGATCGCCTACACCGGGATCGAGACGATCTCCAACATGGCCGAGGAGGCCAAGGACGCCGCCCGGACGATCCCCCGCAGCGTCGGCCTCACGGTCGTCGCCGTCCTCGCCCTCTACCTGCTGATCCCGATCGTCGCCCTCTCGGCGATGCCGGTCACCCAGGACGCCGCCGGCCAATACTCGACTGCCCTCGGCTCGACCTTCGCCGACGACCCGATCCTCGGCATCGTCGAGAACCTCGGCCTCGCCCACGCGCCGACCGAGATCCTCCGCTACTACGTCGGCGTCCTCGCCGCGGTGATCCTCCTGATCGCGACGAACGCCGGCCTGATCGGCGTCTCCCGACTCACCTACTCGATGGGTCAGCACCGCCAGCTGCCGGAGGGGCTGCGCCAGGTCCACCCGAAGTACCGCACCCCGTACATCGCGATCCTGATCTTCTCGGTGATCGCGATCGTCACCCTGCTGCCGGGGCAGACCGACTTCCTGGCGACGATGTACTCGTTCGGGGCGATGCTCTCGTTCACGATCGCCCACGTCGCCGTGATCCAGCTCCGGCGCAAGAGCCCCGACGTCGAACGGACCTGGAAACCGCCCCTGAACTTCCGCGCCTTCGGCTTCGAGGTGCCGGTCAGCGCCGTCCTCGGCGGGCTCGGGACCTTCATCGCCTGGCTGGTGGTGATGGCGCTCAACCCGCGCACCCTCGTCGTCGGCCTCGGTTGGATGGTGCTGGGGATCGCCGTCTACGTCCTCTACCGCCGCAGCCAGAAGCTGCCGCTGACGGAGACGGTCAAGGTCGTCCTGCCCGAGCCGCTCGGCGTCGAAGAGGTCGAGTACCGCAGCGTCCTGGTCGGCTTCGAGGACGACGAGACCTTCTCGCCGGAGATGGTGGCGACCGCGGTCAAGCTCGCCGGCAAGCGCCGCCGCGGCATCCACATCCACTCGATGATGACCGTGCCGACCAACCTGCCGCTGAAGGCGGAGATGCCCCAGCGGGAAGCCGAGGCGCAGTCGAAGATCGAGGAGGCGAAGCTGATCGGCGGCCAGCGGGTGACGGGCCACGTGGCGCGCGTCCGGCCCGGCCAGGCCGGCTACTCGGTCGCCGACGAGGCGGCCGAGATCAAGGCCGAGGCGATCGTCGTCGGGCTCCGCTACCGCAACGGGGTGCCGCTCTACGACAAGACCCTGCAGACGATCCTCGGCGAGCGCCCCTGCCGGGTGATCGTCGTCTCCGACCCGACCGACAAGCCGCCGGCGATCCCCGGCGCCGCCCTGGCGGAGACCGCCCGGTGAGCGGCGAGCGCGTCTACCGGGGGGCGGTGCGCGCCTTCTCGCTGGTCTTCGTCGCGATCGGGCTCCTGGTTCTGGTCGTCACCCTGGCCAACGGCGGCGGACCCGCCTCGCTCGGCTTCCTGATGGGCGGCGCCTTCCTGCTGGTCGGGGTCGGCCGCCTCTGGCTCGGCGCGAGGATGGAGCGGTGAGCGCGCCGGGGCAGGACGGTAAGGGCGCCAAGCCGCAGGAGCCGCGCTCCGAACCGGTGATCATGCGCGGCCTCGGCGTCCCCGCCCTCTTCGCCGCCGCCTACTCGGCGGTCGGCTTCTCGATCTACTTCGCGCTCGGCGTCGTCGCCGACAAGGGCCTGGGCCTGACGCCGCTGATCTTCCTCGCCGCCGGCCTGCTGTTCGGGCTCACCACCCTCACCTACGTCGAGGGCGGGGCGATGTTCCGCGAGCGCGGCGGCTCCTCGACCTTCGCCCGCCACGCCTTCAACGAGCTGATCGCCTTCATCGCCGGCTGGGCGATCCTGATCGACTACCTGATCGTCATCGCCCTGGCGGCGATCTCGGTGCCGCATTACCTGGAGCCCGTCAGCGCCGACTTCGCCCAGCCCGGCTGGGAGATCGGGATCGCGGCGGCGGTGATCGTCGCCGTCTGCGTGCTCAACGTCTTCAACGTCACCGGCCGCGAGCGCCAGGGCTCGCTTACCTTCCTGGCGCTGGCCGACCTCGGCCTGCAGCTGGCGGTGATCCTCGTCGGCTGCCTGGCGGTCATGCACCCCGACCGGCTGACCGCGCAGCTCGACCTCTTCACCGACCCGAGCTTCCGCGACATCGTCTACGCCGCCGTGGTGGCGATGCTCGCCTACGCCGGGATCGAGGCGGCCTCCGACCTGGCGCCGGACATCAACGTCAGCCGCAAGGACCTGCGCCGGGTGGCGACCGTGGGGGCGATCGGCGTGCCCCTCGTCTACGCCGGGATGGCGGCGATCGCGCTGATGGCGGTGCCGGTGGTCGGCGGCCCCGACGGGCCGCAGACGGCGCTCGGCGGCGAGTTCGTCGAGGAGCCGGTGCTGGGGGTGGTCTCCGCCTACGAGCCGGCCTGGGTTGCCGACACGATGCGCTGGCTGGTCGCTGCGATCGCCACCCCGGTCCTGATCTGGGCCGCGAGCACCTCGATGCTCGGCGTCTCGCGCCACATCTACACCCTGGCGATCAACCGCCAGATCCCCAGCTGGCTCGGCAAGCTGCACCCGCAGACGGCGACGCCCTACGTGGCGATCGCGCTCAGCGGCCTGATCGCGATCGGCCTCGTCGTCCCGACCTCGGTCAAGCTGCTGGCCGGGATCTACGCCTTCGGGGCGACGCTGGCGATCACCATCGCCCACCTCTCGATCATCCGCCTGCGGATCACCCAGCCGGAGAAGCGGCGCCCGTTCCGGATCCCGTTCGGCTTCACCTGGGGGCAGACGCAGCTGCCGCTGCCGGCGATCGTCGCGGCGATCGTCAGCGGCCTGGCGTTCCTCAGCGTCCTCGCCTACCACTCGACCGCCCGCTGGGTCGGGCTCGGCTGGATGCTCTTCGGCCTCACCTTCTACGTCGTCTACCGCAAGGTCTTCGAGGGGACGACCCTGACCAAGCGCGTCTCGGTCACCGAGCGGGCGCTGACCAAGCAGGTCCCGGAGATCGAATTCAGCAACATCCTCGTTCCCGTCTTCGGGACCAAGTTCGACGACGACATCGTCGCCACCGCGGGACGGCTGGCCGCCGCTGAGGCCGGCACCCCGAAGGGGGGCCACGACTCGCGGCTCGACGTCGTCTACGTGATCGAGGTCCCGCTCACCCTGCCGCTCGACGCGAAGCTGCCGAAGGAGCGCGAGGAGCAGGCGCGCCGGGCGCTGGCGCGGGCCCGGGAGGTGGGGGAGGAGTACGAGGACGTCGAGGTCGTGACCGGCGTGATTCGGGCGCGGAAGGTCGGCGCCGGGATCCTCGAGGCGGCCCGGCGCCGGAACGCCGAGGCGATCGTGATCGGCGGCGAGGCACCGACCAAGATCCGCGGCGGCGGCGTCCTCGGCGGGATCGGCGCCGCCAAGCCGGCGGAGATCGGCGCTGCGACCGAGTACGTGCTGAAGAAAGCCCCGTGCAGGGTTCTTCTCACCGCTCCGCCGGAGCCCGAGTAGCCCGCCCCTTTCCCGGCTCGGGACTAGTATCCGGCCCATGTTCGTTCTGATCGTCGGCTGCGGCCGGGTTGGCTCCTCGGTGGCAAGGGCGATGCTCCGCGAGGGGCATCAGGTCTCCTGCCTGGACGAGGACCCGGAGTCCCACGCCCGCCTCGAGGTCGGCCTCGAGAAAAGCTGGGAGGACCTCGGCGGCCAGTTCACGGTCGGCGCCGGGCTCGAGACCGAGGCCCTGGAGGCGGCCGGGATCGAGGGGGCCGACGTCTTCATCGCCTCCACCGACGGCGACAACACCAACATCGTCATCGCCCAGATCGCCCAGCGCCGCTACGAGGTGCCGACGGTGATCGCGCGGGTGCTCGACCCGCTGCGGGCCGAGTGGTACCAGCGCCAGGGCCTGAACACGGTCTGCCCGACCCGGGTCGCGATCGACATGCTCGAGGACGCGGTCCGCGCGGCCGGCGGTCGCGGCAGCTCTCCCGACGACACGCCGGCGGCGGCGTAGAGAGGCAGCTGGGGAGCCATGTACATCATCGTCGTCGGAGCGGGGAAGGTCGGCTGGAACCTGGCGCGCGAGCTGCTCGACAAAGGCCACGAGGTGACGCTGGTCGAGAACGACCGGCGCCGCTACCTGACCGTCGAGCAGGAGCTCGAGCACAACGTCTCCTACGGCGACGCCTCCGAGCTCTGGGTGCTGGAGCGGGCCGGGATCCAGCGCGCCGACATGGTGATCGCGGTCACCGGCGACGACGAGGACAACATGCTGATCTGCCAGGTGGCGAAGGAGAAGTACCTCGTCGACCAGATCATCGCCCGCGTCAACAACCCGCGGAACCGCCGCCACTTCGACCTGCTGGGGATCAAACCCTCGGTCTCGGCCACCGACCTGATCCTGCGCCTGCTCGAGCACGAGGTGCCCGAGTACGGCTTGGTCCACCTGCTCGACCTGCAGGAGGAGCAGCTGGAGATCATCGAGATGCTGCTCGGCAAGGACTCCGGCGTCACCGGGCGCCGCGTCGGCGACCTGCAGATGCCGGAAGGCAGCCTGTTGATCTCGGTCCTGCGTGCCGGCAAGGGGTTCGTCCCCAACGCCGACACCGTGCTGGAGGAAGGCGACGAGATCCTCGCCGTGCTCGACCCGGGCAAGGAGGAGGACCTGAAGGCCCTTTTCGGACCCGAGAGCAACGGCGCTAACGGCGCCTGAATCCGGGTAGGCAGAAGACGATGGCCGATCGCGAGGTCGATTTCCTGCTGGTCGGCGGCGGCATGGCCTCCGCCCACTGCGCCGCCGAGCTGCGCCGCCGCGGCGCCGAGGGCTCGGTCCTGCTGGTCGGCCGCGAGCCGGAGCCGCCCTACGAACGGCCGCCGATCTCGAAGGACTACCTGCGCGGCGAGGCCGGCCGCGAGGACGCCCACGTCAACGGCGGCCGCTCCTGGTTCGAGGAGAACGGCGTCGAGCTCTTGACCGGCAAGAACGTGATGGGGCTGGACGTGGAGGCGCGGACGGCGAAGATCCAGGGCGGGGAGGAGGTGAGCTTCGGCAAGGCGCTGCTCGCAACCGGGGCGAACGTCAACATCCTCCGTGTCGAGGGCGCCGAGAACGAGGGCATCCACTACCTGCGCGCCTTCGGCAACGCCGACGCGATCCGGGCCGACGCCGAGGCGGCCGAGCACGTCGTCCTCGTCGGCGGCAGCTACATCGGCTGCGAGGTGGCGGCCTCGCTGACCGCCCGGGGGACGAAGTGCACGATTGTCGCGATGGAGGACGTCGCCCTCTCGCGAACCTTCGGCGAGGACGCCGGGCGCTGGTTCCAGCAGCGGCTCGAATCCCACGGGGTCGGCTTCCACGGCGGCGAGACCCTGAGCGCCTTCGAGGGCGACGGGCGGGTCAGCGCGGTCGTCGCCGAGAGCGGGCTGGCGATCGAGTGCGACGCGGTCGTCGTCGGCGCCGGCGTCAAACCGGACGCGATGCTCGCCCAGCGGGCCGGGATCGAGGTCGGCGACGGCGGCGTCGTCTGCGATGCCAAGCTCGAGACCTCGGTCGCGGGGATCTACGCCGCCGGCGACTGCTGCTCGTACGAGAGCGTCGTCCACGGCCGCCGCATCCACGTCGAGCACTGGGACGTGGCGATGCAGCAGGGCAGCCACGCCGCCGGCAACCTGCTCGGCGACGACGCCGACTACGAGGTCGTCCCCTACTTCTTCAGCGACCTCGCCGACTGGGCCAGCCTCGAGTACGTCGGCCCCGCCTACGAGTGGGACCGGGAGGAGTGGCGCGGCGATCGCGAGAGCGGCGAGTTCTCGGTCTGGTACCTGCAGGGCGACCGCGTCGCCGGCTGCCTCAGCGTCGGCCGCTCCGAGGAACTCGCTCAGGCGCGGGAGATGATCGCCGAGGGAACTCCCTTTTCTTGAGTCCCTTATTCTGAGGGATGCCATTGCGGCCTGGTGTAATGGCAGCACGCCTCGCTCTGGACGAGGAAGTCGGGGTTCGAGCCCCTGGGCCGCAGTCAAAGCCACGCGAGGTAACTCCCCTGCAAAAGCGTCAAATCGCTTTGCTAGCGTCGCCACCCAATGCGGACCCCCGGCAACAAGACACTCCTCCTGCTCGGCCTCCTGGTCGCGCTCGCGATCGCGGGCTGCGGTGGCGGTGGAGGTGGCGACGAGACCGAAACCACGACGCCGACGGTCGAAGAACCGGTGGCGCTCTCGAAGCAGGAACTGATCACGCAGGGCGACGGCGTCTGCGCCGAGGTCAACGCGGCGGTCGGGGCGCTGAGCGGCTCCGAAACGCCCGAATCGACCCCCGGCGACTCGACGGAGAAAGTCGCGAACCTCTACATCGGCATGGTCGAACGGCTCCAGGACCTCGGCGCCCCCGAGGGCGACGAAGCCGAGTACGCGAAATTCATCGAAGCGGCTGAGGAACTGTCCAAGGTCGAGGGCGAAGCCAAACTCGCCGCCGAACGCGAAGACGTCGCGGCGATGGAAGAAAAAGGCCAGGAAGCCGCGGCCGCGCTGGAAGGCTTCCAGTCCGAAGCGGCGATCTACGGCTTCGAAGACTGCAGCGCCGAACCCGGCCTGCCGCCGGCGGTGGACGGCGGCCCGACGACCGAAGGCGGCGAAGAATTCGAAGGCGGCGAAGTCGAAGAAGGCGGCGTCGAACCCGAATACGTCGAACCGCCGGCCGAAGAAGAAATCTATCCCCCCGGAGAAGAAGTGGCTCCCGAAACCGGCGGCGCCGGCGGCAGCCCCGAAGCCCCCGCCCCGGCCCCCGAAACCGGCGGCGAATCCGGCGGCGTCGGCCCCGGCTGAGAATCCGGTCCCCCTCCCGCCGAGCCCGCAAAAAAGCACCCCGAGGGGGCCTTTTTGCGGCCTCGGCGCAAACAGTACGGGGGCGGGCTTCTACGCAGCCGTTTCGGACCAGGCGCCGTAGAGCTTCGAGTAGGGGCCGCCCGCCGCGATCAGTTCGTCGTGGGTGCCCTGCTCGGCGATCTGGCCGTCTTCGAGGACGACGATCTTGCCGGCCCGGCGGATGGTGGAGAGGCGGTGGGCGATGACGATGGCGGTGCGGCCGTGGAGGAGGCGCTCGAGGCCGCGCTCGATCGTCTTCTCGGTGCGGACGTCGACGTTGGAGGTGGCCTCGTCGAGGATCAGGATGCGGGGCTCGGCGAGGAGGGCGCGGGCGAAGGCGACGAGCTGGCGCTGGCCGGCGGAGAGCTGGATGCCGCGCTCGCCGACCTGGGTCTCGAGGCCGTCGGGCAGGGCGGCGACGAAATCGGTCGCGCCGACGGCGGCGATCGCCGCCGCGATCTCCTCCTCTTCCGCCTCGGGGCGACCGAAGGCGACGTTCTCGCGGACGCTGCCGGAGAAGAGGAAGCCCTCCTGGGGGACGATCCCGAGCTGGCGCCGCAGCGCCCGCTGCTGGACCCCGCGCAGGTCGTGGCCGTCGACCCGCACCGTCCCCTGCTGCGGGTCGTAGAAGCGGGCGACCAGCTTGGCGAAGGTCGACTTGCCCGCGCCGGTGGCGCCGACCAGGGCCAGGGTCTGGCCCGGCGGCACGTGCAGGTCGACGTCGCGCAGGGCCCAGGTGCCTGCTCCCGACTCGCCCTCCTCGCCGTAGGAGAACCAGACGCCGTCGAGCTCGATCTCGCCGCGCAGCGCCCCGGGGTCGATCGCGCCCGGGGCGTCGACCATGTCGGGCGCGGTGTCGAGCAGGTCGAAGATCTTGTCCAGCGCCGCCATCCCCTGCTGGTAGGTGGTGTAGAGCTGGGAAAGCTGCTGGATCGGTTCGAAGAAGGTGTTCAGGTAGCCGACGAAGGCGACGATCACGCCGATCTGGATCGCGCCGTCGATCGCCTGGCTGCCGCCGTAGAGGAGGATCACCGCGGTGCCGACGGCGGAGAGCATTTCCACCGCCGGGAAGTAGGAGGCGTTGAGGTAGACGGTCTTCAGGTTCACCGCCCGGTTCGCCTCGTTCAGCGCGGTCATCTCGTCGACGTGGCGCGGCTCCTGCCCGAAGCTGCGCACGACGCGGACCCCGCTGAGGGACTCCTGCAGGTAGGCGGTGATCGCCGCGATCCGCTCCCTCGTCGCCTTGTAGGCGTCGGCGGAGACGATCCGGAAGACGAGGCTCGCCACCATCAGCAGCGGGAAGGTGAGGAAGGTGACCAGCGCCAGCTGGACGTCGAGCAGGAGCAGGATCACGACCACGCCGACCAGGGTCAGGGTGCTGGAGAACATCGTCACCACGCCGGTGGTGACGAGCTGGTTCAGCGCCTCGATGTCGTTGGTCATCCGCGAGATCAGGACCCCCGGGCTGCGACGGGTGAAGAACCCGATCGACATCGACTGGATGTGGGTGAAGACCCGCTCGCGCAGGTCCTGCAGCACCCGCGTCCCGACCCAGCCGACCATGTAGGTCTGCAGGTAGGTGGCGGCGGCGTAGACGATCGAGACGCCGACGAAGGCGGCGACGATCAAGTTGAGCGCGCCGGCGTCGCTGGCGAGGATGCCATTGTCGATCGCCTTCCCGGCCAGGTAGGGAGGAGCGAGGCCGGCCGCGGTCGCCAGCAGCAGTCCGACGAACATCAGCCCGACGCGGCCGCGGTAGGGCCGCAGCTGGGCGATCAGCCAGCGGACCTTGCGCCCGCGCTGGTCCTCGCCGCGGAGGAGCCGCCAGAGCTCGGCGAAGAGGCGGCCGATGTTGCCGATGTTGGGGCTGCCGTTCACAGCTTCGCCATCTCCTCGCGCTCCTCGAGGTCGCGCTGCAGGAAGACCGAGTCGGCGAGCCCGTGCTCGGCGATCTCGCGGTAGAAGCCGCAGCCCTCCAGCAGCTCCTCGTGGGTGCCGCGGTCGACGACCCGGCCGCCGTCGAGGACGACGATCTCGTCGGCCAGCGAGACGGTCGAGAGGCGGTGGGCGATGATGAAGGTGGTGCGGCCGGCCATCGCCTCGCGCAGACCGGCTTTGATCGCCGCCTCGGTGGTCGCGTCGACCGAGGAGGTGGCGTCGTCGAGGATCAGGATCCGCGGGTCGGCGAGCAGGGCACGGGCGATCGCAACCCGCTGGCGCTGGCCGCCGGAGAGCGTCAGGCCGCGCTCGCCGACGCGGGTCTCGTAGCCGTCGGGGAGGGCACGGATGAAGCCGTCGGCCTGGGCGCGCCGCGCCGCCGCTTCGACTTCCTCCATCGTCGCCTGCGGCCGCGCGTAGGCGATGTTCTCGGCGACGCTCGCGGTGAAGAGGAAGCTGTCGTCGGCGACAAAAGCGATCTCCGAGCGCAGCGAGGCGACGTCGACCTCGCGCACGTCGGCGCCGTCGACGCGGACCGACCCCCCGTCGGGGTCATACAGCCGCGCGATCAGCGCCACCAGGCTGGTCTTGCCCGCCCCCGACGGCCCCACCAGCGCCACCGTCTTCCCCGCCTCGACCGCCAGGTCGACTCCGGCCAGCGCCGGCACCTCCGCCGACGGGACGATTTCCGCTTGCTCAGAGCGGTTTTCGTCCCGTCGGCGGCCTCCTTCGTAGTGCAGCGTGACGTCGCGCAGCTCGACGCGGCCGCCGCCCGCGGGCAGCGGCGGGGCGCCGGGCGGGCTCTGGATGCTGGGCTCGCGGTCGAGGATCTCGAAGAGGCGGTTGCCGGAGGCGATCGCCCGCTGGGCCATTCCCATCGTCATCCCCAGCGAGCGCATCGGCCCGGCCAGCATCGCCAGGTAGGTGTAGAAGGCGGTGAAGTCGCCGAGGCTGAGGTTGCCGGCGATCACCTCGCGGCCGCCGACCAGGAGCACGAGGGCGATCCCGAGCTGGGGCAGGAATCCAAGTAGCGGCGAGAAGAAGGCCTGCAGCTGGGTCGAGTAGATGCTTTGGTCGAAGACGCGGTCGACCGCGCGCTGGAAGCGCCGCAGCTGGTGCTCCTCGCGGGCGAAGGCCTTGACGATGCGGATCCCGGAGACGTTCTCCTCCGCCTCCGCGGTCAGCTCGGCGATCCGCTGCTGGACCTCCTGCTGGGCGGGGCGGGAGACGCGGTTGTAGCGGGAGGCGACCCAGACGACAAGCGGCGCCGGCGCCAGGGCGATCAGCGTCAGCCAGGGGTTGATCGCCAACATCACCGCGCTCGCCAGCACGATCGTCAGCAGGTTCTGGGTGATGAAGATCAGCCCGTAGCCGAGGAAGAAGCGGATCGATTGCAGGTCGACGGTCGCCCGCGACATCAGCTGGCCGGTCTGCTGCCCGTCGAAGAAGCCGAGCTCGAGCCGCTGCAGGTGGCCGTAGAAGGTCTGGCGCAGATCGAACTCGACCCCGAGCGAGACCTTGCCGGCGACCACCCGCCGGATCACGATCAACCCCAGCCGCAGCACCGCCGCCCCGAGGATCGCCAGCGAGAGCGGCAGCAGGTCCGGCTTGTCGCCTTCCTCGATCGCGTTGACCGCCTGCCCGATCAGCCACGGGATCAGGACCGTCATCCCCATCGCCGCCCAGGCAAAGGCCAACGATCCCCAGAGCTGCGCCCGATACGGACGCAGGAAACCCATCAAGCGGCGATAAGTACGCACCTAGCCACTATACAAAGTGAAGTAATGGTTATTCGAGGCGCGCCGCGGCCTTGGCGCTCGGGACCTTGCCGGGCCCGCAGGGTTTCGGCCCGTTCCCGGGGCGGGGGAGGATCTGGAAGTTGGTGACGTCGTGGAACTGGGTCGTCATGCCGCTGTTCTGGGCGAGGTTGACGACCAGGCGGTAGAAGCCGGGGAAGAGGCCGTGGTAGTAGATCTCCGGCCGGGTGGCGGGGGAGTAGCCGCCGGCGGAGCCGATCCGCTCGGCGAGGACGCCGTTGGGCCCGGCGTAGGCGGCGTAGTCGAACGATTTGCCGACCAGGCGCTGTTTCCCGATCGGGCTGTTGATCGCGTCCTGGAGCTTCTTCGGGTCGACGCAGTCGGGGACGCGCTTGAGACTGAAGCGCAGGTGCCCCTCGCCGAGCTGCGGTTCGCCCCCGAAGTGCCGCGGCGCCAGCTGGAAGTTCTCGATCGCGACCTTGACCACGGCGGCGTGGCTGACCTGGCGGGCGCCGTTTCGCGGCGAGACGATTTCGACCGTCGGCGTCCCCGGATCGGCCTCGTTCTCGGCCTTGGCGGGGTCCGACCCCCGCGAGCCGCCGAAGACCAGCGCCAGCGCCACGGCCACGGCGGTCAGGCCCAGGGCGGCCCCGGTTGCAGTCCTCGCGCGCACGGCGGGGAAGACTACGCGGATCCATGGAGGCACCCGCCCTTCTCGCTAATCTGCTCCGTTCGGGATGTCGCCTGCCTCCGAACTCGCCTATCGCATCGGGGCTGCCGCCAGGCAGCCCGCGAAATGGATCCAGCTGCTCAAGTTCTGCGCGGTTGGCGGCTCCGGGTACCTGATCAACCTCGCCGTCTTCGCGCTCCTGGCAGGCGTCTTGGGGGTCCACCACATCGCCGCGGCGGTCGGGGCGTTCGTCGTCGCCGTCAGCAACAACTTCTTCTGGAACCGCCACTGGACCTTCGAGCCGGGGGAGCGGCCGGCCCACTTCCAGGCGGCTCGATTCTTCGCCGTCAGCCTCGCCTCGCTCGGGATCAACCTGGTCGTCCTCGAACTGCTCGTCTCCGGCGAGGTGGTCGGCGAACTCCCGGCCCAGGCGATCGCGGTCGCGGTCGCGATGCCCTTCAACTTCGTCGGCAACAAGCTCTGGACTTTCGACGAATAGGGCCGCCCAGGGCGTTCCTTCACGCCTCAGGCATCATTGGTCTGAGATGAGCGCCAAACCGAACTACGACCCGCAGTCGATCGAGGCCGCGCGGCAGGAGGCATGGGCGCAGCGCGGCGACCTGGCCGCTCCGCAGCCGGCCGACGGCCAGGAGCGCGTCTACGTCAAGCCCTCGAGCCCGTTCACCTCGGGCAACCTCCACATGGGCCACGTCCGCGACTACTCGATCGGCGACGCCTACGCCCGCTTCCGCCGCGGCCGCGGCGACGCGGTGCTGTTCGGGTTCGGCTTCGACGCCTTCGGCCTGCCGGCCGAGCTGGCGGCGATCGAGCGCCGGGAGCCGCCGGCCGAGTGGGTCGCCGAGTGCGGCGAGCGGATGCTCGGTCAGATGAAGCGGCTCGGCTTCTCCTTCGACTACGACCGCGTCTTCTACAGCTCCGACGAGGGCCAGTACCGCTGGTCGCAGTGGCTCTTCGTAACGCTGCTCGAGCGCGACCTGATCTACCGCGCCGACGCCACCGTCGACTGGTGCGACACCTGCCAGACCACCCTCGCCTCGATCCAGGTCGAGGACGGCCGCTGCTGGCGCTGCCACAACGAGGTGCGGCTGATCCGGCGCCCGACCTGGTTCCTGCGGATCACCCCCTACCTGGAGGAGAACGACCGCAACAACGAGCGCCTCGCCGCGAGCGGGAAGTGGGACGACCTCTCGCTGGCGACCCAGCGCTACATCCTCGGCCGCAGCGACGGGGTGGAGGTCGAGCTCGGCTCGCCGCAGGGCCGGGAGCTGACCGCCTTCACGCCGCACCGCGAGCACGCCGGCCTGGCGAGCTTCGTCCTGCTCTCGCCGCGTCATCCCGAGGTCGACGCCTGGATTGCCGACCCGGGTGTGCGCGAGGAGCTGGAGCGGATGCGCTCCGGGGGCTGGGACCGGAGCGCCCGCGACGCCCGCTCGGTGCCGCTGGTCGACACCGGTGCCTCGATCGCCGGCCCGGACGGCGCCGAGCTGCCGGTGGTCGTCTCGCCGCTCGTCGACGCCCGCTTCGGCCCGACCGCCGCGCTCGGCATTCCGGCCGTCGACGAGGCCGACCACGAGATCGCCGCCCGGCTCGAGCGCGTCGAGGCGCCCGAGCGCGGGGAGGAGGAGGACGCCCCGCCCCCGGCGCCGGTCGACGCCGCCCGCGAGGCGATCCGCTACCGCGCCAACGACTTCTCGATCTCGCGCCAGCGCTCGTGGGGGACGCCGATCCCGATCGTCCTCTGCGAGCGGTGCGGGCCGGTTCCGGTGCCCGAGGAGGACCTCCCGGTCGTCCTCCCGCGCGACCTGAAGCCGACCGGCGAAGGGAATCCGCTGGCCGAGCGCCCCGACTTCGTCGACGTCGATTGCCCGCGCTGCGGCGCCGCCGCCAAACGCGAGACCGACACCCTCGACTGCCACTTCGACGCGCTCTGGCTCTGGGTCCCAGCTGCGGTCCCGCCCGCCGACCGCGACGGGCAGATGTTCACCCATCCCGACCTGCAGGAGTGGCTGCCCGCGGAGCGGCTCGTCGCCGGCAACGACAGCGGCGGCTTCGTCTTCGACCAGCGCGTCGTCACCAAGGCGCTGCGGGACATCGGTCCCTTCGCCTTCCTCGAGGAGGGCGAGCCGTTCGCCGGCTGCCTCTTCCACGAGATGGTGATCGCCGACGGGCGCAAGATGAGCAAGCACCTCGGCAACGTCGTCAACCCCGACGAGCTGGTCTCCCAGCACGGGGCCGACACGGTCCGCCTCGCGGTCCTCTACGCGGCCGGCCCGGCGAAGACGCTGAACTGGAGCGACGGCGCGGTCCGCTTCGCCTCCCGCTTCCTGCGCAACCTCTGGAACTACAGCCACGAGCGGCTCGCCGGCCTCGAGGGGCTCGCGCACGACCCCGAGGCGGCGGCCGACACCGAGCACATGCGCGACCGCCTGCGCAAATGGTGCGAGAACGGCCTGGAGCGGATCACCGCCGACGTCGAGGGGCTGCAGATGCACAAGGCGCTCCGCAACATCACCCGCCTGCTGGAGCGGATCCAGGACTTCGAGAAGCGGGTGATCAAGCGCCGGGGTGAGCTCGGCCGGGCCGACGCCGAGGCGCAGCTCGCCGCGCTCGTCCTCCTGGCGCGGACGCTCGTCCCCTTTGCGCCGCACCTGGCCGAGGAGCTGCTGCTCGCGCTCGGCGAGGGGGACGACGCCGCGGCCCTCGGGGCCTGGCCGGAGACGGCCGGGATCCCGGTCTCGCCGGCCGCGACGCCCGCTTCCTGAGCGCGCACTCGGCGTCACCCGCGACGATTGAGCAAACACCCTTGATTGATAGAAGGAAGTCTGTTATGAATGGTCCAGCCGGGCGATCAACCGGTGAAGGAGGCGGGGCTCTCGGATCTGGGAAACCGCCTTGGGGTGGCAAAGGAGGACCAATCCTGAGCCAGGATCTAAATCGTCATGACGGATCCTGGTCACGTCGGCTCGGCCGGCGTCGCCCCGCCTCCCTTCACTTCTTCCGCCGTGGGCGGAGCTTCCAGGGGTATGTAGGCAGCGTCCGGGGGGCGCTGCCGTGCAGCGGCTCCGCTAGGCCCGCGGCGGGCGCTTGACGTCGAAGCGCCGCGCTTTCGGCAGCCAGCCGATCCCCTCGCAGAGCTGGTTCGGCGTCGTCTTCAGGGCGCCGGCCAGCTTCACGATCGTCGCCAGCCGCGGCTCGCGCCCGGCCCGCTCCAGGAGCGAGACCTCGGTGCGGTGCAGGTCGCAGAGATAGCCCAGCTCTTCCTGCGAGATACCGGCCTCGGTACGGGCCTTTCTCAGGTTGGCGGCGAAGCGCTCCTGGGGGGTCATCGGGGCGATCCTGCTGGATTGCGGACAGAACCTCTACAGACAGGAGACTGCGCCTGCATCCGCCCGCTCCCGGTTCCGCTACCTTCCTGGAGGGGATCGGCCCGGCGCTCCCCGGGAGTCTTGCGCAGAATAAGTTGAGCAGTGCCCGACCATGTGTTATACCCGTGCGACCAATTGGACTGACGCCGTGGCATCGGCGGCAAAGGAGGAGCTATGAGTGACGCGGTGGATCCGCATCTCACCGAGCCCTATGGGCTCCGGACCGACTCCTGCGCCACCGAACTCGCCTGTCGCGACTGCGGCTACCGGACGCCGCTGCTCGACAAAGCCTTCAAGTGTCCGGCCTGCGGCGAAGGGCTCGACGTCGACTACGACTACGAGCTGGCGAAGCGGCGGATCGCGGAGCGCCCGCTGGCGGAGCGCCCCTGGAACATCTGGCGCTTCGAGGAGCTGCTGCCGATCCTCAACCGCCGCGCGCAGCAGCGGGTCGGCGCCTTCGCCGGCAAAACGCCGCTGATCCACGCCGAGCGCCTCGGCGCCGAGCTCGGCCTCAGCAACCTCTACCTCAAGGACGACTCGACCAACCGACCCTCGCTCTCTTACAAGGACCGGGTCGTCGGGATGGCGATCGCCCGCCTGCTCGAGCTGGGCAAGGACGAGGTCGGCTGCGTCTCGACCGGCAACGTCGGCACCGCGGTGGCGGCGCTGGCGGCCCAGGCCGGCGCCACGCCGTACATCTTCTACCCGGGCAACATGGAGAAGGGGAAGGCGAAGGCCTGCCGGGGGCTGGGCGCGCAGGTGATCCAGCTCGACGCCAACTACGACCAGGCCAACCGCGCCTGCCGCGAGCTGGCGCTGGCCACCGGGATGGAGTTCGCCAACATCACCCTGCGGCCGTTCTACGCCGAGGGGGCGAAGACGATGGCCTTCGAGGTCGTCGAGGAGCTCGGCTGGCGGGCCCCCGACCACTTCGTGATCCCGGCCGCCGGCGGCACCCTCTCCTCGCGCGTCCACAAGGGCCTGGTGGAGCTGGAGACGGTCGGCCTGGCCGAGACCGCCGGCTCGAAGATCAACATCGCCCAGGCGAGCGGCTGCTCGCCGATCGCGACGGCGATCGCCGCCGGCGGAGCCGAGATCGAGACGCAGACGCCGGAGACGGCGGCGCACTCGCTGGCGATCGGGGCGCCGGGCGACGGCGCTCTCGTCGTCGACGCGGTGGTCTCGCGCGGCGGCGCCGGGGCGACGGCCTCCGACGAGGAGATCTTCGAGGCGATCGACCTGCTCGGCGCCACCGAGGGCATCCTCACCGAGCCGGCCGGCGGGACGACGATCGCTTCGACGGCGCGCCTCGCCCAGGAAGGGAAGATCGGGCCCGACGAGACCGTCGTCGCGATCATCAGCGGCAACGGGCTGAAGACGCTGCACGAGCATCCCGAGAAGACCTGGCCGGAAATGGTCCCCTGCGAGGTCGGGGCGATGGAGGAGATGCTGCACGACTTTCGCCAAGCAGCGGCGGCCGCGCTGCGCTGAGCGAAAGGGGGGCAGGCGACCGGCGCGACACACCCGGCGCGCCGCCGGTCGCCTCGCCCGCCCCTGAACACCCTCCCCGCCGCGCCCACTAGGGTGCTTGGCTGGTGAGCCAGCCACTACCCCAGGTCGAGGGCGTCTCCCACCACACGGTGGAGGCCCGCGGCATCCAGTTCCACTACGCCGAAGCCGGCGGCGGCGAGGACGTGGTCCTCTGCCTCCACGGCTGGCCGCAGCACTGGTACGAGTGGCGCAACCTGATGCCGGCGCTGGCCGACCGCCACCGGGTGATCGCGCTCGACCTCCGCGGCTTCGGCTGGAGCGAGGCTCCCGAGGACGGCTACGAGAAGGAGAACATGGCCGACGACGTGCTCGCCGTCCTCGACGCGCTGGGGATCGAGCGGGTGAAGCTGGTCGGCCACGACTGGGGCGGCTGGATCGGGTTCCTGCTCTGCCTGCGCGAGCCGCAGCGGTTCGAGCGCTTCCTCGCGTTCAACATCGTGCCGCCGTGGGTGAACACGCGGGCGATCGTCGGCCACCTCTGGCGCTTCTGGTACCAGCAGCTGATCCTCACCCCGGTCGTCGGCTACCGGCTCCACCGCGGCGGCCAGTTCATCCGCAAAGTGCTGGTCGGCGGCTCGACCGTCAAGGAGGTCTGGAGCGACGAGGACCTCGCCGCCTTCGCCGACAATCTCGCCGAGCCGGCCCGCGCGCGGGCCGGCGTGCAGCTCTACCGGGTCTTCAACCTGCGCGAGACCGGCCCGATCGCTCGCGGCCGCTACGCCGACGCCATGCTGACCGTCCCGACCCTGATGCTGTTCGGCGAAGACGACTTCGTCCTCCGCCCCTCGATGCTGGCGGGCCACCAGCGCCACGCCGAGGAGATGGAGATCGAGTTCGTCCCCGGCTGCGGTCACTTCATCGTCGAAGAGAAGTCGGATCTGGTGATCGAACGAGCCAAGGAGTTCCTCGGTTAGTGGCGGTGGGAGGGGGTGGGCGTGCCCCCGAGGGCACACCCACCCCCTCGACGACACGCTCCCTGCGCCGAAGTCGCAAAAACGGTCCCTGGGGAGCCGTTTTTGCGATCTCGGCGTGGAAGCCGGGTCCGGCCCGGCCGGCGGAGTTGCTCCCAACCGGCTAGCTCCTGATTCGGGCCTCTTCGAGGTCGAGGTCTCGCTCGATCTGGCGCAGAGTCTGGTCCCGTAGACGCCCGGTTCCCCGCAGTTCCAGCAGCTCCTCGCGCTCGACCCCGATCAGCTCGCGGCGCAGCTGGCCGTAGTCGGCGATGCGCTGCTCGCGGACGGCCGTCTCCTGGTCCTCGCCGCTGAGCACTGCCTGGCACATCCGGAAGCGGGCCCGATAGATGTCGCGCAGGCGGGTCAGCTGCTTCTCGCCGGCGCGCTCGTCGTCTTCCATCTGGTCGAGGCGATCGAGGGCCGACTGCGCCGCCTCCATCCGCGCCACCGCCTCTTCGTCCGACCAGCGGCGCGGGTTCTCGAGGCCGAGGGCGCGGACGATGAAGGGCAGCGAGAGCCCCTGGCCGACGATCGTGATTAGGATCAGGGCGAAGGTGAGGAAGATGATCTGCGGCCGCCCGTCGACGCTGAGCGGCACCGCCAAGGCGGCGGCGAGGGAGACCGCGCCGCGCATCCCGCTCCAGCCGACGGCGAAGCGCTGGCCGGCGGTTTCGCCCGCGTCGGAGCCCATCGCGAAGACGAAGGCGAGGCGGGCCCCGATCGAGGCCCCGGCGATCGCGACGATCGGCCAGAGCAGCTCGCCGACCCCGGACGAGCTCGCTTCCAGGGTGTCGACGATCTCCGGCAGCTGCAGGCCGAGGAGGACGAAGAGGGTGATCTCGAGCCCGAAGACGAGGACGTTCCAGAAGGCGACGGCGTTGAGGCGGACGTCGGCGTCGAGCGTGTGGGGGGAGCGGTAGCCGGCGTAGACGCCGGCGACCACCGCGGCGAGGATGCCGGAGACGTGCAGCTCCTCGGCGCCGATGTAGGCGCCGTAGGCGGTGAGGACCGAGAGCATGATCGTCAGGTCGGAGTCGCTGAGGCGGCGGAGGATGCGGTCGGAGAGGACCCCGATCGCGAGCCCGGCGAGGATGCCGCCGGCGGCGACGCCGACGAACTCAAGGGCCGCGCCGCCGAAGCTGAAGGCGCTGCCGGTCGCGACCCCGACCGCGATCCGGTAGAGGACCAGGGCGGTGCCGTCGTTGATCATCGACTCGCCTTCGACCAGGAGCCGCACTCGCTCGGGGGCGCCGAGGCGGCGGAAGATCGAGGTCGCGGCGACGGTGTCGGTGGGGGCGATGACAGCGCCGAGGACGGCGGCCTCGGCCCAGCTCAGCCCCGGCACCGTCGCGTGGGCGACGAGGGCGACGACCGCGGCGGTGAGGAAGACCAGGCCGACCGAGAGCAGCGCCAGCGGCCGCGTCACCGTCCTCAGCTCCAGCGGCGAGGCGCGCCAGCCCGCCGCGTAGACCAGCGGCGGCAGGAAGACGAGGAAGATCGTGTCCGGCTCCAGTTCGACGCTGGGCAGGCCGGGGACGAAGGCGATCGCCAGGCCGCCGACGACGAGGACGATCGGGGCGGGGATCTTGCCGAAGTCGGCGAGCCGCACCAAGAGCGCCGCGGCGAGGACGAGGACGAGGATCGACTCGATGTCGTGCACGCGCACATAACATCAGGGGCGACGTGGACGAACGGCTCTCACCCCCGCTGGAGGATCTGGACCACGTGCGCGGCGAGCCGGCCGCGCCGCTGGAGCTCGTGATGTTCGGCGACTTCCAGTGCCCGTTCTGCCTCGGCGCCCAGTCGGTCCTGCGCCGGGTGCGCGAGCGCCTCGGCGAGCGGCTCCTCTTCGGCTTCCGCCACATGCCGATCCCCGAGCGCCACCCGCTGGCCCCGCTGGCCGCCGAGGCGAGCGAGGCGGCGGCCGCCCAGGGCAGCTTCTGGGAGTACCACG
Organism: Solirubrobacterales bacterium; assembly: GCA_035712025.1. Taxonomy (GTDB): domain Bacteria; phylum Actinomycetota; class Thermoleophilia; order Solirubrobacterales; family 70-9; genus VAYN01. The sequence continues at coordinate 25,457 of DASTBO010000113.1, forward strand.
ACGCGCTCTTCGCCGCTCAGCCGCGGCTCTCGCCGGAGACGGTCTTCGCGGTCGGAGGGGACCTGGGGCTCGACGTCGAGCGGATGCGGGCGGAGGTCGACTCCGGCGCCCATCGCGACCGCGTCGCCCGCGACCTCGCCTCGGCCGAAGCCAGCGGCGCCACCGGCACCCCGACCTTCTTCGTCAACGGCGTCCGGTTCTTCGGCGCCTACGACGCCGGCTCGCTGGTCGAGGCGCTGGAAGGCTGACAGGCGGGTTCTTTGCCTGTGCATATACTGCCGCCGCTTGAGTTCTCAGGGTTCGTCAACCGATAGAAGGCTGCTTGCTGTCGCCTTTGCGGCCGCGCTCCTCTGCCTGCTTGCTCTGCCGGCGATGGCCGCAGCCGCGCCCGGCTCGATAACCGGAACCGTGAGGGAGGCCGCCAGCGAAGAAGACCTCTCCGGCGTCGAAGTCTGCGCCTACTCGATCGAGGAAGAAGAAGGAGAAGAAGGAGAAACCCTCGTCTGCGAGCTGACCGGCTTCGACGGGACCTACGCGCTGGCGAACCTGGCTCCCGGCAAATACGAAGTCGAATTTTGGGCTCGGGAACTCGGCTACGCGACCCAGTTCTACGACCATCGCCCCTTCTATTGGGAAGCCGATCCGGTCGAAGTGGAATCGGGAGCGACGACGATCGGGATCGACGCCGACCTGGAGGAAGAAGCCGCCGTGGCGGGCGCCGTTCGCTCGGCCTCGACGGGCGAGGGCCTGGAAGAAGTCGAAGTCTGCGCCTGGGAGGTCGCACTCGAAGCCGGCCGCTGCACCCTCTCGGAACCGAGCGGCGAGTACGGGATCGGCGGCTTGATCGCCGGCACCTACAAAGTCGAATTCTTCCCCTACGAACCGTTCGAGATCCAGTTCTGGGATCACGCGTCGAGCTGGGAAGCCGCGGACGCGCTGAGCCTGGAAGCGGGCGAGCTCGCCTCCGGCATCAACGGCGACCTGCTCGGCGGTCCGCCCCCGCCGGTCCCGCCGGTCGTGACTCCGCCGCCGGCCCCGCCGGTCGCCGTCCCGGCAGCGCCGAGGCGGAAGCACTGCAAGAAGGGCTTCCGCAAGAAGCGGGTCAAGGGCAAGGTCCGCTGCGTCAAGGTCAAGAAGCACCGCCGTCGCCACGCCGGGGCGAAACGGCCCGCCCGTCTCGCCACCCGCTGAACCGATCCCGCGCCTGCGCTAGGTTCGCGGCGCGATGAGAGCACTGGTCCAGCGGGTCAGCCAGGCGGCGGTCGACGTCGAGGGCGACCGCGTGGCGCAGATCGGGCCGGGGATGCTCGTCCTGCTCGGGGTGGGTGTCGGCGACGGGCCCGAGGAGGCCGACAAGCTCGCCGAGAAGGTGCGCAAGCTGCGGATCTTCGACGACGCCGAGGGGCGGATGAACGAGCCGCTCGGCGAGCGCGAGGTGCTCTGCGTCAGCCAGTTCACCCTCTACGGGGACGCTCGCCGCGGCAACCGGCCGAGCTACGTCGGGGCGGCGCGGCCGGAGGTCGCCGAGCCGCTCTACGACCGCTTCTGCGAGCGGCTGGGGGCGAGAAAGGGCGTCTTCGGCGCCTGCATGGGGGTGGCGCTGATCAACGACGGGCCGGTGACGCTGATGGTGGAGGTCTAGCGCCAGCCGTCCCTGAGCACGCGGCGGGCGTTGCTGCCGAGCACCGCCTCGACCTCGTGACGCGCGAGACCCTTGGCCTCGAGCATCTCCCGCACGCGGGGGAGCTCGCCGGCGCTCTTGCAGTCGTCCGGGGGGTCGGTCCAGCCGTCGAAGTCGGTGCCGATGCCGACGTGCTGCCATTCGCCGCCGCTCCAGGCGTTGATCTGCTCCATCGTCCGCCAGATCGCCTCGAGGCCGTCCTTCGGGTGGGAGGCTTCCAGCCAGTAGGGCATGAAGATCACGCCGACGCAGCCGCCGGAGGCGGCGATCGCCTTGACGTCCTCCTCGCTCATGTTGACCGGGACCGGGTTCAGCGCCTGGACCCCGATGTGGGTGGCGACGATCGGGATCTCGTTGCCGACGAGGGCGTAGACGTCCCGGCGCGAGGCCGGCGAGCAGTGGGTGAGGTCGGGCACCATCCTCAGCTCGGCCATCCGCTTCACCACCGCCTTGCCGGTCTCGGTCAGGCCGCGCGCGTCGTCGACCTTGGTGTCGAGGCGCCAGAAGAGGATCCGGTGCTGGCTGGCCGGGATGCACTCGCTGTGGCCGGCGATGTCGTTGGGGAAGAGGTGGGCGAGGATCAGCGAGGCGACGCCGCGGTCGGCGAGCTTCTCGAGGCGGTCCAGGTGGCCCTGGACGTCGTCCGCGGCGAGGCCGGCGCTGAGCTGGTGGCCGCCCTCGATCGTGTGGACGAAGACCCTCTTGCCGGCCGCCAGCGCCGCGTCGAGCTCGGCGTTCGAGCGGGCGACCGCGAACTCGTCGTCGGCCCGGGCGACCTGCCGCTCCATCGCGTCCATCATCCGCAGGGTCGACTCCCAGGCGTTCGTCTTCAGCATCTTGCGCCCGCCCGGGGTGAGGCGGGCGAGGAGGCGGAGCGGGGGGCTGGTGAGCTGCTCCTGCTCGGGGACGTGGAGGATCGACCAGACCACCCTGACGTCCCCCTTCTTCAGCATCGGGAAGTCGGTGAGGCTGGCGAGCGGGTTGAAGGTGCTGCCGGCGAAGTAGTGCCGGCGCAGGTCCCGGCCCCAGAAGTAGGCGTTCATCGCCGGGTGGGCGTGCATGTCGATCAGCCCGGGGAACCCGGTCGCCGTCGCGCCGTCGCTCATAGCGGGCCCAGCCTCTCCGCCAGGTAGTCGTTGACGAAGATCGGCGCGATCAGCGGCTTGAAGCGCTCGAAGTCGTGGTTGCGGGCGACGAACTCGGGGTCGATGAAGTTGACCTTGCCCCAGTGCGCCTTGAACTCGATGCCGGCGCGCCGCAGGTGCTCCCAGAGGCCGCGCAGGTGGGCGTGGATCTGCTCCTTCTCGCCGGGCGAGCGGCAGACCGCGGTCAGGTGCATGAAGTTGAACTTGACGATGTAGGGAACGTCGTCCCAGCCCCAGGCGGACATCAGGGCGCCGTCGACGCTGGTCAGCTCGATCTCGGTCGGGATGTTCGGCCAGCCCGCCTCCTCGAAATAGTCTTCGCACTCGCCCAGCACCCGCTGCAGGTCCGCCGGCCGGAAGCTCCACTCGGCCATCGCCACCCGCAGCGGCGCCCGCCGGTCGACGGGGAGCATGTTGCGCAGCGGGCCGGTGAAATGGGACTCGTCGTAGGTCAGCGCCAGGACCTCGTAGATCCCCTCCAGCACCGGGTTCAGCAGTGGCCCGGTGTCGGCGATCTCGTCCATCGCCTGGAAGACGAAGTCGAGGACCTGCTCGGACTGTTCCTCCGGGTAGTCGCCGTCGGGCTTCGAGTCCGCGGCCGGCACAGCCGTGGCCGCCCACAGCAGCGCCTTGTCGCTCTTCTGCATCCAGTTGACGCGCCAGAAGTCGTACCGCTGCGAGGTGGCGTCGAGGTCGGTCAGCACCTCGTCGAGGCGGACGATCTTCATCGTCACGTCGAAGTAGATCTCGTCGACGAGGCTGAAGTTGACCCGGGTGATGACCCCGAGCAGGCCGAGCGAGCAGATCACCGCCGGGAAGTCCGGCTCGCCGCGCGTGATGCGGCGCTCGACCGCCCGGCCGGAGGCGTCGACGGTGACCAGCTCGACCCATTCGAGCTTCTCGTAGAGCCCGTGCCGGGAGCTGGCCGGGGCGGTGCCGGTGGAGATCAGGCCGGCCAGGGTCTGGTGGTCGGTGCCGCCGGTCGCGGTCACCGATTTGCCGTGGCGGCCGAGCTCGGCGAGGAACTCGTGCAGGGAGACGTTGGCGGTCGCGGTGACGGCCGTGTCGCCGGCTTCGAGCTCGATGCTCTGCGGCAGGGAGGAGACGTCGAGGAGCGTCTCGCCGACGGCGATCTCCGAGCAGGAGTGGAGGCTGCCGGGGACCCGCACCCGGCCGTTGCCGACCTCGCCGCTGTGGACCTTCTCGAGGACTTCCTTCAGCTCGGCGACGCTGGCCGGGCTGAGGACCTGGCTCGGCGTGAAGCTGATCAGCTCGCCCCAGTCTTGGAGCGGTGGGCTCGAGTAATCGGGCATTGCGCCCGACCCTAACCGCCGGCTGGCGAACCCGCTTGTGTTTGGACGGCTAGCTCAGCAGCCCGAGCTCGCCGGCGCGGTGGCTGGCCTCGACCCGCGAGCGGCAGTCGAGCTTGCCGAGCAGGTTGCGGACGTGCATGTCGACGGTGCGCTGGCTGATGAAGAGCTCCTGGGCGATCTCGCGGTTGGTTCGCCCGACGGCGACGTGGCGCAGGACCTCGAGCTCGCGCCGGGTCAGCTGGACGCCGTCGGCGGCCGCGGCCGCCCGGCTGCCGAGCCGCTGCGCGACCGACTCGCCCAGCGCCGCCACCTCCTTGGCCGCCGACGCCGCCAGCGGCCGGGCGCCGAGCTTGGCGGCGCAGCGGTAGGCGTCGCCGAGCCGCTCCAGCGCCTCCTCGCGCTCGCCGGCGGCGGCGAGGGCGACGCCGGCCCGCAGTTCGACCTGCGCCCGCTCGTGCGGGGTCGCCATGTTGCGGTGCAGCTCGACCGCCCGGGAGAGGCTCTCCACGGCGCCGGCCGGGTCGCCTTCGAGCAGGGCCAGCTCGCCGACCGCCTGCGCCAGCGCCGCGACCGCGTCGTCGTGCCCGCCCTCGGCCGCCATCCTGCCCAGCGCCGCCGCGCAGAGCTGCGCGCCCTTGCGCCGCCCCCGCTGCGCGAACCAGGTCGCCGCCCAGCGGATGCCCCAGACCGCGTAGTGGTGGTCCTCGCTCTCCTCCCAGCGGGCGAGCAGCTCGCGGCAGTGCGTCGCCGCCTCGTCATCGAGCCCTTCGGCGGCGGCGACGATCGCCAGCGCGGTGGTCGAGTCGACGTACATGTTGTAGTGGCCGACCGCCGAGGAGACCGCGCGCGAGGCGCTCAGCATCCGCCGCGCCGCGCCGTACTTGCCTTCGAAGGCGTGGATCGCGCCGATCAGCCCCTCGGCGACCCAGACCGCGGTGTCGGACTCGATCAGCTCGCGACCGAGCTCGGCCGCCCGCGACCAGTCGCCGCGCTCGCGCAGGACGTAGACGAGGCAGGTGACGCAGGCGACCTCGGTGCCGGCGTCGCCGTCGGTGCGGCAGAGGTCGAGGGCGGTGTCGAGCGCCTCCTCGGCCTGGCGGTAGTCGGCGCCGTCGTAGAGGACGAGGCTGAGCCGCTGGTAGAGCTCCGCGGCGACCGGGGTGAGGTCGTGCTCGAGCGCCAGCGCCAGGCCGCTGCGGACCGAGGCGAGCCCCTGCTCGAAGTCCCCGCCCTTGGCCTCGACGACGCCCTGCAGGCCGAGCACCCGGGCATCGAGGTCGACGCGTCCCGCCGCCCGCGCCTCGGCGGCGGCGAGCCGGGCCAGCTCGATCGCCTCCCCGTAGCGGGCCCCGCGCCGGTGGTGGTCGGCCATCGCCAGCCGCTCGAGCGCCGCCTCGGCGGGCCGCTCGGCGGCGGCGAAGGCCTCGGCGGCGAGCCGGCGGGCGGCGAAGGCCCGCTCGCGCTCGCCGCCGAGGTCGTAGACGGCCGCCAGGCGCCGCTGCGCCTCGGCGTATCCCGGGCGGTCGCCGTCGCGGTCGCAACTGGCGGCGAGCTCGCGCCAGGCTTTCGCCGCCTCGCCGAGCTCGCCGACCAGCTCGGCGCAGCGCCCGTAGCGCTGCAGCGTCTCCTCTCGCGGGGCGTCCGCCTCGTCCTCGGGCCACAGCTCGAGCGCCTCGCGCGAGGCCCGCATCGCGTCGCGGTGGGCGTGGAGCGCCTCGGACTCCTGCGCGGCCACCAGCAGGGCCGCCCGGGCCCGGCCCTCGTTGCCGGCGCCGCGCCAGTGGGCGGCGATCTCCAGGCTGCGGCCGCCGCTCTCCTCCAGCGCCTCGGCCAGTTGGCGGTGGAGGTCGCGGCGGCGGATCCAGGGCACGTCGGCGTAGAGCGCTTCCTGCGCCAGCGAGTGACGGAACGCCGCCGCTCCCGATTCCCGCTCCTCCAGCAGGCCGGCTTCGACCAGCTCGGCCAGCCCGGCGGCGGGGGCGAGCTCCGCCGCCAGCCCGAGGTCGACCTGCTGGCCGACGACCGCGGCCGTCTCCGCTGCTTCGCGGGCCTGGGGGGAGAGGTCGGCGATGCCGATCAGGACCGCTTCGCGGATCGAGTCGGGGACCGGGACTTCGTCGCGCTCGGCGAGCTCGAGGCCGCGGCGGCCCGGCCGCAGGGCGTTCCGCGCGTTCAGGGCGGCGACCAGCTCGCCGACGAAGAAGGGGGAGCCCATCGTCCGGTCGTGGACCGTGCGGGCGAGGGCCGGGGAGGGGGCTTCGGACAGGAGCTCCCGCAGCAGCTCCGCCACCGCCGGGCGGTCGAGGGGCTCGAGGGCGATCTCCTCGAGCCGGCCGCCGCGGCGCAGCTCGTTCCGCAGCCAGCGCAGGCGGTGATCGCGGGGCAGGCCGTCCGAGCGGTAGGCGGCGATGACGAGGACCGGCATCTGGCGCAGCGGCCCCACCAGCGCCGCCAGCAGCTCCAGCGTCGTCTCGTCGGACCACTGCAGGTCGTCGAGCACGACCACGGCGGGCTCGCGCTCGCCGAGGTGGGCGAGGGCGCAGCGGACGGCCTCGAAGATCGTCGCCCGTTCGCTCTCGGCGGCGGCCTCGCCGAGCTCGGGGAGGAGGAGGGCAAGGTGGGGGAGGAGCGGTCCGCACCCCGCCAGCGCCTCGGGGTCCACCCGCAGTCGCGAGCGCAGGGCGTCGACGATCGGTCCGTAGGAGACCGTCGACCCCGCCGTCGCCGATCCCCACAGGGGAAGGTCGAAGCCGGCCGCCGCGGCGGCGGCGAGGCTGCTCTTGCCGACCCCCGCCTCGCCGCAGAGGAGGACGAGGGAGCCTTCGCCGAGGCGCGCCCGCTCGGCCGCCTCGTTCAGCTGGGCGAGCTCGTCCGCCCGCCCGACCAGGGTCCGCTCGCTCATCTCGAGATCAGTCTAGGCGCGCGGACGAGGCGCTTTTGCGTCCCATCGGGACGCAAAAGCGCCTCGTCGCCTGGTGCGCCGCGGTTGCTAGTGCGTCGCGGGGACCGGATCCGGTCGGACGACGACGGTGTCGAGGATCGGGATGATCTCGTCGGCGGGCAGGCCCGCGGCCTCGGCATGCGCGCGGATCGTCTCCGGGCTCTCGCCTTCGTAGACGCAGAAGGTGCCGACCTCGCCGCTCTCCTCGCCGAGCGCATAGCTGCGGATCCACCGCACCCCCGAGCCCGGCTGATCGCCGACTTCGGCCGATTTCTTCCCAGCCACTTCCAGGTCCGCCGGGGTCCGCCAACCGTTGCGGCGAAGAATTCCGTACAGCTGCATTAGATGCCTCCATTTTCGTGTGCTTGACCTTGCACAGCGAAATTAGGCCCGCCGGGAGGCCTATGCATCAGTGAGAGTGCCGTATTTTCAGCTGCCGTATGCCGTAATCCGGCGACGCTAAGCACTGACAGGCGATGCCGGAGGAGGGACTCGAACCCCCGACACGCGGATTATGATTCGCGCAAGACGAGCGCACCCTGCATTCCTGGGCGGTCGCCCATTCCACCAGATGCGCTCGGTTCTGCCGGAAGTCCTGAGTTCGGTCCACCGCCGGGTCCACCGGGCCGGAAGCGGAAGGCCCGGAGAGCTCGATGAGCATCGCCCTTGACGTCTAGGTAGGCCACGCCAGCGAGGCGGTCGCCCTGTACGTCGAGGGACTGCGCGAAGACGGCGAACCCGCTCGACAGCGGCGTGATCCGCCCCGGTCGATTCCCCTGCCGGCGCGAGCCCGCGCCAGCCGGTCGTTGCGTTCGGCCTTGACGAAATCGGTTCAGCAATCCACCCGGAACTTTTCTAAGGAGAGCTGTTAGACGCGGTATGGACCTATCGCGGACCTTCCAAGACCAGGACGCTCGATTCCCACGCCAGCAGGCTGATCGATGGCTAGCCTCACTCGGCCTCCTGGCGCTTGCATTGCTCCTCTCGGGGCTCTTCGCGCCGGTCTCCTCGGCCTCCGGGTTCTTCTCGGGTCCGTCCGCGTATGACGAAATCTCATTGCGGTCTCCCATCCATGGAGCTCTCGGTCTCTTCGGCACCAAGCCGGGCGAGGCCGGGCCGATCGTCTTCAGCAATCCCTGCGCAGCCGACCACGAGAGGGAAGCCTGCGGCGAGCCGCGCCCCGAGGATGGTCTGTATCTGGCTCGCCCGGACGGCAACGGAAAGCGCCAGATCCTCTCTGGCTTCGGTGCCAACCGTCCCCGCTTCTCTCCGGACGGACGCTGGATCGTCTTCCAGGGCGGCTACCAAAGCTTTCCCGACGCCGACCTCTACAGGGTGAACGCCGACGGGAGCGGATTGCGACAGCTCACCAGCGGTCCCGATCGGGACACCAAGGCCGAGTTTCTGGCTGACGGCCGCATCATCTTCGCCAGTGAGAAAGTCGGCGGACCGGACGGCTTGTTCGTGATGGAGCCCGATGGGGGCAAGGTCGAACGGGTGACCAGCGCCGTCGGGGCGGCGAGCACCGACGGCCGCCGGATCGCGGTCTCGCGCTGCGACCGGAAGGAGGAGAAGGAGCGCTGCAGCATCTACCTCTACCGCCCGGACGGCACCCTGATCCGGCGCCTGACCGAACCGGCTCGCACCGACATCGACCCGGTGATCTCGCCGAACGGAAGGCTGGTCGCCTTCCAGCGCGCCCTCGGCTACGCCGGGCAGGCCATCTTCCTGGTCCGCAGCGACGGCAAGGGGGGCGCCTGGCCCCTTCCCAAACCGCGGGACGAGGAAGAAAAAGACTTCGTCCGGCATGACCCAGTTTGGTCCCCGGACAGCCGCAGCATCCTCTTCCGCGAGGAGAACCGCTGGAACTACCACAGCGAAAGCCCAAGCTACTTCCGCTACGGAGTCAAGCCGATAAAGGGAGGAAGAGCGGTTTTCTTGACCCCCGAAATGGGCAGCTACCGCCGACTCCTGCTGGAACCGGACTGGGGTACCCGGCGTTAAGAGGAGCGCCCCGGCCTTCACCGAGGCGCTCTCGCGAAAGGGCCTCGGCGCTCGTTCCCGTCGAAAACCTTGCCACTTACCTTGCCACCCTTCGAAAATCCGGGAGAATTCGGGGGGAGGTCACGAGCGGATTCCGCTTGAGAAAGCGATGCCGGAGGAGGGACTCGAACCCCCGACACGCGGATTATGATTCCGCTGCTCTAACCAGCTGAGCTACTCCGGCGGGGAGGAGGATGGTAGCGGTGCAGCGGCGCAGCGGAACTCCCCGGACCGGCTGGTCGGCGATGCGGCCGGTGCTGGTGGGATTCCTCATCTTGGCGGACGCTTTTGCGGTGGCTTCGCTGGCGATTGCCCGTCCGGATGGGTGGCTGGCGCCGTTTCTGACCTTCGGCTTCGTTCTGGTTGGGCTGGTGGGGTTCGAGGTTTGGGCGATTGGACACCGGCGGGACGACGGGTGAGCACTCGGCCTCGGGGAAAATGCTTGAATGGATTCTCGCAGTTGACCTCAAATGCGACGATTGCAGGGGAAAAAGGGGTGCAGCGATGGAGCGGCATGGATAGGGTGGGCGGGTGACCACGGAACTGGACAGGGCCGTGAAGACGGTCGTTCGGCAGTGCATGGGGATCTCGCCTGGCGAGGACGTGCTGGTCGTCTGCAACCCGGTGACCGAAGAGATCGGCGCCCTGATGCGGATCGAGGCGCAGGGGGACGGTGCCGACGCGACGCTCGCGGTGATCTCCGAGCGGGACTCGGCCGCCGCCGAGCCGCCGCGGGCCGTGGCCGCCGCGATGGCCGCGGCCGACGTGGTCCTGGCGGCGACGATCCAGTCGCTCTCCCACACCGACGCCCGCAGGGTCGCGAGCGAGGCCGGCGTCCGCGTCGGCTCGCTCCCCGGCGTCACCGAGGAGATGCTTGGCCGGCTGATGACCGGCGACCTGGAGGAGATCCGCCGCCGCGGCTGGGCGATCGTCACCGCCCTCAACCGCGGCTCGGAGGCGCGGATCGCCTGCCCCCACGGCAGCGACCTGCGGCTCGGCCTCGAGGGGAGGCTGGGGACCGTCGACGCGGGAGAACTCGGCAACAGGGGAGCCTTCGGCAACCTGCCCTGCGGCGAGGGCTTCATCGCCCCGGTCGAGGGGACCGCCGAGGGCACGCTCGTCGTCGACGGCTCGATCGCCGAAGTCGGCCTGCTGGAGACGCCGGTCTCGCTGACGGTCCGCGAGGGCAACCTGGTCGGCGCCACCGGCGGCGACGGCGCCCGGCTGATGGAGCTGCTCACCGCCCACGGCCCGGACGGCACCAACGTCGCCGAGCTCGGGATCGGGACCAACGAGGAGGCGATCCTGACCGGCAACATCCTCGAGGACGAGAAGATCCTCGGCACCTGCCACGTCGCCTTCGGGGCCTCGGCGGCGATCGGCGGCACGGTCCAGGTCCCCGTCCACCTCGACTGCATCGTCCTCGAACCGACGATCGAGATCGACGGCGAGACGATCGTCAGCGGCGGCGAGCTGGTCCTCTGAGGTCCGGGAGGATGCCGCCCCTCCTCGCGGTTCCCAACGTCTCGGAGGGGAGCGACGCGGAGCGCCTGGCGGGACTCGAGCGGGCCTTCACCCAGGGCGCGACGCTGCTCGACCGCCACACCGACGCCGATCACGGCCGCACCGTCTTCACCCTCGCGGGGGCCGGGGAGGCGCTCGCCGAAGCGCTCGCAACCGGCGCCGAGGAGGCGCTGGAGACAATCGAGATGGACCGCTACCGCGGTGCCCACCCGGCGATCGGCGCCCTCGACGTCTGCCCGGTCGTCTGGTTCGACCCCGCCGACCGCGAAGCGGCGCGCGCCGAGGCGGTGGCGGTCGCGACCCAAATCGGCGGGCTCGGCATCCCGGTCTTCCTCTACGGCGAGCTGGCGCGCGACCCCGGCCGCGCCGAGCGGGCCTACTTCCGCAACGGCGGCCTCGGCGAGCTGTGGCTGCGGATGGAGTCGGGCGAGCTGCGCCCCGACTTCGGCCCCGACCTGCCGCACCGGACCGCCGGCGCGACCCTGGTCACGGCGCGCCCGCCGCTGGCCGCCTTCAACGTCGAGCTCGACAGCGACGACGTCGAGGTCGCCCGCGCCGTCGCCGCCGGGTTGCGCGAGTCGGGCGGGGGGCTCCCCGGGGTGCGCGCGATCGGCCTCCTGCTCGGCGGCGGCCGCGCCCAGGTCTCGACCAACGTCCACGACCCCCTCGCGGTCCCCCTCGGTGAGGTCGTCGAGCGGGTGCGGGAGCTGGCGGCGCCGCTCGGCGCGCGGCCGCTGGAGGCGGAGCTGGTGGGACTGATCCCGCGGGCCGCCCTCGCCGGCTACCCGGCCGACGTGCCGATGCGCGGCTTCGACCCGCGGCGCCACACGATCGAGGCGCGGCTCGCCGACGCGACCGACTAGATTTGGGGCCGCATGGCCCAGACGAGGAAGAAGCGCCAGCGCAAGCGCCGCGGCACCCAGGGCGGGCGGATCGACGACAAGCCGCGCTCCGGTCGCCCCCGCAGCCGCGAGGAAGCGAAGTCGCGCGCCCGCGCCCGCCGCAAGCCGACCCCGCAGCAGGACCTGCCGCCGACCTGGCGCAACTCGCTCGTCCGCGGCCTCTTCGCAGCGGTGATCTTCGCCGTCCTCCTGATCCTGATCTTCAAAAAACCGGTCGGCTCCTCGCTGGTCTTCGGCGCCTTCATGCTCGCCTTCTACGTTCCCGCCGGCTACTACATCGACACGGCGATGTGGCGGCGACGGGAGCGCGCCCGCATTCGCGCCCGCGGCGAGTAGGGCCCCGGTGGCCCTCGACGTCGAGATGCTCACGGTCGGCCCCGTCGCCGAGAACTGCTTCCTGGTCCGCCGCGAGGGCGGCGACAAGCTGCTGGTCGTCGATCCGGGCGAGGAGGCGGAGCGGATCCTCGCGGCGATCGAGGCGACCGGGGCGCAGGTCGAGGCGATCCTCCTCACCCACTGCCACTTCGACCACATCGGCGCGGTGACGCCGGTCGCCCGGGCCACCGGGGCGCCCGTCTACTGCCCGGAGATCGAGGTCCCGGTCCTAGCCGACATCATGGCCTTCGTCCCCTGGGAGGGCTTCGGCCCGTTCGAGAGCTACGAGGCCGACGAGGCGCTCCGCGGCGGCGAGACGCTGGGGCTGGCGGGGATGGAGATCGACGTGGTCTTCACCCCGGGCCACAGTCCCGGCCACGTCACCTACGCGATTCGCGGCGAGGACGCCCTCTTCTCCGGCGACGTGCTCTTCCAGGGCTCGGTCGGCCGCGTCGACCTACCCGGCGGCGACGGTCCCACCCTGCTCGCCTCGATCGCCGGCCTGCTCGAGGCATATCCCGACGAGACCGTCGTCCACCCGGGCCACATGGGCCTGACCACGCTCGGCGCCGAGCGCGCCACCAACCCCTTCCTCGCCTCGCTGGCGTAAGGTCGCCGCACGATGGCGAGCAAGTTCCAGGCCCCGCGCGGGACCTTCGACATCCTGCCCGAGGGGGCGCGGGCGCGGGCCCGCCTGGAGCGCGCCGCGGCCGAGGTCTTCGGCCGCGCCGGCTACGAGCCGATCGCGACGCCGAGCTTCGAGGACACCGCCCTGTTCGAGCGCGGCGTCGGCAAGTCGACCGACATCGTCCGCAAGGAGATGTTCACCTTCGAGGACAAGGGCGGCCGCAGCCTGACCCTGCGCCCGGAGGGGACCGCCTCGATCTGCCGCGCTTACCTGGAGCACGGGATGCAGAAGCTGGCGCAGCCGGTGAAGCTCTCCTACCTCGGGCCCTTCTTCCGCCACGAGCGCCCGCAGGCCGGCCGCTCCCGCCAGTTCCACCAGCTCGGGATCGAGTGCATCGGCACCGACTCGCCGCTCGCCGACGCCGAGGTGATCATGCTGCTCGCCGACCTGCTCGGGGAGCTCGGCGTCCCCGAGGTGGAGCTGCGGATCGGCAGCCTCGGCTCACTCGAGGCGCGGCGCGCCTACCTCGAGGACCTGAAGGCGCACCTGCGGGCGCACGAGGGGGACCTCTCCGGGGACGTCCGCGAGCGGATCGACATCAACCCGCTGCGCGCCTTCGACTCCGACCACGAGGGGACGCGGGCGGTGATGGCGAGCGCGCCGACGATCGTCGGCGCGCTCGAGGGCGAGGACGCCGAGCACTTCGCCGAGGTGCGGGCGCTGCTCGACGCTTCGGGGGTCGCCTACGTCGTCGACCCGACCCTGGTCCGCGGCCTCGACTACTACACGCGGACGATCTTCTCCTTCGTCTGCGACGCGCTCGGCGCCCAGTCGGAGATCGGCGGCGGCGGTCGCTACGACGGCCTGGTCGAGCAGCTCGGCGGGCCGGCGACGCCGGCGGTCGGCTTCGCCGCCGGGATCGAGCGGATCCTGCTGGCGCTGGGGGAGGAGCCGCCGCCGGCGCGGCAGGACGCCTTCATCGCCGTCGCCGACCCAGCCCAGCGGCAGCTGGCGATGACCCTCTCGACCGCGCTCCGTCGCGGCGGCGTCTCCAGCCAGCTCGATCTCGCCGCGCGGACCCTGAAGAGTCAGCTCAAGCATGCCGACCGCCTGGGTGCCCGCCGCGTCGTCATCCTCGAGGTAGACGGCAGCGCCCAGCTGCGCGACATGGAGACCGGCGAGCAGCGCGCGGTCGATCCCGGCAAGCTTCTCGACGAGATGACCGGAGGGGACAGTTGAGCGCCGAGACGCCACCGCTGCGCGCGAACGGCTACCGCGACACCTGGAGCGGCCAGGTGCTGCCCGACCGGGTCGAGGACGAGGTGCGGGTCGCCGGCTGGGTCAACCGCCGCCGCGACCACGGCGGGCTGATCTTCATCGACCTGCGCGACCGCACCGGGATCGTCCAGCTCGTCTTCAACCCCGACAGCTCTGGCGCGTCCTTCGAGCTGGCGCACAAGCTGCGCGCCGAGGACGTGCTCAGCGCGACGGGCAAGGTCGTGCGCCGCTCCGCGGAGACGGTCAACGCCGACCTCGCCACCGGCGAGGTCGAGCTGCTGGTCACCGGCGCCGAGCTGCTGGCCGGCTCGGAGACGCCGCCGTTCCAGATCGAGGGCTTCAGCGGCGAGGTGGGGGAGGACACGCGGCTGCGCTACCGCTACCTCGACCTGCGCCGCGAGCAGATGCGCGAGGCGCTGCTGCTGCGCCACCGCGTCGTCGCCGCGATGCGCGAGTTCCTCGACGCCGAGGGCTTCGTCGACGTCGAGACGCCGGTGCTGACCCGCTCGACGCCCGAGGGCGCGCGCGACTTCCTCGTCCCCAGCCGCCAGCAGCAGGGCTCCTTCTACGCGCTGCCGCAGTCGCCGCAGCTGTTCAAGCAGCTGCTGATGGTCTCCGGTTTCGAGCGCTACTACCAGGTGGCGCGCTGCTTCCGCGACGAGGCGACGCGGGCTGACCGTCAGGCCGAGTTCACCCAGCTCGACGTCGAGATGTCCTTCGTCGACGGCGACGACGTGATCGCCGTCAACGAAGGCCTGCTGGCGCACGTCTTCGAGCGCGTCGGCGGCCCGCGGATCGAGACGCCGATCCTCACCCGTTCGACTCCCGAGGGCGCCCGCGACTACCTGGTGCCCTCGCGGGTGCACCGCGGCTCCTTCTACGCGCTGCCGCAGTCGCCGCAGCTCTTCAAGCAGATCCTGATGGTGGCCGGGCTCGAGCGCT
>DASTBO010000114.1:0-57314 GCA_035712025.1 Solirubrobacterales bacterium
GCGGTGTGACTTTTGGTCCCTGTGGGTCCAAAAGTCACACCGCTGCGCCGCGGGCGGCTATTCGACCGTGAGCGTCCCTTCCATGCCGGCCTGGCGGTGGCCAGGGACCGAGCAGAAGTAGGTGTATTCGCCGGGCTTGAGGTCGACCTTCGCCGATTCGTTGCCTTCGCTCAGGACCTCGGTGCCGCCGACGTCTTCGCCGCCGGAGCTTTCGATCCGCACGTCGTGGGGCACGGGCGAGGAGTTGGTGAAGTTGACCGTGTCCTTGCCCGCCGCCGCGGTGGCTTCGTCGCTGGTGAAGGCGAGGCTGCCGCTCGGGTCGGCTTCGATGTCGATCGCGGTGGCGGAGCCGGAGGTGCCGCCTTCGGCTTCCTTTTCGGTTTCGGCTTCCTGGGTCGTTTCGGGGGCGACGGCGGTTTCTTCGCCGGTGGTGTCGTCGCCTCCGCCGCAGGCGGCGAGCGCCAGCGCGGCGAGGAGCAGGGCGAACAGCGGTGCAAGCTTCTTCATTGCGTTCCTTTCCCGCGGGGAACTGGTCAGGGAGAATCTAGCCGCGATACGTACTCCGCCGCTACCCGGTTCAGCGGCCGTGGAACTCCGGCGTGCCGCCGCTGAAGAAGGTCTCGACCCCGTTGCGGAGGTCCTCGGTCGCCATCGAGTCGGCGATCCCGTGGCGCTCGAGCTGCAGGTGGTCGTTGATCGAGTTCTCGATGCTGACCCCGACCAGCTTCTTAGCCATCCGCACGTAGTGGGGCGCCTTTTTCGCCAGCTCGCCGACCAGCTCCTGGGCGCTCGCCATCAGCTCGTCCGGCTCGACCACCTCGCGCACCAGTCCGAGCTCCTTGGCGTCGGCGGCGCTCAGGTTGGGGTCCTCGAGCAGCAGTTCGAGCGCCTTGCTCGGGCCGACCACCCGCGGCAGGAAGTAGGTCATGCCGCCGTCGGGGGAGGCGCCGATCCGCCCGTAGGCGGGGGCGAAGAAGGCGGCGCTGGAGGAGATCCGCATGTCGCAGGCGAGCGCCAGCGAGAACCCGGCCCCGGCCGCCGGGCCGTTGATCGCCGCGACCACGGGGTAGGGGATCCGCCGCAGATCGACGATCGCCTGGTGCAGCGCCTCGGCCCCGCGGCGGACGTCGGAGGGCAGGTCGATCTCGTCGGACTCGACCCCTTTGCGGAACCAGGTGACGTCGCCGCCGGCGCAGAAGGCCTTGCCCGACCCGGTCACGATCAGCCCCCGCAGCGGCGCCCGGTCCGCCAGCCAGCCGAAGGCGACGATCATCTCGCCGATCATCTCCGGGCTCATCGCGTTGAACGCGTCGGGCCGGTCGAGGGTGAGGGTGCCGATCTCCCCGTCGATCTCGATCCGGATCGTGTTCAGCTGCGGCGGGTCGATGGTCTCACTCACGGTTCTCTCCCTCTTGGCGTCGAAATTGGCCGAGTGGCCAGCAGCCTACCCTTAGTGAGATGGCGAAAGGCAGGCCGAAAGACGGGGCCGGCGAGGGCGGCGAGAAGGCGCTGAGCCGGGCCGAGCGGATCGCGCAGCAGCGGAAGTCGCTGCCCGACCAGCCGGGCGTCTACCTCTTCCACGACCGCGACGGCGAGCTGCTCTACGTCGGCAAGGCGCGCTCGATCCGCAAGCGCATCGCCTCCCACTTCTCCGGCGGCGACACCCGCCTCACCTCGCGGATCGACCGGATCGAGTCGCTGGTCACCGCCAACGAGGCGGAGGCGCTGCTGACCGAGCAGAGCTTCATCAAGCGCCACCGGCCGCGCTTCAACATCCGCCTTCGCGACGACAAGTCCTACCCCTACGTCTGTGTCAGCCTCGACGAGGACTACCCGCGCGTCTACTTCACCCGCGAGAAGCACCGCTCCGGCCGCGCCTACTTCGGCCCCTTCTCCAGCGCCAAGCGGGTGCGGGAGACGCTCGACCTGCTCGGCAAGCTCTTCCAGTTCCGCACCTGCGAGGGCAAGGAGCCGGGCCGCCGCTCCGGCAGCCCCTGCCTCGACTACTACATCAAGCGCTGCGGGGCCCCCTGCGTCGAGTACATCTCGAAGGAGGAGTACCGCCGCAACATCGACGCGATCGTCGACTTCCTCTCCGGCCGCTACCGCCAGATCGAGCGCGAGGAGGACGAGAAGATGCAGGCGGCCGCGGAGGCGCAGGAGTTCGAGCGGGCCGCGCTGCACCGCGACCGGCTGAAGGCGATCCGCTCGCTGTTCGAGCGCCAGCGGGTGGCCGGCGCGACGATGGGGACGGCGGACCTGATCGGGGTCGCGGTCGAGGGCACCGACGCCAACGCCCAGGTCTTCCAGGTCCGCGACGGGATCCTCGCCGAGCGGCAGAGCTTCTACCTCGAGAACCAGGGCGAACGCGAGCCGGCCGAGGTCGCCGAGGAGTTCATCTCCCAGTACTACTCGGCCTCGCCCTCGATGCCGCGGACGATCGTCGTCGGGCCCTACCTGCGCGACCGCGCCGAGCTGCTGGCCGAGGCGCTGGGCGAGCGCCGCGGCGCCCCGGTCGAGGTCCGCGCCGCCGAGCGCGGCGACAAACGGCGCCTGCGCGAGCTGGCCGAGCGCAACGCCAAGCTGGCGCTGGACCAGGACCGGCTGCGGCGCGAGCACCGCCGCACGCGGCGGGTCGAGAGCCTGGCGGCGCTGGCCGAGGCGCTGGGGATGGAGGAGCTGCCGGTCCGGATCGAGGGCTTCGACATCTCGACGATCGGCGGCGAGCACACGGTCGCTTCGATGGTGGTCTTCGAGGGCGGGGCGACGAAGAAGTCCGACTACCGCCGCTTCAAGGTCCGCGGCGACCTGCGCGAGGGGGGGACCGGCAACGGCGGGCCCGACGACTTCGCCTCGATGGAGGAGGTGCTGGCGCGGCGGATGGCCCGCTACCTCGAACAGGCCGACCTCTCGCCGCACGACCCCAAGCGCGACGCCAGCTTCGCCTCGCTCCCATCGCTGATCCTGATCGACGGGGGCAAGGGCCAGCTGGCCGCCGGGGTGCGGGCGCTGCGACCGTTCACCGAGCGCGGCGCGACCGTCGTCAGCCTCGCCAAGCGGCTGGAGGAGGTCTACGTGCCCGGCCGCGCCGAGCCGCTCGACCTCGCCGCCGACTCGGAGGCCTCGCGGCTCCTGCAGCGGGTCCGCGACGAGGCGCACCGGTTCGCGATCGAGCACCATCGCGGCCGCCGCGACCGCGGCATGCTCGAGGGCTCGGTCCTCGACGACCTGCCCGGCATCGGCCCGGCGCGCAAGCGGGCCCTGCTGCAACACTTCGGCACGCCGGAGCGGTTCCTCGCCGCCACCCGCGAGGAGCTCGAGGCGGTGCCCGGCCTGCCTGGCAAAGTAGGCCGCGAGATACACGAGCAGCTCAACCGAACCAACTGAGGGAACGCATGGCGGAGCGGGTGGAGACGGAGTTGGAGGAGACCGGCGGGGACGACGGTCCTCCCATCCCCAAGCAGGTGACCCTGGTCGTCATCACCGGCCACTCCGGTGCCGGCAAGTCGGAGGCGATCGCCGCCTTCGAGGACGGCGGCTACTTCTGCGTCGACAACCTGCCGCCGCGGATGATCGCCGGCCTCGGGGAGCTCTTTCGCCACGAGGGCAGCGGCGTCGAGCGTGCCGCGGTCGTCTCCGACGTGCGCGGCGGCGAGTACTTCGATGACCTGCTGCAGGTGCTCGACGACCTCGAGACCGAAGGGCTGCGGCCGACGGTCCTCTTCCTCGAAGCCGACGAGGAGGTCCTGCTCGACCGCTACAAGGAGACCCGCCGGCGGCACCCGCTGGCGCCCGACGGCCGGATCGTCGACGGAATCCGGGCCGAGCGGGAGCTGCTGGCGCCGCTGCGGGAGCGGGCCGACAAGGTGATGAACTCCAGCGACCTGACCGGGGCCGAGCTGCGCCGGCAGATCACCGAAGAGCTGCTGGGCCGGGAGGAGAGCGGCAAGCTGGCGCTGACCCTGCTCACCTTCGGCTTCAAGAACGGGCCGCCGCGCGACGCCGACCTCACCCTCGACGTCCGCTTCCTGCCCAACCCCCACTACGACGAGCGGCTGCGGCCGATGACCGGGATGGACGAGGAGGTCCAGGCCTACGTCGAGCAGGGGACCCAGGCCGGCGAGTTCTACGGCCGCCTGCTGCCGCTGCTCGAGTTCCTCGTCCCGGCCTACGTCACCGAGGGCAAGAGCCACCTGACGATCGCCGTCGGCTGCACCGGCGGCCGCCACCGTTCGATCACCGTCGCCAACCGCATCCGCCGCGACCTCGCCGCCCGCGAGGACGTGATCGTGAGGGTGAAGCACCGAGACACCGAGCTTGGTTGAATCGCCCTCCTTGTCTGACCCCGTCATCTCCATCGAGGGCCTGCGGATGTCCTACGGCGCGACCGAGGCCGTTCGCGGCATCGACCTCGACGTCCACCGCGGCGAGATCTTCGCCTTCCTCGGGCCCAACGGGGCCGGGAAGACGACGACGGTCGAGATCCTCGAGGGCTACCGCAAGCGCAGCGGGGGCGAGGTCTCGGTGCTGGGCGAGGACCCCGAGCGGGCCGGCCGCGGCTGGCGCGAGCGGATCGGGATCGTCCTGCAGAGCGGCCGCCTCGATCCTTACCTGACCGTGCGCGAGTCGCTCGACCTCTACGCCGGCTACTTTCGAGCCCCCCTGCCCACCGTCGAGGTGATCGCCCTGATCGGCCTGGAGGGCAAGGCCGACGAGCGCACCAGCCGTCTCTCCGGCGGCCAGCAGCGCCGGCTCGACGTCGGCATGGCGCTGGTCGGCGACCCCGAGCTGCTCTTCCTCGACGAGCCGACCACCGGCTTCGACCCCTCCGCCCGCCGCCAGGCCTGGGAGGTGATCGCCGGCCTCCGCGACCTCGGCAAGACCGTCTTCCTCACCACCCATTACATGGACGAGGCGCAGCGGCTCGCCGACCGGGTGACGATCATCGCCGCCGGCCGGGTCGTCGCCCGCGGCACGCCGCAGGACCTCGGCGAGCGCGAGAGCGCCGAGACGACGATCCGCTACCGCGCCGGCGGCGAGGAGGTCGTCGTCCAGACCAGGACCCCGGTCGAGACGCTGCACGAGATCACCGCCGCCGCCCTCGCCGGCGGCGAGCCGCTCGAGGGCCTGGAAGTGACCCGTCCCTCGCTCGAGGACGTCTACCTCGAGCTCACCGCCGAGGCCGTGGAGTCGCCGTCGGACGGGAGGCCGGGTTCGTGAGCGGCCTCGCCCTCGTCGGCCACCAGTTCCGCTACGACCAGAAGGCCTTCTGGCGCAACCCGGCCTCGGTCTTCTTCACGGTGATGTTCCCCGTGATCCTCTTCCTCATCCTCGCCGTCGTCTTCAGCGGCGAAGACGTCGACGTCCGCGGCGGGATCGAGGCGACCACCTACTACGTGCCGGCGATCATGTCGCTGGCGATCATCTCGGCGACGATGCAGACCCTGGCGATGACCCTGGTGATCGCCCGCGAAGACGGCCGCCTCAAGCGCGGCCGCGGCACGCCGATGCCGCCCTGGGTCTTCATCGCCGGCCGGATCGGCAACTCGATCGTCGTCGCCCTGATGATGCTGGTCCTGCTGGCGGCGATCGGCGCCCTGTTCGGCGCCGACGTGCCCTGGGAGCGGCTGCCGGCGATCCTCCTCGCCCTGGTCGTCGGCGCCGCCTCCTTCTGCTGCCTCGGCATCGCCCTCACCGCCGCGATCCCCTCCCAGGACGCCGCCGCGGCGATCGTCAACGCCCTGCTGCTGCCGCTCTACTTCCTCTCCGGCGTCTTCATCCCCGAAGACCAGCTGCCCGACGGCGTGATCGCCTTCGCCGACCTCTTCCCGGTCCGCCACTTCTTCGACGCCTTCTTCGACGCCTACGTCCCCGCCGGCGGCTCCGCCGTCTCCTGGGACAACCTCGCGATCGTCGCCCTCTGGGGCGTCGCCGGCCTGCTGCTGGCTATCCGCTACTTCCGCTGGACCCCCAGGTCGGGATAGCCAAGACAGTGCGCCGGTCATTTGCACCGCTATGCGGAGCAAATGACCGGCGCACCCCGTCGTAGCCGTCAAGGCAGTCCCTCCTATAGCCTCCGTCCCTCAATGCTTCACCACGTCCTCCTGGAGGTCGGCGACCTCGACCGCAGCGCCGCCTTCTACGACTCGATGCTGGCCCCGTTGGGCTGGCGACGCCATTTCGAGCAGGACCAGACGATCGGCTGGGGCATTGCCAAACCCGTCTTCTTCGTCTCCTCGAAGCACGACCCGGCGCCCGGATTCGGGCTGCTCAGCTTCTCGGCGCTCGGCATCGTCGCGGTCAAGGCCGCCTGGGAGAACGGGGTCAAATCAGGCGGCGTCAGCGTCTCCGACCCGGGCGAGCAGCGCTCGCACGGGTCCGGCTCCTACTCCGCCTTTCTCAAGGACCCCGACGGGTACGAGATCGAGATCACCATCGGCTCCGACTGAAGTCGGGCCGGAAGCGCCGAGTCCTTAGGATCGGCTTCCCCAGACAAAAAACAGGAGGAACGGGTTCATGGCTGTGAAGGTCGGCATCAACGGCTTCGGCCGCATCGGGCGCAACGTCTTCCGCGCCGCCAAGGAGGCCAACGCGGACATCGACTTCGTCGCCGTCAACGACCTCGTCGATACGCCGACGATGGCGCACCTGCTCAAGTACGACTCGATCCTCGGCCGCTTCCCCGGCGGCGTCGAGGTCGACGGCGACACGATCGTCGCCGGCGGCGACGAGCTCAAGGTCCTCTCCGAGCGCGACCCGGCCGCCCTGCCGTGGGGCGACCTCGGGGTCGACGTCGTGATCGAGTCGACCGGCTTCTTCACCGCCCGCGCCGACGCCGCCAAGCACCTCGAGGCCGGCGCCAAGAAGGTGATCATCTCCGCCCCGGCCAAGGAGCCGGACGTGACCGTCGCCCTCGGCGTCAACTTCGACTCCGACTACGACCCGGAGAGCCACCACGTCATCTCCAACGCCTCCTGCACCACTAACTGCCTGGCGCCGCTGGCCAAGGTCCTCAACGACGCCTTCGGGATCGAGCAGGGCCTGATGACGACGATCCACGCCTACACCGCCGACCAGCGGCTGCAGGACATGCCGCACAAGGACCTGCGCAGGGCGCGCGCCGCGGCGCTCAACCTGATCCCGACCACGACCGGCGCCGCCAAGGCCGTCGGCCTGGTGCTGCCGGAGCTGAACGGCAAGCTGAACGGGTTCGCGATGCGGGCACCGGTGCCGACCGGCTCGGTCGTCGACCTCACCTTCACCACCCCGGAGGCGGTCAACCCGGAGCAGGTCAACGCCGCGGTCAAGCAGGCGGCCGAGGGCCCGATGCAGGGGATCCTCTCCTACACCGAAGACCCGATCGTCTCGACCGACATCGTCGGCGACCCGCACTCGTCGATCTTCGACGCCCAGCAGACGATGGTCATCGGCGACGGCAAGCTGGTCAAGGCGGTCAGCTGGTACGACAACGAGTGGGGCTACTCCAACCGCTGCGTCGAGCTGGCCGGCAAGGTCCTGCCCGCGTAGCGCGCCCGCGCCGGTCGCCGATGGGCTTCGACAAGGCAAGCGTCCGCGACGCCGAGGTCAAGGGCCGCCGCGTCCTCGTCAGGGTGGACTTCAACGTCCCCTTGGCGGACCACGCCCCCGGACGCGAAGCGGAGGAGGTAGGTCGTCATGTCGCCGACGACACCCGCATCCGGGCGGCGCTGCCGACGATCGAACTGCTGCGCGAGCGCGGCGCGGCGCTGATCCTGATGTCCCACCTCGGGCGGCCGGAAGGCAAGCCCGACCCGGCGCTCTCGATGGCGCCGGTGGCGAAGCGGCTCGGCGAGCTGCTGGGGACCGAGGTGAAGCTGGCGCCGGGCGTGATCGAGGGCGACGTCGACCTCACCTGCGGCGCCCTCGGACCCGGCGACGTGCTCCTGCTCGAGAACCTGCGCTTCGAGCCGGGGGAGACCAAGAACGACCCGCACCTGGCGGAAAACCTCGGCCAGCTGGCGAGCGTCTACGTCAACGACGCCTTCGGGGCCGCCCACCGGGCGCACGCCAGCACCACCGGCGTCGCCGACTACCTGCCCGCCTACGCCGGGCTGCTGCTCGAGCGCGAGGTGACCGAACTGACGCGGGTGGTCGAGTCGCCCGAGCGGCCGCTGGTCGTCGTCCTCGGCGGCGCCAAGGTCTCCGACAAGGTCGGGGTCATCGACCGCTTCCTCGAAGTCGCCGACCGAATCCTGATCGGCGGCGCGATGTGCTTCGGGTTCTTCAAGGCGCAGGGGATCGAGACCGGGAATTCGCTGGTCGAGGGGGAGGACAAGGCGAAGGAGGCGCTGGTCCGCGCCGAGGACTCCGACTGCGAGCTGCAGCTGCCGGTCGACCTCGTCCTCGGCCGTGAGTTCTCGGCCGACACCGAGCGCAAAGAGAGCGACGGGGTGGAGGTGCCCGAGGGCTGGATGGGCCTCGACATCGGGCCGCGCAGCGCCGAGCGCTACGCCGAGGCGATCGCCGGCGCCGGCACCGTCCTCTGGAACGGGCCGATGGGCGCCTTCGAGATGGAGCCCTTCGCCGCCGGCACCCGCCGCGTCGCCGAGGCGGTCGCGGAGGCGCCCGGGACCACCGTGGTCGGCGGCGGCGACTCGGTTGCAGCGCTGAACCGGTTCGGGCTCGAGGACCGGGTCGACTGGGTCTCGACCGGGGGCGGGGCATCGTTGGAGCTGCTGGAGGGTAAGAAGCTGCCGGGCGTGGAGGCCCTGCTCGACGCCGAAGAGGAGACCGCAAATGCCTGAGCGCACCCCGTACATCGCCGCCAACTGGAAGATGCACAAGACCGTCGCCGAGGCGGCGGAGTTCGTCGACGCGCTGCTGCCGCGGATCGCCGCGACGCAGGCCGACGTCGTCGTCTGCTCGCCGTTCACGACGCTGAACGCGGTGGTCGAGCGGCGCTACGGCACCGCCGTCAAGGTCGCCGCCCAGAACATGCACGAGGAGGACTCGGGCGCCTTCACCGGGGAGATATCGGCGCCGATGCTGGTCGAGCTCGACGTCGAGGCGGTGGTCCTCGGCCACTCCGAGCGGCGCCAGTACTTCAACGAGACCGACGAGGCGCTGGCCCGCAAGGTGCCGGCCGCGCTCGCTGCCGGACTAGAGCCGATCCTCTGCGTCGGCGAGAGCGAGGAGGCGCGCGACGGCGGCGCCACCGAGACGGTGCTCGAGCGCCAGCTGCAGGCCGACCTCGCCGGCATCGAGCCGGGGCAGATCGAGAACGTGGTCATCGCCTACGAGCCGATCTGGGCGATCGGGACGGGTCGCACCGCGACCCCCGAGCAGGCCCAGGAAGCGTGCGCCTTCATCCGCGACGTGCTGCGGGCGCGGGGCGGAGCGGCCGACGCGGTCCGGATCCTCTACGGCGGCTCGGTCAAGCCCGGCAATGCCGCCGAACTGCTCTCGCTGCCGGACGTCGACGGCGCCCTGGTCGGCGGCGCCTCGCTCGACGCCGAGGAATTCGCGGCGATAGTGGACGCCGCCGGCTGATTCGATGAGCCCGCTCGTCCCCTCGCTCGCCCTGATCATCCTCGACGGCTGGGGGCTGGCGGAGCCGGGGCCGGGCAACGCGATCTCGCTGGCCTCCACGCCGGTCTTCGACCGCCTCTGGGGCGAGTTCCCCCACACCCAGCTCTCCGCCCAGGGCCCCGACGTCGGCCTGCCGGAGGGGCAGATGGGCAACTCGGAGGTCGGGCACCTGAACCTCGGCGCCGGGGCGATCGTCAAGCAGGACCTGGCCCGGATCGACGACGCGGTCGCCGACGGCAGCTTCTTCGACAACGAGGTCCTGCTCGCCGCCTGCGAGCGCGCCCGGACCAGCCCCCGCGGCCGCCTCCACCTGCTCGGGCTGGTCTCCGACGGCGGCGTCCACTCCGGCTGGGAGCACATCGAGGCGACGATCGAGCTGGCGTCGCAGGAGGGCGTCCCCGACGTCGTCTTCCACGCCTTCACCGACGGCCGCGACACGCTGCCGCACGGGGGCAGGGGGTACCTCGAGGAGCTGGAGCGCTGGCTGCGGGCGGCCGGACGGGTCGCCACCGTCAGCGGCCGCTACTACGCGATGGACCGCGACACCCGCTGGGAGCGGACCAAGCTCGCCTACGACGCGATCGTCCACGCGCAGGGGCTGCGGGCGCCGAGCTCGGCGGCGGCGATCGCCGAGTCCTACGAGCGCGACGTCACCGATGAGTTCGTCGTGCCGACCGTGATCGGCGACTACGACGGCGCCGCCGAGGGCGACGTCGCGATCTTCGTCAACTTCCGCCCCGACCGGGCCCGGCAGATGAGCCGCGCCCTCGCCGAGCCCGGCTTCGACGAGTTCCCGCGCGGCGGCGCCGCCCCGCTCGACCTGACGACGATGACCGAGTACCGCAAGGGCTGGCCCTATCCCGTGGCCTTCCCCGAGCAGCGGCCGAAGACGACGCTGGCGGAGACGATCGCCGCGGCCGGCGGCAACCAGCTGCACGTCGCCGAGACCGAGAAGTACGCTCACGTCACCTACTTCTTCAACGGCGGCAAGGAGCAGGAGGTGGAGGGGGAAGAGCGGGCGCTGGTCGAATCCCCCCGCGACGTCCCCACCTACGACCACAAGCCCGAGATGAGCGCCGAGGGCGCCGCGACGGCCTTCGTCGACCATTGGAGCCAGGGCAGCTACCGCTTCGGGATCATCAACTTCGCCAACCCCGACATGGTCGGCCACACCGGCGTCATCCCCGCCGCGGTCAAGGCCGTCGAGACCGTCGACGCCCAGCTCGGCAGGGTGGTCGAGGCGGTCACCGCCAAGGGCGGCGCCTGCATCGTCACCGCCGACCACGGCAACTGCGACCACATGCTCGAGCCCGACGGCTCCCCCAACACCGCCCACTCGCTCAACCCGGTCCCCCTGGTCGTCACCACGAACGGCGTCGTGCTGCGCGACGGCGGCATCCTCGCCGACGTCGCCCCAACCGCTCTGGAACTCCTCGGCATCCCCCAGCCCGAGCCGATGACCGGTCGCTCGTTGATCGAGTGAGGGTCGATCCGCAGCGGCTTCGCTTCGAGATCGGCGCCCGCGACGGGGCCGCTCGCGCCGGGGTCGTCCACACCGCCCACGGGCCGATCGAGACGCCGGCCTTCATTCCGCTGGCGACGAAGGGGACGGTGCGGGGGCTCGAATCCGAGGAGGTCGCCGGGCTCGGCTACCAACTGATCCTCGGCAACACCTACCACCTGTTCGTCTCGCCCGGACCGGAGCGGATCGCCGCCGCCGGCGGGCTGCACGGGTTCATGGGCTGGGAGCGGGCGCTGATCACCGACTCCGGCGGCTTTCAGGTCTTCTCGCTCGCCCACGGCGGCGTCGCCAACGAGGTCAAGGGCTCGGGCCGCTCCGGCGGCCACGGCTCGAAGGTGGAGATCGGCGAGGAGGGGGCGCGGTTCCGCTCGCCCCGGGACGGCGCCGAGCTGTTCATCTCGCCCGAGGTCTCGATGAGCGTGCAGGCGCAGCTCGGCTCCGACATCGCCCTCGTCTTCGACGAGTGCACGCCCTTCCACGCCGACCGCGAGTACACGGCCCGCTCGACCGAGCGCACCCATCGCTGGCTCGACCGCTGCCTCGCCTGGCACGGCGAGCACGGCCCCGCGCGCCAGGCGGTCTTCGGGATCGTCCAGGGCGGGACCCACGAGGACCTGCGGCGCGAATCGGCGCAGGCGGTCTCCGCGGCCGGCGTCGACGGCCTTGCGATCGGCGGCACCCTCGGCCGCGACAAGGAGGAGATGGCCGGCGTGCTGGCGCTGACGGCGCCGCTGCTGCCGGCGGAGGCGCCCAAGCACCTGCTCGGGATCGGCGAGGTCGACGACCTGCTCGGCGGCATCGCCCTCGGCCTCGACGTCTTCGACTGCGCCGTCCCGACCCGCCTCTCCCGCCACGGCGTCGCCCTGGCGCCGTCGCCGGAGACGCGCTGGCGGCTCGACATGCGCAAGGGCAAGTGGGTGGGGGACCGCGAGCCGCTGGTCGAGGGCTGTCCCTGCACCACCTGCCGGCGCCACGACCGCGACTACGTCAGCTACCTCTCCCGCGCCGAGGAGCTGACCGCCGTCCGCCTGATCGTGATCCACAACCTCACCTACATGCGCGAGCTGACGATCCACGCCCGCCGAGCGATCGAGGCGGGCCGCTTCGAGGAGTACCGCTCCGCCGTGCTCGCCGGGGCCGCGCCCTGGGCGCCCTTGCGTCCCTGACAGGACGGCGTCCGGCTATTCGGTGTTGTCGCGGACGAGTTCCTTCACTTCTTCGACGACCTTGTCGATCGTGTCGCCCGCCACCCTCGAGACCTTGACGCCCGCCGCCTTGTCGGTGGTGACGATCACCGCGGTCGCGACCGCCGCCGCCACCAGCACCAGCGCCACGGCAGCAAGCACGAAGCGGGCGAAGCGGGAGAAGAGTCCGCGCCTGGGCGGCTTGTGGGCCGCTCGCGGCGCGGCCGCGACGGGTGCGGGCGGGGGCGCCACCCGCGGCGCCGGCCGCCGCGTCTGCGACTGCGCCGGCCGGTACTCGGTCTGCGCCGTGTCGCGGCCCAGGTGGCGGGTGGCGGCGGTCTCGCCGCCGAGGACGTTCGTCGCCGCGGTGCCCGCTTCCAGCGGCAGCGTCACGTCGCCGCCTTCCATCCCCAGCCGCAGCCCGGCGGCGAGCTCGTCGGCGCTGCCGTAGCGCCGGTTCGGGTCGCCCTCCAGCGCCCGCAGCACGGCGGCGCCGAGCGTCTGGGGGACTTCGCTGTTGTAGGTGTCGGGCGGCAGCGGCTTCTCGTTCTGCTGGCGCACCGCCAGCTCGGCCAGCGAGGAGCCCTCGTAGGGCAGCCGGCCGGTGAGGAACTGGTAGAGGACGACCCCCAGCGCGTAGACGTCGGTCGCCGGAGTCGCCTCCTCGCCCCGCACCTGCTCGGGCGCCAGGTAGGCGGCGGTGCCGACGACGGAGCCGACCGGGGTGATCCGCGTCTGCTCGATCGCCCGCGCGATCCCGAAGTCGGTCAGCTTGACGACCATCTCGCCGCCGCCGACCGGGCCGCCGACGATCATCAGGTTCCCCGGCTTGACGTCGCGGTGGATGATCCCGCGCCGGTGCGCGTAGTCGAGCCCGGCGCAGGACTGGATCCCGATCTCGGCCGCGATCTCGGCTTCGACCGGCCCCTGCCGCTGCAGGATCTGCGCCCCCGACCGCCCCTCGACGTACTCCATGACGATGTAGTGACGGCCCTCGTCGACCCCGGTGTCGTAGACCTGGACGATGTTGGGGTGGATCAGCTTCGCCACCGCCAGCGCCTCGCGCCGGAAGCGGGCGACGAAGCGCTCGTCGTCGGAGAGGTGCTCGGCGAGGATCTTCACCGCGACCGTCCGCTCGAGGATGCGGTCGGTCGCCTTGTAGACGTTCGACATCCCGCCGCTGCCGAGCCGCTCCGCGGTCTCGTAGCGCCCCGAGAGGATCCCCGCGCCGGCCTCCATCATTCGACTCCCACGCTGGGACCTACCCCGCCGGAGGGAGGGGTTTCTTCGGTTTCGGGTTCGGTCGGTTCCTCGCCGCCGCCTTTGCCTTTTTCTTCGCCTTTGCCGTTCGACTGCGGCGGCAGTTCGGGCCCTTCGCCTTCGGCCGGTTCTGCCTCTGGCTTCGGCGCATCCTTCTCGGGCTTTTCCTGCTTCGGCTTCTTCTCCTTTTCCACTTCTTCGGCTTCAACATTCGGTTCCAGCGTTGGTTCCGTTTCTTCGACGGTTTCTTCTTCGCAGCCGCTGACGACTTCGCTGAGGCGCGCCGTCCCTTCCTGCAGCGCCGTCTTCAGCTTCAGGTCGACCCCTTCGAGGCCTTCGACCTCTTCCGTCACCTCGGCGACGGCGTCTTCGGCGCCGATGCAGTCTTCTTCGCCGGCCAGCTCCTCGACCCGGTCGAGGTTCGATTCGATCTGCTCGGCGGTCGTCCCCGGCAGCAGGTCGGCGCCGCTGCCGCCGCCGCAGGAGGCGAGCGCCGCGGCGCTGCAGATGCCGAGCGCGAAGGCGAGCAGAAGCGGGCTCAGGCGGGCCATGGTTCGAGTCTAGACAAAGGGCGGAAGGCGATATTTCCCCTGCATTTCGGGATCAACGGCCCAGCTCCAGGCGCTCGGCGAGGACCTCGGGGAGACCGGCCTCGCGGATCTCCGCGGCGGCGCCCTCGATGTCGTAGGGCAGCCGGTGGTAGCGCGCGAGCCAGCGCTCGGTGTCGAGCTCCAGCCAGGCCGCCCGCGGGTCCCCGTCCCGGGGTTGGCCGACGCTGCCGGGGTTGAGCAGCCATTCGCCCTCGCCCAGCTCGATCTCGGCGTCGTCGGCCGCCTGCGCGCCCTGCGAGTGGTGGCGCCCGTCCCCGCTCGCGCGGACGAAGAAGAGCGAGATGTGGGAGTGGCCGATCAGCCCGACGCGCTCCTCCTGGGCGTCGAGGCCGGCGTCGGCCTGGTCGGTCGAGAGCACGTACTCCCAGATCGGGTCGCGCGGGGAGGCGTGGAAGAGTCCGACGCCGGCCCGCGAGGCCGCCGGCTCCAGCGTGCGGAGGAACTCGAGCGTCTCCGCGCCGACGTTGTCGCGCGTCCACTCGACCGCGGCGGCCGCCGCCTCGGAGAAGGTCGAGACGTCGAGCTCCCCCAGCAGCGCCAGGTCGTGGTTGCCGGCCAGGCAGACCGAGGCGCGCTCGCGCACCAGCGCCGTGCAGGCGTCGGGATCGGCTCCGTAGCCGACCATGTCGCCGAGGCACCAGAGCTCGTCGACCCCGGCCTCCTCGACCGCGGCGAGGACTGCCTCCAGTGCCTGCCGGTTGGCGTGGATGTCGCTGAGGACCGCGGCGCGCAAGCGGGCAGCGTACCCCGCCCGCGCCCCGGTCCATACGATTGGCCCGTGAGCGCGACCGATTCAGTCGCCGCCCTGCGGGGCGCGGTGGAGGGTGCCGCCCGGGCCCTGCGCGACGGCGAGCCGACCGGCACCCCGCCGTCCCTCGAGCGCCCGCCGAAGCCCGAGCTGGGCGATTACAGCTCCAACGCGGCGATGCTCCTCGCCGGCGCGCTGGGGGACAACCCGCGCGCGGTCGCCGAGCGCCTGCGCGGCGAGCTGGAGGCCGATCCCGGCCTCGCCGCCGACCTGGAGCGGATCGAGGTCGCCGGGCCCGGCTTCGTCAACTTCTTCCTCGCCGACTCCTGGTACCTGCGGGCCCTCGACGACCTGCTCGGCGCCGGCGAGGGCCTCGGCCCGAGCCCGGCCGCGTCCCCGGAGAAGGTCCTGGTCGAGTTCGTCTCCGCCAACCCGACCGGGCCGATCCACGTCGGCACCGGCCGCAACGCCGCCTACGGCGACTCGCTGGTGCGGCTGCTGCAGGCGGCCGGGCACGAGGTCCAGCGCGAGTACTACGTCAACGACGCCGGCAGCCAGGTGACCCGCTTCGCCGACTCGCTGGCGGCGCGGATGCGGGGCGAGGAGCCGCCCGAGGACGGCTATGCGGGCGAGTACGTGACCGAGATCGCCGCCCGGCTGCAGGCCGAGGGCGTCGGGCCCGACGACCGCGAGACACTGGAGCTGCGCGGCCTCGAGGAGGTGCTGAAGGAGGTCCGGGCGACGCTCGAGCGCTTCGGCGTCAGCTTCGACAGCTGGTTCTCCGAGCGCAGCCTCTACGCCAAAGGCGAGGTCGAGATGGCACTGGCCGAGCTCGAGAAGCGCGGCCACACCTATCGTCACGAAGACGCGCTCTGGCTGCGGAGCACGGATTTCGGCGACGACAAGGACCGGGTCCTGATCCGCTCCAACGGCGAGTCGACCTACCTGACGCCGGACATCGCCTACCACTGGGACAAGCTGCAGCGCGGCTTCGGGCGGCTGATCGACGTCCTCGGCGCCGACCACCACGGCTACGTGGCGCGGGTCCGCGCCGCGATCGAGGCGCTCGGCGCCGAGCCCGAGCGCTTCGAGGCGCTGATGATGAGCCTCGTCCACGTGGTCGAAGACGGCGAACGGGTGCAGATGTCGAAGCGCACCGGCGACTTCGTCACCCTCGACGAGCTGCTCGACGACATCGGCGTCGACGCGACCCGCTGGTTCATGCTCTGGCGGAGCCACGAGACGACGGTCGACGTCGACCTCGAGCTGGCCCGCAGCCAGTCGAGCGAGAACCCCGTCTACTACGTCCAGTACGCGCACGCCCGGATCGCCAGCATCCTGCGCAAAGCCGGCGAGGAGACGGCGACCGAGCCCGCCGTGGCGGCCGGCCGGGCGCCGCTGGAGGCGAGCGAGAAGGTCCTCGTCAAGCGCCTGCTCGAGTTCCCGGAGGAGGTGCGGGTGGCGGCGGCGCGCCGGGCGCCGCACCGGATCTGCGCCTACTCGACCGCCGTCGCCGCCGACTTCCACGCCTTCTACCGCGACTGCCAGGTGGTCGGCACCGAGGGCGAGGGGGTCGAAGCCTCGCGCCTGGCGCTCTGCCTGGCGACGAAGCGGACGATCGCCGCCGCGCTGGGGCTGCTGGGGATCTCCGCGCCCGAGCGGATGTGATGCTGCGGGGGCGCAGCAGGCTCGCGGTCCTGGCGGAGATCGCCGGGCCGGCGGAGGGGACGCGCGCCTGGGCGCTGACCAGGGGCGACTTCGACGCCCTTCGCGAGGTCCTGCCCCGGCTCGCCGAGCTGCGGGTCGTCGCGGTCGCGGGGGAGGGGGACGAGCCGGCGCTGGTGGCGATCGCCCTCGCCTCGGCGGCCGCCGCCTCCGGCAGCCGCACGATCCTCGTCGAGTGCGACCTGGCGCGACCGCGGCTGGCCGCGCAGGTGGGCCTCTCCCCGAGCCCCGGCCTGCACGAGTACCTCCGCTGGGAGGCCGAGCCGGCCGACGTCCTGCAGCCGCTGGCCCTGGCCGGCCCTGCGACCGCCGCGGGAGGGCAGCTCGTCTGCGTCTGCGGCGGGCGCCCGGCGACGAAGGTCGAGACCCTGCTCGGCCTACAGAGCTTCCCCCACGCGGTCGCGAAGCTGCGCTCCGCCTACGAGCTGGTCCTGCTCGTCGCCCCGCCGGTCCTCGCCGAACCGAGCGCCTGCCTGGCGGTCGCCTCCCAGGCCGAGGCGACGATTGCGGGCCTTCCCGCGGAAGCCGCCGGCGGCAGAGCGGGACGGGCCGTGCGCGGTGCGATCCGCCGCCTGCCCGTCCCAGCCCTGGGCGCACTCGCCTACCGGTGAATCGGTGGGACTTTTGGACCCCATGGGTCCAAAAGTCCCACCGCTGCGGCTAGAGGTCGTAGCGGGCGAGGTCTTCGTCGAGGCGCTCGGCGTCCTCGCCGCTCGGGCCGGCCGCGCCCGCCGCCGGCGGGCCGTTCCGGCCGCCGGCCCGGCGCCAGCGCAGAATGCCGACCGTCAGCGCCGCCACCGCGATCAGGAAGGCGACGATCGGGACCACGTAGGCGGAGAGGCTGAAGCCCTCGCCGGGAGGCAGCGCCAGCACCTCGTCGCCGTACTCGGCGACCAGCGCGTCCTTGATCTCGTCTTCGCTGCGACCTTCCTCGATCAGGCGGCCGATGAAGGCCCGCTCGCGCTGGGCCTGAGGCGATTCGGCCAGCTGCAGCAGGGTCCCGCAGACGGGGCACATCACCTGCTTTTCGATTTCGGTCAGCGAGGCGCCCTGCTCGGCGGCGGCCGCCGGCGCCGCCATTGCGAGGCCGAGGGCGAGCAGCAGGACGAGCCGGCTCACGAGTTGGCCTCGGGCAGCAGCGGGTCGACTTCCTCGCGCAGGTAGTCCTCGTCGACCGGTCCGGGGACGGCGAGCCGCACCTTGCCGGTGGGGTCGACGAGGAAGTTCTCCGGGACCCCGGTGGTCCCGAACCCGTCGGCGGCGTCGCCCTCGCCGTCGTGCAGCTGCGGGTAGGAGAGCCCGTAGCGCTCGGCGAAGGCCCGTCCGTCGTCGCTCAGGTCCTGGGTGTCGATGCCGACCACCGTGAACCGCGGCCCGCCGTGCCGGCGCTGAAGCTCCTCCAGGGCGGGCGCCTCCGCCCGGCAGGGGAGGCACCACGAGGCCCAGAAGTTGACCAGCACCCACTTGCCGCGGTAGTCGGCGAGCGACTCGGTCCCGCCGCCCTCGAGCTGGGGGAGGGAGGCGGTCGGCACCGCGTCGCCCGCCTGCAGCCGCGAGGACCCCTTGCTGGCCAGCCCGAAGACGAGCAGGCCGACGACGGCCAGCACGCCGAGGACCGCGATGAGGGAGCGAGTGCTCACGAAGAAGCGGACGACGGGGGTCGAACCCGCGACCTCAAGCTTGGGAAGCTTGCGCTCTACCAACTGAGCTACGTCCGCACCGCGTCGATTCTACGCCGCCGGCGCGGTTGCGAGCCGGCCGCGACGGCCGTACCCGACCTCTCCTGTCGGAATTCACTACCCTGCCGCGATTAGGCAACCCTAATTAGGGTGCCCTAACAACGAAAGGAGCCAGTCGTGGTGATCGTCATGAACGTCGTCGAGGCGAAGGAGGGGAAGGTCGAGGACTTCGAGCGGGCCTTCCTCGAGCGGGAGCGGCTGCTGAAGCACGCCGAGGGGTTCGTCGGGTTCGAACTGCTGCGCCGGGACCGCGATCGCGAGTACGTCGTCCTCACCAGGTGGGAGAGCCACGACGCCTTCAAGGCCTGGGTGGGAAGCGACCTGTTCAAGCGCAGCCACAGCCGCCGCGACGGTGAGCTCGCCCACGGCACGAGATCCGCCGCCACGAGGTGCTCGACGTCGAGGTCGCGGCGTGAGGAAGGCCCTCCTCGGGCTGTTGCTGGCCTCGCCTTTTCGATCTCGCTGGTCCGCGACCGCCTCTACGCGCAGGACTACTCGGACGTCGAGTACGTCGCCGCCCGGCTGGCGCCCGCGCCGGCCAACGGCAGCGCCGCCGCCCACAGCCATTGGGCGGTGGCGCCGTGAAAGTCACCGCCCGGGCGCGCGGTCGCGAGGATCGGGCCGGCGATCCGCTCGACGGGTTGGTCAACCTCTTCGACCTCGGCATCGTCCTCGCGGTCGCCTTCCTGCTGGCCGCCCTCTCCTCGCTCGACCTCACCTCGGCCCTGACCGAGCGGACGAGGGCCGAGCGCCCGGCGAAGGCGCAGGACCGGGTGGTCGCCGATCGCAACCAGGCCGTTCGGCCCTTGAACCTCCAGCCGGGACAGCGGGTCGTCGGCCGCGGCAAGCCGCTCGGCACCGTCTACCGGCTCGCCGACGGCCGCACCGTGATCGTCGCGGAGAAGTAGGGCCCAGATCGGCCCGGGCCGGCTAGGCCCGGTGCTCGGGGTTGGGGAGGTCGAAGTGGCAACCGGCTTCCCACTCCTTCGGCTGGTTGCCGTGGGCGGGGATGCCGCCGGCGTCCTTGAGGAGCCGAGCCATGTGCATCAGGTTCCAGGCCGCGAAGGTGGTGTTGCGGTTGGTGAAGTCGTTCTCGGGGCCGCCCGAGCCCTCGTCCAGGTAGGAGGGCCCGGGACCCGCCTCGCCGATCCAGCCCGAGTCGGCCTGGGGCGGGATCGTGTAGCCGAGGTGCTGCAGCGAGTAGAGGACGTTCATCGCGCAGTGCTTGATCCCGTCCTCGTTGCCGGTGACGATGCAGCCGCCGACGCGCCCGTAGTAGGCCCACTGCCCCTGCTCGTTCAGCAGGTGCGAGTTGCCGTAGAGGCGCTCGATCACGTGGGTTGCGACCGAGGACTTCTCGCCCAGCCAGATCGGCATCCCCAGGACGAGGATGTCGGCCGCCATCACCCGCTCGTAGAGCTGCGGCCACTCGTCGCGCTCCCAGCCGTGCTCGGTCATGTCGGGCCAGACGCCGATCGCGATCTCGTGGTCGATCGCCCGGATGCAGTCGACCTCGACGCCCTGCTTGCGCATCACCTCCATCGAGAGGTCCATCAGCCCCTGGGTGTTGGAGGGCTCGGGGCTGCGCTTCAGGGTGCAGTTGACGAAGAGGGCCTTCAGGTCCGAGTAGTCCGCCACGCCGGCCAGCCTATCCGAGGGCTCGCCGGCCCAGGGGTGCTCAGGTCGACTGGTCCCAGGTGCCGTCGCGGCTGTAGAGGCGGTCCTTCGCCGCCAGCAGCTGGCGGTCGGCACCGGCCATCAGCGCCTCGCCGTCGCGGTCGACGCTGGTGGCGATCCCGAAGGACGCGCCGATCCCACCCTCGCCGAGGGCGGCGATGCAGATCTCCTCCGCCAGGCGGGTTGCGGCGACGGCCGCCTCCTCGCCGCTCGTCCCCGGCATCAGGATCGCGAACTCGTCGCCGCCGATGCGGAAGCAGTCGTCGGCCATGCGCGACCCTTCGAGGATCCGGGCGACCTGGCGCAGCACCTCGTCGCCGGCGGGGTGCCCGAGCCGGTCGTTGACCCGCTTGAAGCCGTCGAGGTCGAGCAGGCAAAGCGAGACGGGGCCGGAGCGGGCGGCGCGGGCCAGCTCGACCGGCAGCCGCTCCTCGAAGGCGCGCCGGTTCGGCAGCCCGGTCAGCGCGTCGCGCCTGCTTTCGCGCGACTCGGCCTCGAAGAGGTTGGCGTGGGAGAGGTGGGCCGCGATCAGCTCGGTCAGCAGTTCGAGCGTCTCGACGTCGGCGTCGTCGAAGTGGTGGGCCTCGGGGGCGTAGACCTTGAGGACGCCCACCGTCTCGTCCTGGTGGGTGAGGGGAACGCAGATCATCGAGGCGGCGCTGACCCGCTTGCAGGCGGCCGCGTCGACCCGCGGGTCCCGGCTGGTGTCGTCGCTGCGCAGCACCTCTCCCTCGCGGACGCATCGGCCCGAGAGGCTCGCCGCCGCCTTCAGCCTCATCCCCAGGAACGGGGTCGCCTCGCCGGTGGTGACCGTGTAGACCATCTCGTCGTCCTCGAGCAGCTCGATCAGCCCGGCGCTGGCGCCGGTCAGCTCCTGAGCTCGCTCGGCGATCAGCTGCATGATCGTCGGCGGGTCGAGGTCGCTGGTCGCGATCTCCGTCTGGGTGCGGATGATCGCCCGCAGTTGGGAGACGGACCGATCGTTGGACATGCCGTTCAATCGGCAGATCCGACCGCCGGATTTAGCTCTGAACGAACGCTGCGGACGGGTCCGGTGCCCGCGCCGGCCCCGCCTGGGCTATGGCGTCAGGCCATAGCCCAGGCGGGTTCCGCTTCTTCGACGGCTTTCTCCGCTTCCGCGGCGCCGCCCGCCACGCCGCCTGGCAACCGGTAGAAGTGCTCGGTCGCGCCGCGCACCTGGCGCTCGCGCACCAGCTCGATCAGGCCGGATTTCGCCAGCTCGGTGACGTGGTAATTGGTGTTGCTGAGGGGAATCTGCAGCTCGCGGCTGAGATCGCTCGGGGAGAGGACCCGGCCGCCGTCGATCCCGAGGATTTCGAGGATCGAGACCCGCAGGGGATGAGCCGTCGCTCGTGCCAGTCGCTCCCAATTCACCGGCAGCGCATGACGACCGTTGCCGTTATGCCCGTTTTGCGGCGCTTTTGCTGGGGAATGACCGTTTGCTGAGTGACCGTTGGGGGGAACACCGTCTTGGTTTGGCATGAGCCGACATTACCAAAAAATATTGACTCATGTCATCAATTTCGGGTAGGTTATCTGTCGAGTAGTTGTCAATGGGAGCTTTTAGGAGGAGAAATCTGATGCGTACCGGCATCGCGCGTGCAGCGCTGATCTTTTGCCTTTCCGCCCTATGCCCGCTGGCGGCGGCCGGACCGGCGCTCGCCGACACCGACGACATCATCGCCCCCAGCGACAAGGCGCATCCGGCGGTCGACTCCGGCTGGCAGGCCGGGACCTGCAAAGCGGAACCGTGCTCGATCGCCACCCCGGAGCTGTTCTTCGAAACCGCCGGCGCCCATCCGAACTTCGGCTTCACCCAGTTCATCGTCAAACACGGGCCGCCCCCGGCAGAAGCTCCGGCCGGGGAACTGAAGACCGTCCGCGTCGACCTCCCCGTGGGGCTCAGCGTCAACCCTGGCGCGACGCCGCGCTGCGCACGCTCGCAGTTCGAAGCCGACACCTGCCCCGTCGGGTCGAAAGTCGGCGAAAGCCTGGTCACCGTGGCGGGCCCGCTCGGACCGATCGCCCCGGTTCCCGGCGTCACCCAGGTCCCCGTGTACAACGTGCGGCCCGAAGCGGGGGAGGCGGCGCGGTTCGGGCTCAAGCTCGCCGACAACGAAGTCTTCCTCGAAGGCGACGTCGCCTGGGAGTCCGATTACCACGAGGGCTTCACGATCCACGTGCCGGAGGCGCTTCCGAGCGACCTCACCGGTGTCCTGGCAGCCCTCTCCGGCCAGAAAGGCCTGATTCTCAAAAACCGGCTCGCCTTCAACGGCCGCTCCGGCGACGGCACCTTCCTGACGACGCCGACCACCTGCTTCGGCCCCGCCTACAAGGACGACTGGAAAGAGGGCGAAGCGCCGGGCGGGCCCTCCGGGTCGATCTACTCGACCTTCCTCCGCGCCGACTCCTACGGGGAACCGGACCCGAGCTTCCCCGCCGGATCTTCCCTCCTCGAGTCGCCGATCCCGCCGCAAAGCGAAGCGGAAGGACCCGGCACCTCGCCGAAAGGCTGCGACACGATTCCCTACGAGCCCGCGATCGAGGTCGATCCCGGCACCGGGGTCGTCAACTCCCCGGCCGGAGCCGAAGTCAGCGTCACCGTTCCGCACCTCGAGGACGCAGACGGCCAGGACAGCTCCCACACCAAGCAGGCGACGGTGACCCTGCCGCGGGGGATGGGCCTCAATCCCTCCGCCGCCAACGGCTTGCAGACCTGCACCGACGCCCAGTTCGGCAAGGGGACCCGCAACCCGGTCGCCTGCCCGCCGCAGTCGATCGTCGGCCGGGCGCGGATCGAGTCGCCGCCGCTGGAAGACCAGACGACTCCGCAGCCCGAAGAAGTCCTCGAAGGCAACGTCTACGTCGGCCAGCAGCTGAGCCGCGACCCGACCTCGGGCGAGGAGTACCGGATCTTCGTCGAAGCGAAGTCCGACCGTTACGGGATCTCGGTGCGGCTGGTCGGCAAGGTGCGGGCCGACCCGCAGACCGGGCAGCTGACGACGACGATCTCCGATGCCCCGCAGGTGCCGTTCACCTCCTTCGATCTGAGCTTCGAGGGCGGCGCCCGGGCGGTGCTCAGCAGCCCGCCGACCTGCGGCCCGAACGAGGCGACGACGACGATGACCCCTTGGTCGGGCACTGCGCCCGCCCATCCCAAGGACGCGTTCTCGATGAGCACCGCCCCCGGCGGCGGCAAATGCGCGAAGGCGCTGGCCGAGCGGCCGTTCGGTCCAGCCTTCGGCGCCGGGCCGGCGAGCCCCAGGGCCGGGGCGTTCAGCCCGGTCACGGTGCACATCGAGCGCGGCGACGGCCAGCAGGAGCTGAAGGGCGCCGACGTCGTCCTGCCGCCGGGGATGACCGGCAAGCTGCGCGGCATCCCCTACTGCCCCGAGGCCGCGCTTGCGGCGGCCGCCGGTCGAGCCGGCGCCGAGGAGCGGGCGAGCTCCAGCTGCCCGGCCGCGAGCCAGGTCGGCACCGCCTCGGTCGCCGCCGGCACCGGCCCCGCTCCGTACAGGATCGACGGCAAGGTCTTCCTCTCAGGCCCCTATCGCGGGGCCCCTCTCTCCCTGGCAGCGGTCACCCCCGCCACGGCCGGCCCGTTCGATCTCGGGACGGTCGTGGTGCGGGTGGCCCTGTTCGTCGATCCCGAAACCGCCCGGATCAGGGCCGTCTCGGATCCGATCCCGCACGTCTTCGGCGGGGCCCTGCTCAGCATCCGCTCGGTCGACCTGAAGATGGACCGCCCCGACTTCACCCTCAACCCGACCAGCTGCGAGCCGTTCGCCACCGCCGGCGTGCTGCAGGGCGGCGGCGGCGACCCCGCGAACCCGGCGGCCTTCAGCTCCGTCGCGGTCAGTGCGCCGTTCCAGGCGAGCGGCTGCGAGGCGCTCGGCTTCAAGCCGAAGCTGTTCACCAAGCTGATCGGCGGCCGCAAGTCGATGCGCCGAACCGGCCACCCGGCCTTCCGCGCGGTTCTGGTCGCCCGCGCCGGCGATGCCAACATCAAGCGGGCGGCGCTGACGCTGCCGCACTCGCAGTTCCTCGACCAGGGGCACATCGGCACGATCTGCACCCGCGTCCAGCTCGCCGCCGCGGCCTGCCCGGCCCGCTCCATATACGGATACGCCCGGGCGCAGACGCCGCTGCTCGACGACGAAGTCCAGGGCCCGGTCTACCTGGTCGCCTCCGACCACGAACTCCCGGACCTGCTCGCCGACCTGCACGGCCAGGTCAACGTCCGCCTCCGCGGCGTGATCAGCTCGGCGAAGGAGCGGCTGAAGACCGTCTTCTTCCCGGTGCCGGACGTGCCGGTGAGCAAGTTCACGATCAACATGAAGGGCGGCAAGAAGGGGCTGCTGGTCAACTCGCGCGATCTCTGCATCAAGGCGAACCGGTCGGTCCTCAACTTCAAAGCCCAGAACGGCAAGAAGCTGAAGGTGAAGAAGCTGCCGCTGCGGACCCCCGCCTGCCGCAAGGCGGGCAAGCGGGGCAAGCGCTGATGCGATTAACGCCTCGTCCACCTGGGTACGGACCTGCTTAGGTGAGGAAACCGGCCGCACAGTTGCTCGCGTGTGCAGTCCTGTTCGGGGGGCTGCTGCTGCCTGGGGCCGCCCAGGCGGGCGAAGTCGTCTTCTCGCCGCAGAACAACCCGCCGAACGCGAGCGACGGCTGGCAGGCCGGGACCTGCAAGATCTCCTCCTGCGCTCCGGACAGCGAGCCGAAATCCACCTTCTTCTATGAAACCGCTGCGGGCCACCCGCCGTTCGGGATCACCCAGTTCATCGTCAAGAACCAGCCCTTCGTCCTCAACGAAGTGCCGGACGTGAACATGAAGACGCTGCGGGTAGATCTGCCGGTCGGCCTCAGCGTCAATCCCGGTGCGACTCCCCAGTGCACGGCCGAGCACCCGAACGACTGCCCGTCGAACACCCGCGTCGGCGAAAGCATCGTCACCGTCTCGGTCGAAGGCACGCCGCTGGTTCCGGTCCCGGTCACCGCGCAGGTCTACAACCTCAAACCGAAGGTCGGCCAGCCCGCCCGCTTCGGCTTC
Organism: Solirubrobacterales bacterium; assembly: GCA_035712025.1. GTDB lineage: Bacteria > Actinomycetota > Thermoleophilia > Solirubrobacterales > 70-9 > VAYN01. Next base: position 25,108 of record DASTBO010000114.1, read on the forward strand.
ACGGTCGAAGCGATTCCCGGAATTCCCGTAGTCCCCCCGAGCGACATCTTCCTCGAAGCCGACGTCGCCTGGGACTCCGATTACCACGAGGGCTTCACGATCGACGTCCCCAAGGTCCAGTTCGTGAAACTGCTCAAGAACCGCCTCGTCTTCGACGGCCGCGCCCATGCCGACCCCGGCGTCGGGTACTTCCTCACCACGCCGAGCACCTGCCTCGACCCGTCGCAGGCGGCCTTCCAGCACACCTACTCGACCTACGCGCGGGCCGACTCGATCGAAAACACGGATCCGAACTTCCCCAACGGCTCGCCTTTCGTCGAGTCGAAGCTGCCGCCCGGCACCAGCCCGAAAGACTGCGGCTCGATTCCCTTCAAACCGTCGCTCGGGGTCGACCCCGGGACCAACCAGGTTGACTCGCCCGCCGGCGCCACCACCGAGGTGAAGCTGCCGGTCGAAGCGAGCGCGACGGGCCAGGAAACCTCGACGATGCGCTCGGCGCGCGTCTCGCTGCCGCTGGGGATGGGGCTCAACCCTTCGGCCGCCAACGGCCTCGCCGCCTGCACCGATGCCCAGTTCGGCAAGGGGACCCGCAACCCGGTCGCCTGTCCGCCGGCCTCGAAGATCGGCACCGTCAGCGTCGCGACGCCGCCGCTGCCCGAGGGCCCGCTGACCGGCAACGTCTACGTCGGCGAGCAGAAGAGCCGCGACCCCGAATCGGGCGAGGAGTATCGGATCTTCGTCGCCGCCGAGTCGGCCCGCTACGGGATCTCGGTGCGGCTGATCGGCAACGTCGTCGCCAACGCGAAGACCGGTCGCCTGACCGCGGTCTTCGACGAACCGGCGAAGACCAACGTCCTCCGCGGCGGCAACAGCGACAACCTGCCGAGCGGCCTGCCGCAGGTCCCGTTCACCAGCTTCAAGATCGCCGTCGACGGTGGCCCCAAGGCGGCGCTCAGCAGCCCGCCGACCTGCGGCCCGAACGAGACCGCCAGCCAGCTGGCGCCGTGGTCGGGCAACCCGGCCGCGACCCCGACCGCCAAGTTCGACCTCGCCTCGCTGCCGGGCGGCGGCGCCTGCCCGAAGACGATGGGGGAGAGGCCCTTCGCCCCCGGCTTCAACGCGAAGCCGAAAAGCGACGTCGCCAAGACCTTCACGCCCTTCTCGACCTCCATCATCCGGCCGCCCGGGCAGCAGGAGCTGAAAGGGCTCGACGTCACCCTTCCCGAAGGCGCGACCGCGAAGCTGAAGGGCGTTCCCTACTGCTCGCCGGAGCAGCTGGAGAAAATCGAGGGCCGCTCGGGCGCGGCGGAGAAGAAAGACTCGGTCTGCCCGAAGGAGAGCAGGGTCGGGGTCGCGACCGTGCAGGCCGGCACCGGGCCCTCGCCGCTGAAGATCGAGGGCGACGCCTACCTCGCCGGCCGCTACAAAGGGGCGCCGCTCTCGATCGCGATCGTCACCCCGGCGCTGGCGGGTCCGTTCGACCTCGGCAACGTGGTCGTCCGCGTGCCGCTCTTCCTCGATCCCGAGACCGCCCAGATCCACCCGCGGACCAGTGACATTCCCGACGTCTTCGGCGGCACCAAGCTCGACGTCCGCTCGGTCTTCCTCAACATCAACCGCGACGAGTTCACCCTCAACGGCACCAACTGCCGCAAAGGGGCGACCGCCGGTGTGATCAACGGCGGCGGCGCGAACCCGCTCGACCCCGCCGCCTTCTCGGCCTTCAAAGTCGCCGACGAGTTCCAGGCGACCGGTTGCAAGAAGCTCAAGTTCCGCCCGAAGCTGAAGATCCGCCTGTTCGGCAAGACCCAGCGGGCGAAGCACCCGAAGCTCCGCGCGGTCCTGAAGGCGCGCGGCAAGGACGCCAACATCCGCAAGGCCTCGGTCGCGCTGCCGCACGCGCTCTTCCTCGACCAGGCCAGCCTCGCCACGGTCTGCACCCGGGTCCAGTTTGCCGCCGAGAGCTGCCCGAAACGGTCGATCTACGGCAAGGCCCGCGCCTTCACCCCGCTGCTCGGCAAACCGCTCGAAGGGCCGGTCTACCTGCGCTCGTCCAACAACACGCTGCCGGACATGGTCGCCCACCTGAAGGGCCAGGTCGACGTCGACCTCGTCGGTCGCATCGACAGCTTCCGCGGCGGAATCCGCACCACCTTCGGCCGTGTCCCGGACGTGCCGGTGACGAAGTTCGTGCTGACCCTGCCCGGTGGCAAGAAGGGCCTGCTCGTCAACTCGACCAACCTCTGCGCCAAGCCGGTCAAGGCGATCATCCGGATCAAAGCCCAGAACGGCAAGAAGGCGAACAGCAAGCCGAAGCTGCGGACGCCATGTGGTGGGAAGAAGCGCGGCGGCTCGAAGCGCGGTTGAGAAAACGAAACACGCATCAGTGTCACGTCACAGATTCGTGACACGGTTACTCGGGTAGTAACTAGTCCAATCACTTGAAACGCCGTTGCCGATGTGTAATGTCTTCAGCGGGAGAGTTGTTCGTGGGGCGTCACAGGGGGCGTCCTCGTTGAGGGAAAAACGAGGAGGAAAATTGATGGCAAAGCGCGCGTTCGCGTTGCTTCTTTTGTGTCTCGGGACGATGTTTGCGCTTCCTGTGGCAGCACAGGCCGCCTACACCGAGAACATCATCGAATCGCAAGAAGAGGCTCTGGAAAAAGAAAACGGCTTCCAGGCAGGGACCTGCTACGAAAACTTCGAAGACGAAGATCCGGCGAAAGAGCCCTGCTCGGGGGAAACGCCGGACCTCTTCTTCACCCAGGCGGGCGGCCACCCGCCGATCGGGTTCACGCAGTACATCATCAGGCATGGCGAAGTGACCGGGACGCCCTTCGGCACCCTCAAACCGATCGAAGAGCCCATCCCCAACCGGACGATCAAAACCCTGCGGGTGGATCTCCCCCCGGGTCTCACGGTCAATCCCCAGGCGACGCCCCACTGCTCGGAAGCGGACTTCGAAGCGATAGGTGAAATCCCCGGCTCGGGCGGGACGATGGGACGTGTCCCGGCCTGCTCGAAAGACACCCAGGTGGGCGTAGAGGAAGTGACGCTCGTCGTCAACACCGAAGGCGTCGTTCCGGCGGGTCCTCCGGGAGTCTTCCTCCCGAAAGGGTTCGTGATCCAGCCCGACCCGACCAAAGGCACGAAAGTCCCCGTCTACAACCTTGAGCCCAAAGAAGGTGAACCGGCTCGGTTCGGGTTCGTGGTCGCCTTCAGCAAAGTCGTCTACCTGGAAACCGAAGTTGCCTGGGAGAACGACTTCCACGAGAGCTTCACGATCAAACCGCCGGGACCCTCCGCACCCTTCTCGACCCTGAAAAGCAGGCTGGTCAACTTCGGCCAGGAAGCGGGCAACGTGGAAGAGGCCGATGCCGGGGACGGCACCTACATCACGACCCCGACCACCTGCTTCGATCCGGACGAGCAGTCCACCCTGTACTCGACCTGGTTCCGGGCTCACTCCTACGGTGAAGAAAACCCGACCTTCCCCGAGGGCTCGACGCCGTTCGAGGCGAAACTCCCGCCCGACATCGCTCCGACCGGTTGCGAGAAAGTGCCGTTCGATCCGGGGGTCATCGTCGACCCCGGCACCAAAGCGGTCGACTCGCCCGCGGCGGCGACCGTCGAGACGACGCTGCCGTTCGATCCCGCCAAAGAAGGCGGCGAAGGGATCTCGCAGTCGCACGTGCGCAAAGCCGAGATCTCGCTGCCGAACGGGATGGGCCTGAACCCCTCCGGGGCGCAGGGTCTCGTCGAATGCACCGACGCCCAGTTCAAGAAGGGCGTGCGCACCTACGAGAACGAATGTCCCGCGGGGTCGAAGATCGGCACGGTCGAAGTCGACTCGCCGCCCCTGGCGGAGACGCTGGTGGGCGACGTCTACGTCGGCACCCAGAAGAGCAGCGATCCCGAATCGGGTGACCTGTTCCGGATCCTGCTCGAAGCCAAGAGCGAGACCGAGGGAATCGCCGCCCGGCTGGTCGGCCGCGTCAAGGCCAACAAGACCACGGGCAACCTGACGGCGGAAATCTACGACGACCTGAGCGGTCAGTTCACCGATCAGCCGGCGGGGTTGCCGCAGGTGCCGTTCGAATCGGTCAGGGTGCATTTCGACGGCTCGAAAGCGGTCCTCACCAGCCCGCCGATCTGCTCGGCGACGGGGACCAGCCACTTCGAACCGTGGGCGCGGCCCGGCGAATCGAAGCCGGTCAGCTCGACCGTCACCCTCTCGGACGACCCGACCGGTGGCAGCTGCCCGAAAACGATGGCGGAGCGGAAGTTCAACCCGCTGTACAAAGCCAAAGTCGACAGCTCCAAAGGCGGTGCCTACTCGCCCTTCCACGTCAACATCGGGCGTCGGGACGGCGAGCAGGAGCTGAAGGTCGTCGACGTCACCCTGCCGAAGGGGCTGACCGGGAAACTGGCCGGCATCCCCTACTGCTCCGAGGGGGCCATCGCGGCCGCCGCCGGGGCGAGCGGCAAAGCCGAGCTGGCCAGCCCGAGCTGCTCGAGCGCCAGCCGCATCGGCGCGGTCACGACCAAGTCCGGTTCGGGCGCGAACCCGCTGCAGCTCGGCGGCAGCGCCTACCTGGCCGGTCCCTACAAGGGCGCCGCGCTCTCGCTGGTGACGATCACGCCGGCGGTGGCGGGCCCGTTCGACCTCGGCACCGTGGTCGTCCGGGTGGCTCTCGACGTCGATCCCGAAACCGCCCAGATCCACGCGGTCTCCGACGTCATCCCCGACGTGTTCGGCGGGGTGAAGCTGGACCTGCGGGCGATCGATCTCGACATCGATCGCAGCCAGTTCATGCTCAACCCGACGAGCTGCGCCGCCCAGGCGACGACCGGGGCGATCAACGGCGGCGGCGCTGACCCGACCAATCCGGCCGCGTTCAGCTCCTATCCCGTCAACGATCCGTTCCAGGCGACCGAATGCAACAGGCTCGCCTTCAAGCCGAAGCTGAAGATCCAGCTCTACGGCGGGACGAAGCGGAACAAGTACCCGCGCCTGAAGGCCACCCTGACCGCGCGCAACGGCGATGCCAACATCGCCCGCACCGCGGTGACGATGCCGCGCTCCCTGTTCCTCGAACAGGGTCACATCGGCACCGTCTGCACCAGGCCGCAGCTCGCCTCCCACACCTGCCCGAAGGGCTCGGTGTACGGCAAGGCGTGGGCGAAGTCGCCGTTGCTCGACAAGAAGTTGCAGGGGAAGGTGTACCTCGTCTCCTCGAACAACAAATTGCCGGACCTGCTCGTCGACCTGCGCGGCCAGGTGGAGATCTACCTGCGCGGCGTGATCGGCAGCGGCAGCACCGGGGGCCTGAAGACGGTCTTCCGGGCCGTGCCGGACGTGCCGGTGAACAAGTTCGTCCTCAACATGAAGGGCGGCAAGAAGAGCCTGCTCGTCAACTCGACCAACACCTGCGCCAAGCCGCAGCGTGCGATCGTGAACATGAAGGCTCAGAACGGCAAGAAGAAGAACGCCAAGAAGTTCAAGCTGAACGTCGTCTCCTGCGGCAAGAAGAAGGGCAAGTAGGAGCCGCGCTCAGCAAGCACGCGACCCCACAGCGGTGGGACTTTTGAACCCCATGGGTCCAGAAGTCCCACCGCTGAGTCGGACGCGCACGTCGCAAGCACCGGCGCGGATGGCCGAATAGCCTCCGCGCCGGTGCGCCCGACGCTCTCAGTCCTGGTTGTCGCCTACGAGAGCCGCGACGACCTCACGAAGACGCTGCCCGCCCTGCTGCCTGAGCTCGGCGAGGGGGACGAGCTGATCGTGGTCGAGAACAAGCCCGGCGACGGCAGCGTCGCGGTGGTGGAGGAGCTGGCACCGCGGGCGCGGATCGTCCGCCCGGGTGGCAATACCGGCTTCGCCGGCGGCTGCAACGCCGGCGCCGAGATCGCCTCCGGCGAGCTGCTGGTGATCCTCAACCCCGACGCTGCACCGCGGCCCGGCTTCGGCGCGGCGATCCGCCGGCCGTGGACGGACGATCGCGGCTGGGGGGCCTGGCAGGCTCTGGTCGCCGATGGCGACGGCCGCCGCGTCAACTCCGCTGGCAACCCCGTCCACTTCACCGGCATCACCTGGGCCGGCGATCACGGCCTGCCGCTCGACCGGGCGCCCGCGGCGGGCGAGGTGACCGTCGCCTCCGGGGCCTGCCTGGCGATCCCGCTGACGCGGTGGCGCGAGACGGGCGGCTTCCCGGCCGAGTTCTTCATGTACCACGAGGACGTCGACCTCTCGGTCCGGATTCGCGCCGCCGGCCACCCGGTCGGGATCGAGCCGGCGGCCGTGGTCGCCCACGACTACGAGTTCGGCGCCAATGCCGAGAAGTGGTTCTGGCTCGAGCGCAACCGCCTCGCCTTCGTGCTCCGGACCTACCCCGGGGCCCTCCTCGCCCTCCTCGCTCCGGCCCTGCTCGCCACCGAGCTGGCGCTGCTGGCGGTCTCGGCCACCGGCGGCTGGGGAAGGCAGAAGCTGCGGGCGAACCTCGCCGTGCTGCGCTGGCTGCCGCGCCTCCTGCGCGAGCGGCGCCAGGTTCGGCGCCAGCGGACCGTCGGCGCCGCCGAATTCGCCTCCTGGCTGAGCCCGGACCTCGACTCCGAGCTGATCAGCCCGCTCGCCCGCTCGCGGCCGGCGCGGTTGATGCTGCGCGGCTACTGGCGGCTGGTGCGAATGCTGCTCTAGAGCGGCTGCGTGATCGGGCGGATCAGGATCTCGTTGACGTCGACGCCGGGCGGCTGCTCCAGCGCGTACATCACCGCGCGGGCGATGTCGTCGTCGCGGAGGGCGTACTCGCCCGGGCTGTTGTCGAAGAAGGGGGTGTCGACCATCCCCGGCTCGATCAGGGTCACCCGGATGCCGTGGTTCTCGTGCATCTGGCGCAGCTCCTGGCGCAGGGCCTCGCCGATCGCGGTCGCCGCCCACTTGGTCGCCGAGTAGAGCGAGCCGGGCAGGACCCGGCGGCCGGCGATCGAGCTGGTGACGAGGAAGTGGCCGTCGCCGCGCTCGAGCAGGTGGGGGAGGGTGGCCCGGATCGTCAGCGCCACGCCGTAGACGTTGGTGAGGACCATCGAGCGCCAGTGCTCGGGGGACTCCTCGAGGAAGCCGCGCGAGGCGCCGAAGCCGGCGTTGGCGAAGACTGCGTCGATGCGGCCGAAGCGGTCGAGGGCGGTCGCGGCGAGCGCCTGCACCTCGTCCCACTCGGTGACGTCGCAGCGGACGGCGACCGCCCGCTCCTCGCCGCCGAGCTCCTCGGCCAGCTGCCGCAGCTCCTCCTCGCGGCGCGCGGCAAGCACCAGCCGGTAGCCCGGCGCCGCCGCCCGGGCGGTCGCCGCCCCGATGCCGCTGCTGGCGCCGGTGATGAGCAGAACGGGGTCGGCCATGGGCCGCATTCTCCCACTTGCGATAATCGGAGGCGCCTGTGGACCCTCAGCGGAAGCGGAAGATCCGGCTCGTCGTCGCGCTCAGCACCGCCGTGCTGCTCGCGGTGGCGCTGATCTACACCTCCTTCTCGGCCTCGACCGAGGCCAAGGAGCCCTCGCAGATCCTCAGCGCGACGCCGGGCACCACCTACGAGATGACCGGGAAGGTCGTCAAGGGCTCGATCCAGCGCGAAGGCAGCGGGATCGCCTTCCGCGTCGTCGACCGCGACGGCAAGGGGGAGGGCATGCCCGTCACCTACCGGGGCACCGTCCCGGACCCCTTCCGCGGCGGCCGCGAGATCGTCCTCACCGGGGCGATCGCGAACGGCGTCTTCGTCGGCGAGCCGGAAACCCTGATCACGAAGTGCCCGTCGAAGTTCACCACCAAGTCTGATGGCTAGCCTCGGCAGCGCCCTGCTGGGCCTTGCCTTCCTCTCCGCGCTGACCGCCGGCGCGCTGGCGATCGCCGGCCGCAACGGCGACGAGCGCCTGCTCCTCTTCTCGCGCCGCGCCGTCTACGCTTTCTGCGCACTGGTCACCGCCTGCGTGGCGATCATCGAGATCGCCTTCCTCGGCGACGACTTCTCATTCCAGATCGTCCAGCAGCACTCCTCGATCGAGACGCCCTCGGGCTACAAGCTGGCGGCGATGTGGTCGAGCCAGGAGGGCTCGCTGCTGCTTTGGGCCTTCGTCCTCTCGATCGCCGCCAGCGCCGCGCTGTATGCGACCCGCAACAGGCTGCGCGACCTGGTCCCCTGGGCGACCGCGGCGATGATGGGCGTCGCCGTCTTCTTCGTCGGCCTGATGCTGTTCGCGCCCGACGTCGACCCGTTCGCCACGCTCGACCCGGCGCCGGTCGACGGGGTCGGCCTCAACCCGCTGCTGCAGCACCCGAGCATGATGATCCACCCGCCGATGCTCTACTCGGGCTACGTCGCCTTCACGGTGCCGTTCGCCTTCGCGATCGGCGCCCTGGTCGCCCGCCGGCTCGACGCCGAGTGGATCCGCGCCACCCGCCGTTTCGCGCTGATCGCCTGGGCCTTCCTCGGCCTCGGCCTCCTGCTCGGGGCCCGCTGGTCCTACACCGAGCTCGGCTGGGGCGGCTACTGGGCCTGGGACCCGGTCGAGAACGCGGCGCTGATGCCGTGGCTGCTCGGCACCGCCTTCCTGCACTCGATCATGGTCCAGGAGAAGCGGGGGATGCTGAAAGTCTGGAACGCGAGCCTGATCGTCGGCACCTTCTCGATGGCGCTGCTCGGCACCTTCCTGGTCCGCTCCGGCGTCCTGCAGTCGATCCACGCCTTCGGCGACAACACCGTCGGCCCCTACATCCTCGGCCTGATCGGCGTGGTCCTGGTCGGCTCCACGGTGCTGATCGTCAGCCGCCTCGACGACCTGCGCTCGACCAAGCGGATCGACTCGCTGGCTTCGCGCGAGTCGGTCTTCCTCGTCAACAACCTGCTCCTGGTCGGGATGACCGCGGTGATCTTCTGGGGCACCTTCTTCCCGCTGATCTCCGAACTCTTCACCGGCGAGAAGGCCTCGCTGGCGGCGCCCTGGTTCGACCGCTACACGACGCCGCTGGCGATCGGGCTCGTCCTCTTCACCGGCGTCGGACCGCTGCTCGCCTGGCGGCGGGTCAGCTGGGAGACCGCGAAACGGGTCTTCCGGGTGCCGGTCGCGGTTGCCGCCATCGTCATCCTGCTCCTCGGCGTCTTCACCGACGCCGCCGACAACCTCTGGGCTCTGGCTCTCTTCGCTTTCGCCGCCTTCGCTCTCGCCGGCCTGGCGCAGGAGTTCTGGACCGGGACCCAGGCGCGCAAGCGGCTCAGCGGCGAGCCGGGCGGCAAGGCCCTGGTCGGCTTGGTCGGCCGCAACCGCCGCCGCTACGGCGGCTACATCGTCCACGTCGGCGTCATCGTCCTCCTGATCGGCGTCGCCGCCTCCTCCAGCTTCCAGACCAACCGCGACGTCGAGCTGCGGCCGGGGGAGAGCACGACCGTCGACGGTCGCACGATCACCTACGTCAAGCCGACGGTCTCGGTCGACGAGGAGAAGCTCGGCTTCGGATCGGTGCTGCGGATCGAAGAAGACGGCGGGGTGGTGGGCTTCGTCCGGCCGAGCCGCCAGTTCTTCCGTCCCACCGGCCAGGAAGCGGGGCTGATCAGCACCTACTTCTCCGGCGAGGCGACCAGCGAGGTGGGCCTTCGGACCGGGCTCGGGCACGACCTCTGGATCGCCGAGGCGCCGAACGTCGCCGGCGTGCAGCGCGGCGCGCGGCTGGCCGACCAGGGCTTCCGCGCCTGCGTCCGGGGGGCACCCGGGACGCCGCCGCAGTGCAAAGCGCTGGGAACGCTGATGCGCGCCGCCGCCGCCAACCCGAGCCTGCGCGCCCAGGCGTTCGAGCAGATCACGAACCTGCAGGGCCTGGCCGCCGAACGGGTGGCGAAGGGCTTCCTCGCCTCCGGGGCCCCCTCGACCTTCAAGGTGATCGTCAACCCGCTCGTCACCTGGATGTGGATCGGCGGGATCATCGCCCTCGCCGGGGCGCTGATCGCGCTCTGGCCCTCGCGCGGCCGCCGCCGCGGCGCCCTCGTCCGCAGCGAAGCCGACGCCCGCAAGGAAGCGAAGTACCGCGAGATCCGCGACGCCGAGCTCGACCATGCCGCCGGCAAGCTCTCCGACGAGGACTTCGCCGTCCTCGACGCCGAGCTGCGCCGCGAGGCGCTCGAGATCCTCGACGGGGCCGGCAACGGGTCGGGAGGCGCCAACGGCAACGGCACCCACCCGCGCGAGCCGGAGAAGGTCGACCAGGCCTAGATCGCCTAGACTTTCCCGACCGTGTTCACGTTCTTCAGCATCATCCAGGTGATCATCGCCATCGTCGTGATCTTCCTCGTGCTCCTGCACTCGGGGAAAGACGCGGGCCTCTCCGGCGCCTTCGGCATCGGCGGCGCCGGCGGCAGCGGCATCGGCGGCGGCTCGATGGTCGAGCAGAACCTGGACCGGGCGACCGTCTTCTTCTCGGTCCTCTTCGTGCTGAACACCTTCCTGCTTCTCAAGATCTAGAACCAATTCAGCGTCCGCTGAAAAAGGGCCCCGCAGGGGGCTCCAACTCAGCGTCCGCTGAATTCGTCCATCCGACAGGTGGTGCCGCCTTGTAGCTGTCCTTGACATGTCCACCATCTGTGTAAAGATGAGCGACGAACTGCGGGGACTTGACAAGGAGAGGGTATGGAGGCACACGCCGAGCACGCGCATCATCACCACCATCACGAGCACGTCGACGTCAATCCGGCGGCCTGGACCGACGGCAAGCGATATGCCTGGCTGCTGGGGATCATCGTTCCGCTTTCGCCGTTCCTCGCCTGGTTCTGGGTCTCCGTCACCGGCTTCGGAGGAATGTGGTTCCTCGGCCCGGTTCTGGTCTTCGGCCTCTTCCCGCTGCTCGACATGGCGATCGGGCGCGACCCGACGAACCCGCCCGACAGCGTCCTCAAGTTCCTCGAGCAGGACCGCTACTACCGCTGGTGCACCTACGTCTTCATCCCGATCCAGTACGCCGGCCTCGTCTTCGCCTGCTGGATGTGGTCGAGCGGGGACCTCTCGCTGGTGGAAAACGTCGGCCTGGCGCTGACGATGGCGGTGGTCGGCGGGATCGCGATCAACACCGCCCACGAGCTCGGCCACAAGCGCGCCAGCTCCGAGAAGTGGCTCAGCCGCGTCGCCCTCGCCCAGACCGGCTACGGCCACTTCTTCATCGAGCACAACCGCGGCCACCACGTCAAAGTCGCCACCCCCGAGGATCCCGCCAGCTCGCGGCTGGGGGAGGGGTTCTGGGCCTTCCTGCCACGCACCGTGATCGGCAGCCTGCGTTCGGCCTGGGGGATCGAGACCGCCCGCCTCGACCGCCTCGGCAAGTCCCACTGGAGCATCCACAACGACGTCCTCAGCGCCTGGGCGATGACGGTCGTCCTCTTCGCCGGCCTGGCGATCGCCTTCGGCCCGGTCGTCCTGCCCTACCTGCTGCTCCAGGCGGCGATCGGGTTCTCGCTGCTGGAGGTCGTCAACTACCTCGAGCACTACGGGCTGCTGCGGCAGAAGCGCGAGGATGGGCGTTACGAGCGCTGCCTCCCCGAGCACAGCTGGAACAGCAACAACGTCGCCTCCAACGTCCTCCTTTACCACCTGCAGCGGCACAGCGATCACCACGCCAACCCGACTCGCCGCTACCAGGCGCTGCGCCACGTCGACGAGGCGCCGCAGCTGCCGACGGGGTACGCGGGGATGATCGTCCTCGCCTGGTTCCCGCCGCTCTGGCGCCGGGTGATGGACCCGCGCCTGCTCGAGCACTACGAAGGCGACGTGACCAAGGCCAACATCCACCCGCGCAAGCTCGGTCGGGTGCTCGAGCGCTACGGGCGGCCCGCATGAGCGCCTACCGATGCCCCAGCTGCGGCTACGTCTTCGACGAGGAGGCGGGGCACCCGCGCGAGGGCTTCCCGGCCGGAACCGCCTGGGGCGAGGTGCCCGACGACTGGGCCTGCCCGGACTGCGGCGTGCGCGACAAGGTCGACTTCGAACCGGTCGCCGCCGACGCCTGAGATACGCCTGACCGCCGCCGCTGCGACGATAGGGGGCGTGTCCACCGGGAGGACCCCGTACCAGGAGGCTGCGCGGGAGCTGCTGCGGCAGACCGTCTTCGACGCGGCGCGGGACCAGCTCGGGCGCCAGACGTGGTCGGAGATCACGATGGCGGACATCGCCAGTGGGGCCGGCGTCAGCCGCCAGACCCTCTACAACGAGTTCGGCAACCGCAACGAGTTCGGCTTCGCCTTCGTCATTCACGAGGCGGAACGCTTCATGGACGACGTCGAGCGGGCGGTCCTGGAGCACGTCGACGATCCGCGAGCGGCGATCGGGGCGGCGCTGGAGCACTTCCTGCGCACCGCCGGCGAGGACCCGCTGATCCGCATCCTCCTCAGCGACGACGGCACCGGCGGCATGCTGCCCTTCGTCACGACCCAGGGGCTGCCGGTGGTCCAGTGGGCGACGGCGCGGCTGGTCAGCGTGATCGAAGAAGGCTGGCCGGAGGCGCCCGAGCAGGACGTGAAGCGGCTGGCCGAGAGCCTGGTGCGGCTGGCGATCAGCTACGTGACCACGCCCGGCGAGTCGGCCGAGGAAGCGGCGAAGATGGTGGCCGAGCTGCTGGGGCCCTTCATCGACAAGGCCCTCGGCTCCGCGGTCGAGTAGCTGGGCGTCTACCGGCTGCTCGAAAGGAGTGGGAGACGGACCGCATCGAATCCTGGACAGCCGGGTTTCCTGATCCAGATGACGGCAGGGGGAGAGACGGTCGCAGCGCGATGCCCACGGCGGGTATTCCGCCTGGGCGCCTGCCTGGGGCTCTTCCTGGCTTTGGCGCTCACCCCCGCGGCCGCCTCGGCTTCGGACTGGTCGGTCACCCAGCTGTCGCAGAGCTCCGCCCAGGCGGCGTTCTACGCGACGAACTGCCCCAGCCCCTCCTTCTGCGCCGCCGTCGGCGGCAACGGCACGATCGCGGTCTCCGTCAACCCGACCGGCGGCGCGTCCGCATGGCGGGTGGGACGCCCGAGCGGGAGCTTCCAGGCGCCCGACGATGTCGCTCCCGGTGACCAGGTTTATTACGGCGGCGCCCAGATCCGCGGAGTGTCCTGCCCGACGATGGGGCTCTGCGTGGCCGCCAGCCTCGACGGCCGCTTCTACACCAGCACCGATCCCGCCGGCGATCCTTCGGCCTGGAAGGTCGTCAAGCAGCCGGAAAGCGGCCCGAACATCCACATGTTCGGCGTCTCCTGTCCGAGCGCCTCGTTCTGCGTCGTAGTGGGCTATGGCGGCAAGATCCTCACCTCCTCCAACCCGACCGGCGACGCCTCCGCCTGGGCGGTCGCCGAGCTGCCCAAGCCCTTCGATTTCCGCGGCGTCTCCTGCCCGACGACGAGCTTCTGCGCCGCGGTCGCCAACGAAGGCCAGATCGTCGTCAGCGACGACCCCGACGGCGGGGCGGGAGCCTGGAGGGCGGTCGGTGCGCCGGTCGGAGAAGCCAGCCTCAACGGCATCTCCTGTCCCAGCACGGGCCTCTGCGTCACCGCCAGCGCCGGCCAGATCATCACCTCGGAATCGCCCGGCAGCTCGGGCAGCTGGAACGCGGTGACCGCCGGCAGCGGCCTGCCGATCACCTCGATCTCCTGCCCCTCGGTCTCGGCCTGCGTGGCGGTCGACAACAACGCCGACCTCCTCACCTCCACGGACCCGACCGGCGGCCAGGCCGCCTGGGCCTTCGAGAACCAGATTCCGTTCGGTCAGCCCGACGGCAACGGGATGTTTGGGATCTCGTGCCCGTCCACGACCTTCTGCGCCGCCGCCGGCCAGCGCTACCAGCTGCTCACCTCGACGAACCCGTTCGCGGCGGCGAGGCCGGAGCCCGGCGCGAAGGGCAAGCGCGTCCGGGTCGTGATCACCCACCACCCGGCGAAACGGGTCGACAGGAAGAAGGGGGGGACCAAGGTCAGCTTCCGCTTCCGGGCCGTCGGCAGGGCCGTTCGCTTCCAGTGCAAGCTCGAGGGCCACCGCTACCGCACCTGCGGATCGCCCAAGCGCTACCGGGTCGGCCCCGGGAAGAACTTCTTTCGGGTGCGGGCGATCGGGCGGGGTGGCGTCGCGGGACCGCCGACGACCTTCCACTTCCGGGTCGGGAAGTTGACCGAGCGCGGCCCGGTCGGTTCCTGCGAGAACGCCGGGCCGAGCCCGCTCTGCATCAACGGCTGAGCACCGGACCAGATGCACAAATGAACCGGGCTGTTTGGCCAACCGGGCCTTTGCGTTCCCGGACCTCGCGCGGTTAGCGTCGGTGGTGAGCGCAAAGGAGGTCGCAGTATGAGCGCACAGGCAAACAAGGAAACGGCTGAAGCCGCATACCGGGCCTTTTCCAGCGGCGACGCCGCTGCCGCAATGGAGAACATGGACGACGGCGTCGTCTGGACCGCTCGGGGGGACAGCTCCCTCAGCGGCACCTACACCGGCAAGGAAGAGGTCGCGAGGCTCTGGGCCCAGCTGGGCGAGAAAGGGCTGAAGACCGAACCCCACGACTTCGTCGCCGACGGCGACAAGGTCGTGGTCCTGACCAAGGTCACCCTCGACGGCGAAAGCGACGAGGCGGCCGACGTCCTCACCTACGACGAGGGCGGCAGGCTGATCGCCTTCGAACAGCTCGGCGATCCCAAGATCGCCAACCGGCTGTTTCCCCGCTGAGATCGAAAAGGGAGGCCGCGCGTGCGCGTCGGCCTCCCACCGAGTTGGGAAGATGGGGCATGCGCCCGAACCCGCTTTTCGCCTCGGACGACCCGGAGCTGGTCAAGCGGCTGGTGCGCGAGCACCCCTGGGCGACCTTGGTGACGACGACCGCGGGGGGCCTCCGCGCCTCCCACTACCCGGTGCTGGTCGACGAGGACGCCGCCGGCCTCACCCTGCTCACCCACCTGGGGCGGCCCGACGACGAGGTCCTCGAGATCGACAGTGGCGAGCTCCTGGTCGTCGTCCAGGGCCACCACGGCTACATCTCGCCGGGCTGGTACTCGACGGCCGAGAGCAAGGTCCCGACCTGGAACTTCACCGTCGCCCACCTGCACGGGACGCCGCAGCGGCTCGGGGAGGAGGAGAACCTCGAGGTGCTGACCCGGCTGGTGGCGCACTTCGAGCGCCGCCGCGACCGGCCCGCCTACCTCGACCGCGAGGAAGCGACGCCGATCGCCCGGGGGACGGTCGGCCTGCGCATCCCGGTCGACCGCTTCGAGATTAAGCGCAAGCTGGGCCAGAACAAAGACGACGAGACGCGACGGAACGCGATCGTCGCCCTGCGCGGGGAGGGCCCGTACCGCCACCCGGCGCTGGCGGCGGAGATGGAGCGGGAGCTAGGTGCGCCGGAAGCGAAGCCAGGCGAGCAGGCCGGCTAGCGAGTAGACGATCGCCACCGCGATCAGCAGGAACTTGAGGCTGGCGCATGCGGTCGCGATCGGCGGCGCGGGTTCGCCCAGATGGCCGCCGAGGACGAGGAGCCAGAGGCTGTTTTCGGCGAAGTCGAAGAGCGCCGCGCCGATGGCGCACGCCGGCGCGACGACGCCGATCGCCGCGAGCCTCCGCAGGCCGCGCGCCGCCGCGAAGTCCCGCACCGCGACGGCGGCCAGCGCGAAGAACGCCCCGTAAGCGGCCATGAAACCGAAGTCGATCCAGAGCGAGAGCCGGGCCAGGTACTCGCCGTGCCCGCCCCATTCGGCCTGGATCTCCTCCACCCGCCCGAGGCTGCCGGCGAACTCGAGCCCGATGATCCCCGGCCCGCCCGTCGCCTTCAATCGCTCGTCGAGCCAGACGAGGACGAGGTTGAGGACGACGGTCGCCCCGCCGAGGAGAAGAAGGGTGGAGGTGCGCCGTTTCAGGCGCCGGACTCTACGGCGACCTCGAGCTTTGCGGCCGAGATGGCGACCCTTGTGGAAGACTGGCCCGCGTGAAGTGGCGGCTGGCGATGATCACGGGGGCCAGTCGCGGCATCGGCCTCGCGTTCGCCCACGAGCTCGCCCGAAACGGCACGCGACTCATCCTCGTCTCCAACGAGCCCGAGGAGCTGGAGCGGGTCGCGGCAGAGCTCCCCGGCACGCCGGAGGTCCTGGCCGCCGATCTCGGCGACGCCGCCCAGCTCGCGCGGGTCGAGGCGCGACTCCTGGATCGAAACGACCCGGTCGACCTCCTCGTCAACAACGCAGCCGCCGTCCGAACCGGCCCGTTCGTCGAGGCCGACGTCGAGTCCGAGTCCGAGATGATCCGCGTCAACGCCCTTGCCGTCTGCCGCCTCACCTCCGCCGCCGCCCGGACCATGCAGACCGACGGCGGCACCATCTGCAACGTCTCCCTGCTCCTCCATCGCGCACCCATGCCCCAGAACGCGGTCTACTTCGCCACCAAGTCCTTCATCGCCAACTTCACCCTCGCGGTTCGCCAGGAGCTCGCAAGCTCTCCCGTCTCCCTCACCCTCGTCTGCCCCGGCTTCACCGCCACCGGCGCCCACGTCGGGGCCGCCTACGACACGGATTGGGTGCCGGGATGGCTCTGGTCCAAGCCAGAGACCGTCGCCCAGGCCGCCCTCCGCCACGCCGCGGCCGGCCGCGCAGTCTCCCTCCCCGACCGCAAATACCAAGCGCTGGGGGCGATGTTCAACCTGATGCCCCAACCCCTGATCAAGCTCAGCGCCCGGATGTCGGTCAGCGGCCACCCGCGGATCTTCGAAAAGCTCCGGCGGTCTTAGCGCTCGAGGCGGGAAATGTCCACCTGGCGACCGGGCGCTGGGGGCGACTCAAGGAGCGCGCGGCGATCGCCATGCGGTGCGGGCGCCGAGATCGACTCGAGCTAGCCC
The DNA here is from genome assembly GCA_035712025.1 of Solirubrobacterales bacterium. Classification (GTDB taxonomy): domain Bacteria; phylum Actinomycetota; class Thermoleophilia; order Solirubrobacterales; family 70-9; genus VAYN01. Next base: position 41,981 of record DASTBO010000114.1, read on the forward strand.
AGGGCGTCGCGGATCGGCGCGTCGGTGGGCGTCGTCGCGATCAGCTTGCGGTTGCCGAACTCGAGGATTCCGAGGTGGGAGAGCTCGCGCCCGAAGCCGGAGCTCTTGACTCCGCCGAAGGGCAGGCTCGGCTCCGAGGCAGTCGGGTGGTTGACGAAGACCATCCCGGCCTCGAGCCGGTCCGCCACCGCCTGGGCGCGCTCGCTGTCGCTGCCGAACACCGCTGCGCCGAGCCCGTACTGCGAGCCGTTGGCCAGGGCGATCGCCTCCTCGTCCGACTCGACCCGGTACACCGCGGCGACCGGACCGAACAGCTCCTCGTGGTAGGCGCGCATCTCCGGGGTGACGTCGACCAGGATCGTCGGCTCGACGAAGGCGCCCGGGCGGTCGATGCGGCGGCCGCCGGTCACCACGCCGGCGCCCTTCTCGATCGCCTCGTCCACCTGCTCGATCACCAGCTCGGCCGCCCGCTCGGAGGAGAGCGGCGCCAGCGTCGTCTCCTCGTCGAACGGGTCGCCGGGCTCGAGCTCGGCCATCCGCTCGGCGAGGCCGTCGAGGAAGTCCTGGAAGACGTCGGCCATCACGATCATCCGCTTGGCGCTGGTGCAGACCTGGCCCATGTTGTGCATCCGCCCGACGAACGCCGCCTCCACGGTGCGCTCGAGGTTGTCGCCGTCGAGGACGATGAACGGGTCGCTGCCACCCAGCTCGAGCACCACCTTCTTGAGGGCGCGGCCGGCCTCCTCTCCCAAGGCGGAACCGGCCCGGTCGCTGCCGGTCAGCGAGCAGCCCTGGACGAGCGGGCTCTCGACCATCCGCGCGATGTCCGCCACCTCGACGAAGACGTTGGTGAAGACGCCCTCGGGAGCGCCGGCATCCGTGAACAGCGCCTCGATCGCCAGCGCGGATTGGGGCACGTTCCGCGCGTGCTTGAGCAGGATCGTGTTGCCGAGCACCAGGTTCGGGGCGACGATCCGGATCGCCTGGTAGGCGGGGAAGTTCCACGGCTGCACGGTCAGCAGGACCCCGAGCGGCTCGGTGCGGATGAGCGCCGAGCCGTCGTCGTCCATCTCCAGCGGCTGATCGGCGATCTGCGCCGGGCCCTTCTCGGCGTAGTACTCGAGGATTCGGATCGTCAGGTCCAACTCCGCCCGGCTGTGGCGGATCAGCTTCCCCATCTCGAGCGTGATCGTGCCCGCCAGCTCCTCATAGCGCTCCCGCATCAGCAGCGCCGCCCGCGCGACCACTCCGGCCCGCTCCGCCGCCGATCGCTGCCGCCACGGCCCCGACGCGCGGTGAGCCCGCTCGATGACCCGATCGATCTGCTCGCCGTGCAGCGCTGGGAACTCCCGCAACAATTCGTTGGTGTACGGATTGACGGTCGCGTAGCCCCCGCGGGGGCCTGCCTTGGCATGAGCCATCGCCACGGCGTTGCCCTCCCTAGGCCCGCACCGCGGAGATGTCGATTCGCAGCGCGACCTGGTCGCCGACCAGCAGCCCGCCGCCGACGAGCGACTGCTGCCAGGTGAGACCGAACTCGGTCCGGTCGATCGAGCCGCGGACCGCGATGCCGACGCGATCTTTGCCCCAGGGGTCGACGGCCGCGCCTTCGACGTTGGCCTCCACCTCGATCTCGCGGGTGACGCCCTTGATCGTCAGATTGCCGGTGACCCGGTAGCTCCCTGCCTCGAGGTGCTCGATCGCCGTCGACTCGAACGTGATCGACGGCCAGTGCTCGGCGTCGAAGAAGTCCGGTCCCCGAAGGTGTTCGTCGCGGTCGGCGTTGTTGGTGTCGATCGACGCGACCTGGGCGCTGCCCCGAACCCGTGAGTCGTGATAGTCCTCGGCCGCCTCCAGCATCCCCTCGTACTGCTTGAAGTGCCCGCGGACGGTGGAGATCATCATGTGCTTGACCTCGAAGCCGACGCTGGAGTGGATCGGATCCACAGTCCAGGTCCCGGTCGGCACCCGCACGATTCCCTGCTCGGTCTGCAACTGGGTCGTCATCTCTTCTCTCCGGTAGGCCGCCGCGGTGCTCCTGTCAACCGATGATCTGTGGCCTGCTTCACCGCTCGACTCCTTCCAACGCTCCCGGCGCCGCCGCGACGTCGGCACCGGAGCCGATCCCCTGGACGTCGGGGATCTGGGCGGACTCGACCGCCCGCCAGTCGTCGTAGGCCTCCTCGACCGCCGCCACGAGCCGCTCGCGCTGTCGCTCGAGCGGCGGGCGGCGGGCCGCGGGGGCGGTCGCGAGCAGGTCGTCGAGGGCGGCGAAGAGGCGCCGCGCCACCTGCGGCGAGCCGGCGCCGGCAAGGGTCAGCTCCTCGAAGGCGAGGCGGACGTAGCCCTCCCAGGTGATCTGGCGGGCGCGCAGCCGGACGACCCCCTCACGGTCGCGCCACTCGCCGCTGCCCAGCTGCCGGCCGGAGAGCTGGCGCAGGCAGTCGTGGAGCCGGTCGATCGCCTGCACGGCCGTGGTCGGATCGTCGAAGGGCTGGGCGATGCTGCGCTCGGCGATGTCGACGAGTTTGCGGAAGCCGTAGGCCGGGTCGCGAGTGTGGGTGCGCTCGCCGCCGAGCACGACCGACCGCACCGCCGCGGCGCGGTCCAGTCGCCCGTCGTCGCCCTCGACCTGGATCAGCGGCGCTTCGGAAGGGACGAAGTCCCCCATCATCGGCACCAGCTCGAGCTGGCAGTCGGCCGCGGCGGCGAGCCCGACCAGGCGCTCCCGATCCACCTCGCAGACGACGCCGGGCTTGGGGGCTGCGATCGCGTCCGCCGGCGAACCTCCCGTCGCGTCCGCCATCGGTTCGCCGTAGCGGTCGTCGAGCTCGTCGCGCAGGTCGTCGCCGACCAGGTCGATCAGGCCGGCGACGCGCATCGACTGGCCGATGTGATGGATGTAGAGGAGGAGCGCCGCAAAGCTCACGAGGGCCAGCAGGTAGGCGACCAGCATCGTCAGCCCGGGCACCTCACCGCCCTCGCCGACCCGGCGGATCGAGAGGAGGGTGAAGGCGACGGTCCCGACGAAGATGCCGATCGCCCACTGGCTGCGGCGGTCGTTGAGCAGCGAGCGGACGATCCGCGGCGAGAACTGCCCCATCGCGAGCTGGATCACGACCAAGCTGAGGCTGAGCACCAGCCCCGTCAGCTGCACCGTCGACTGCGCGATCGTCGCGAGGATCTGGCGGGCAGCGCTCGGCGAACCGGTGAGGGTGCTCGGCAGCAGGTCGAACCCGTTGGCGCTGTCGATCGCGGTGGTCGCCAGGGAGAGCGCAGCCCCCGCGAGAAGGCAGCCGACCGGGATCAGCCAGAGCTTCGACGCAGCCGACGCCAGGGCGTCGCGACCTAGGGTTCGAGTCCGACCTCCACGACGATCAGCGTCAACGTCAAGTTGTTTTGAATCCACCCTGCCTCTTTTCAGATCGCCATCGCGCGCGCCACCCTTGCCATCCCGAGTGCACCCTCACCGGTAGGACACACGGAGGCTGCTTCAAGTCCAGCGCCCGCCTCCTCGGCCTACCCTCGGTTGACAAGCTGCCGCCACCGGCCTACCCAGGGAACAGATGGGCGCCGCCGAGCAAGAGGTCACCGAGACCCCCGACCGCGACGGCGTCTTCCCGCGGCTCAGCGAGAGTCAGATCGAGTCGCTGACGGCGCGCGGGCGCAGCTCGCCGACGAAGGTGGGGGAGCGCCTCTACCGCCAGGGCGACTCTCCCTACGACTTCTTCGTGGTCCTCGAGGGCCTGGTATCCGCCCATGCCGATGCCGAGGGGGACGAGCTCGCGGTCGCCGTCCATGGCCCCCGCCGCTTCCTCGGCGAGCTCAGCCTCCTGACTGGGCAGCCGGCCTTCTACACGACGGTCGTCCGCGAGGCCGGGGAGGTACTGCAGGTGGCGCCGGAGACGCTGCGCCGGCTGGTAGGCGAAGACCCGGCCCTCGCCGACCTCGTGCTGCGCGCCTTCCTGCTGCGTCGGGAGCTGCTCACGGGCCTCGGCGCCGGCCTGAGGATCGTCGGCTCGCGCTACCTGCCGGACACCCACCGCCTCCGCGACTTCGCTGCCCGCAACCGGCTGCCGTTCCAGTGGTTCGACCCGGAGCGCGACCCCCGGGCCGAGGCGCTTCTCGAGCGGCTCGGCGTCCGGCCCGAGGAGACCCCGGTCGTGGTCTGGGGCAGCCGGGTCTGGCGCAACCCGGGCAACGCCGAGCTGGCGGCGGCGGCCGGGATGCGCGAGGAGCCGCCGCGCGACCGGGTCAGCGACCTCGTCGTCGTCGGCGCCGGGCCGGCCGGCCTGGCGGCGACCGTCTACGGCGCCTCCGAGGGCTTGCTCACCGTCGCCGTCGACGGAGTCGCCGTCGGCGGCCAGGCCAGCACCTCCTCGCGGATCGAGAACTACCTCGGCTTCCCGTCGGGGATCTCCGGCGCCGAGCTGGCCGAACGAGCGATGATCCAGGCGCGCAAGTTCGGTGCCCGGATCGTCGTCGGTGCCGCTGCGGTCGGGCTCGAGCTCGGGGACGGAGCCCACACGATCGCGCTTGACGACGGCTCGACGCTGGAAACGCGGGGGCTGCTGATCGCCACCGGCGCCCGTTATCGCCGCCTCCCGGTCGAGCGGCTCGAGCACTTCGAGGGCGGCGGGGTCCACTACGAGGCGACCTTCATGGAGGAGCAGCTCTGCGTCGGCGCTCCGGTCGCCGTGGTCGGCGGCGGCAACTCGGCCGGGCAGGCGACCGCCTTCCTCTCGCGCCGCGCCAGCAAGGTCTATCTGCTGCTCCGCCATGGCGAGCTGACTCGCGACATGTCGCGCTACCTGGCCGACCGGATCGAGCGCCTGCCCAACGTCGAGGTGATTCGCAAAACCGAAATCCGCGAGCTGTGCGGGGATGACTCTCTCGAAGGCGTCATGGTCGAGGACCTGGAGAGCGGCGGGCGCCGCCGCCTCGACGTCAGCGAGCTGTTCGTCTTCATCGGCGCCGAACCGTGCACGGACTGGCTCGAGGGCGTCGTCCCGCTCGACGACCACGGTTACGTGCTGACCGGGCCCGGCGCGGTGCCGGAGAGCCGCAACGGCGAGGCGCCGCCCGCCCTGCTCGAAACCGGGGTGCCGGGGATCCTCGCCGCCGGCGACGTCCGTGCCGGCTCGATCAAGCGCGTCGCCTCGGCGGTCGGCGAGGGGGCAATGGCGGTTCGCCTCGCCTACGCCCAGCTCAATCCCTGAGCGGTGTTGACCGGACTCAGAGCGCGGCGACCGCCGCCTCGACGGGCGTCTCGCCGGAGACCACCTCGAACGTCTTGCCGACCGCGTTGTCGGCGGTGAGGACGGCAGCTAGGACCGCGACCACGTCGGCACGCGGGATCTCGCCTCGCTCCACCCGGTCGGCGATCGTGACCAGGCCGGTCGGCGGCTCGTCGGTGAGGGTCGCTGGACGCACGACCGTGTAATCGAGGCCGCTCGCTTCGAGCTCTTGGTCGGCTTTTGCCTTGGCCCGCAGGTACTCGCCAAAGACGCCGCCTCCCTCGGCCGGCGGTTCGCCGGCGCCGATCGAACTGACCAACACGTAGCGAGTCACCCTCTTGGCCTTGGACGTCGCGATCAGCTTGACGGCGCCGCCGTAATCAAGGGACCACTTGCGCTCGGCCCCGCTGCCGGGACCGGCGCCGGCCGCGAAGACGATGGCGTCGGCGTCCTCGACCGCCGCTCCCACGTCATCGTCGGCCTCGAGGTCGCAGAGGACCGGCTCGATGCCGTTGGCAACCAGGTCCTCGGCCTGCTCGGGCTTGCGGATCAGTCCCCTGACCCGGTCGCCGCGCGCGGCCAGCTGCTTGCCCAGCCGCAGGCCGATCTTCCCGTGTCCACCAGCAATTACCACGTCCATCACGCCACCTCCATCGTCGGATCGACTATTGCGCGGAGCTTGGCGAGGGCGCGCTCCTCCAGCTGCCGCACCCGCTCGGCGCTGAGGTGAGACTCCCGGCCGATCTCGCGCAGCGTCAGCTGCCGGCAGCCGATCCCGTAATGGGCGAAGACGATGCGGCGCTCGCGCTCCTCGAGGCCAGCGGCGAGTTCCTCGATGTGCTTCCCCTCGGCCAGGTCGACGACCCGTTCGTACTCCTCCTCGGCGGCCGGATCGGTGAGCCGCTCGACAAAGGTCGGCGCCCGATCCTCGTTGCCGGGTGGAGGTGCCTGCAGACTGCTCGGGGCGCGCTCGACCGAGACCAGATGCTGGACCTGGTCCAGCGGCATCCTGGCGCTCTCGGCGAGCTCCGAGTCGGAGGGCTCACGCCGGTTCGCCTGGGCGAAGGCGGCGCGCCCCCGCTTCATCTGGACGAGGCTGCGGGCGGCCCGGTCGGAGAGGACGACGGGACTGGTCAGCTCGGCGACGAGCTGCTGCATCGCCTGCCGGACCCACCATCCGGCATAGGCCCAGAACGGCGTTTCGTGGCGGCTGTCATACCGCCGCGCGGCGCGCAGCAGGCCGACGACACCCTCCTGCTGGAGCTCCCGGCGTTCGAGGCTGCGGAAGCTGCGGTAGCGGTTCGCGACCCCGTCGATCGCCGGCAGGAAGGCGGTCACCAATTCCTCGGTGGCGGCCCGGTCACCAGCCTCGGCCAGGGCCAGAAGATGGCGCTCTCGGGCCATAGTGAGAGGCGAACTCGCTGGATGCGCGCCGTCGCGCATGCGCCTTCTTCTTCCGCTGTTGCAGTCCGTGGACGGGCAGTTCCGGGATCACCCGGACCCATAGTCGAGATGCTCGAGGCCGCCGCCCGGTAAACCCTCCTATTCCTTCAGCAGGCAGTCTTAAACCTCTTGACGCCAGCCTTCGCCGTCCTACCAGGAACGTGTGCAAGCCCGCAAACGGCGAACGGCCCGGACACCCCGGGCCTGGGAGGAGGCACGATGGCGAAGGCGGTCGGAATCGACCTGGGCACGACCAACTCGGTGGTCGCCGCGACGATGGAGGGCGGACAGGCCGAGGTGATCCCGAACTCCGAGGGCTCGCGGACGACCCCGTCGGTGGTCGCCTTCACCGAGGACGGCGAGCGGCTGGTCGGCCAGATCGCCAAACGCCAGGCGATCCTCAACCCCGAGGCGACGATCTACTCGGCCAAGCGGTTCATCGGCCGCAAATGGGACGAAGTCCAGACCGAGATCGAGACCGTCCCCTACAAGGTCGTCAAAGGGCCCAGCGACGCGGTCCGCTTCGACGTGCGCGGAAAACAGCACGCGCCGGAGGAGATCTCGGCCGCGGTGCTGCGCAAGCTCGCCGACGACGCGGCCAAGTTCCTCGGCGAGAAAGTCACCGAGGCGGTGATCACGGTCCCCGCCTACTTCAACGACGCACAGCGCCAAGCGACCAAAGACGCCGGCAGGATCGCCGGCCTCGAGGTGCTGCGGATCATCAACGAGCCGACCGCGGCGGCGCTCGCCTACGGCCTCGACAAGAAAGACTCCGAGACGGTCCTCGTCTTCGACCTCGGCGGCGGCACCTTCGACGTCTCGCTGCTGGAAGTCGGCGACGGCGTGATCGAGGTGCGGGCGACCAGCGGCGACGGCCACCTCGGCGGCGACGACTTCGACAAACGGATCGTCGATTGGCTGAGCGAGGAATTCGAAAAGGACCAGGGGATCAACCTGGCGGCGGACCCGCAGGCGCTGCAGCGGCTGTACGAAGGGGCCGAGCGGGCCAAGGTCGAGCTCTCCTCGACCACCCAGACCCAGATCAACCTGCCGTTCATCACCGCCGACGCGTCCGGTCCGAAGCACCTCAACGTCACGCTCGCACGGTCGAAGTTCGAGCAGCTGGTCGAGGACCTGGTCGAGCGCACCCGCGGGCCGGTCGAACAGGCGCTGAAAGACGCCGGCCTCAGCGCGGACGGCATCGACGAGGTGATCCTGGTCGGCGGCTCGACCCGGATCCCGAAAGTCCAGGAGCTGGTGCGCAAGTTGACCGGCGGCAAGGATCCGAACCAGACGGTCAACCCCGACGAGGTGGTCGCGATCGGCGCCGCTCTGCAGGCCGGCGTGCTGAAAGGCGAAGTCGAGGACGTCGTGCTGCTCGACGTCACCCCGCTCTCGCTCGGGCTGGAGACGATGGGCGGCGTGATGACGAAGGTCATCGAGCGCAACACGACGATCCCCGCCCGGCGGACCGAGGTCTTCTCGACCGCCGAGGACAACCAGACCGCGGTCGACGTCGTCGTCCTCCAGGGCGAGCGCGAGATGGCGCGCGACAACCGGCAGCTGGCCAAATTCCGGCTCGAAGGAATCCGGCCGGCGCCGCGCGGCGAGCCGCAGGTCGAGGTCACCTTCGACATCGACGCGAACGGCATCCTCAACGTCTCGGCGCGCGACAAGGACACCGGCGCCGAACAGCAGGTGACGATCACCGAAACGACCAACCTCGACAGCTCCGACATCGAGCGGATGATCAAGGAGGCCGAAGAACACGCGGCCGAAGACCGCCAGCGGCGCGAAGAGGTCGACGCTCGCAACGAGCTCGACGCCTTCGCCCATCGGGTCGAACGGCAGCTCGAGGAACTTGGCGACCGGGTGCCGGTCAACCAGAAAGAACAGGCCGGGGCGCTGGTCCGCGACGCGCGGGCGGCGATCGAGGAGCAGGCAGGTCTCGACCGCGTGCGGCCGCTGGTCTCCGACCTCCAGCAGATGGTCCAGACGCTGCAGAGTGCCGGTGCGACGGCCGGCCCCGAAGACGGCGGTAACGGCGGCGAGGGCCAGCCGGCGGCCGAGGAGGAGGAAGTCGTCGATGCCGAGTTCACCCGTGAGTGAGGAGGAGAGACTCGACGACGAGCGTTACCTGCGCGCACTGGCCGACCTCGAGAACTACCGCAAGCGCTCGGCGCAGGAAGTGGAGCGCCGGGTCGCCGAACAGGCCGAGCGGCTGCTGCTCGACTGGATCGAGGCGGTCGACAGCGTCGACCGGGCCTTGGAGATGCAGCCCTCCGACGGGCTGCGCAGCGTCCTCGAGCAGATGGAGGCGATCCTCGCCCGGCAGGGCGTCGAACGACTTGGCGCCGCGGGCGATCGCTTCGACCCCGAGTTGCACGAGGCGATCTCGGCGCAGGAGAGCGACGAGGTCCCCGACCGCACCGTGCTCGACGTCGCCCGCTCGGGCTATCGCCACGGCGAGCGGGTACTGCGCCCCGCGCAGGTGGTGGTGTCGCGGAACGGCGGCAGCTCAGAGCGGGAGCAGGAGCCCGGCAGAGAAGGCGAGGACTGATTGGCGGTCGGCTTCCGTGACTACTACGAGGTACTGGGCGTCCCGCGCGGCGCCAGCGACGAGGAGATCCGCAGCGCTTACCGCAAGCTTGCGCGCGAACACCACCCGGACGTCAACAAAGATCCCGGCGCCGAGGACCGCTTCAAGGAGGTCTCGGAGGCCTACGAGGTTCTGCGCGATCCCGAGAAGCGAGAGAAATACGAGCGCCTCGGGGCGAACTGGAAAGCCGGCGAGGACGTCAGCGGCGCCTCCGGGTTCGGCGGCGGCTTCGGAGGCGGCGACGGCCAGGGATTCGGCGACCGCGCCGGCTTCAGCGATTTCTTCGAGAGCTTCTTCGGCGGCCGGCCAGGGGCCTCCGGGGGCTTCGAGGGCTTTTCGATGCGGGGCGGCGACCAGGAGGCGACGCTCGAGGTCACGCTCGAGGAGGCGGCCCGTGGCGGCAAGAAGAAAATCTCGCTCGCCGACGGCCGCGACTTCGAGGTGCGGATCCCGCCCGGCGTACGTGAGGGTCAGAAAATCCGCCTCGCCGGCCAGGGCGGGGGCGGGGCGAGCGGCGGGCCCGCGGGGGACCTCTACCTGCGGGTGCGGATCAAACGCCACCCGCGCTTCCGGCGCGAAGACGACGACCTCGTGGTCGAGATCCCGGTCGCGCCCTGGGAGGCGGCTCTCGGGGCCACGGTTCCCGTCCCCACCCTCGACGGCAGCGCCAAGGTCAAAGTCCCGGCCGGCTCCTCCAGCGGCCGCCGTCTGCGGCTGAGAGGCGAGGGGATGCCGGGCCCGGGCGGGCGCAAAGGCGATCTCTACGCAAGCGTCAGAGTCGTCGTTCCGAAGGTGCTCGAGAAACGCGAGCGCGAGCTGTTCGAGGAGCTGGCCGCGGTCTCGCGGTTCGACCCGAGGCAGGGGCGCTGATGTCGCCCGGCACGACGCTCGTCCTCGTCGACGCCCGGGCGCTGGCCCGTCGCTCCGGCCTGCATCCCGACTTGGTGCGGCGGCTGATCGCGCTCGACGCCGTCGACCCCGTCGACGTGGACGCCGCGGCACGCCTCGCGCGTCTGGCGCGGCTGCGTCACGACCTCGGCCTCAACGTCGCCGGCGCGGCGCTCGCCTGCGACCTGCTGGAGCGGATCGAGGAACTGGAAGCCCGGCGGCACTAGCCGCCGTGCGATCGCCATGGCGAAGGTGAAGCTGGGCCTGATCGTCTCGCCGGCAATCGACCAGGTAGCGGCCGACGAGCTGGCAGCCGACCTCGGCGCTGCCCTGGCCGAGCGCTACCCCGAGGTCGAGTGGGAGTCGGAGGCCCTCACCGACCCGCTGGCCGAGCCGCCGGTGCACCTGACCGAGCTCGTCTCCGCAGCCCGTCGCCTGCTGCTCGACGCCGATTGGGACCTGGCGGTGGCGATCACCGAGCTGCCCCTGCGACTCGCGCATCGGACCTTGCTCAGCCATGCCAGCCGCACCCACGGCGTGGCGCTGGTCTCGCTGCCGGCGCTCGGCGTCCTGAGGCGCCGCCGGCGTCTCTATGACGTCGCCGCCGATGCGGTCGGGACGTTGGTCGGCGATCCGGAGCGTGGCCGCGCCACCCAGTCGGCCGGCGCAGGGCTCGGGGTCCGGCGCCGCCTCGCCGAGCTGGCCGGCGACGTCGACGAGGACGGGGGCGCCGCCTACGTCGCCCGGGTGATCAGCGGCAACCTGCGGCTGCTGGTCGGGATGGTCGGCGCCAACCACCCCTGGCGGCTGGTCGGGCGGCTTTGGCGGGCGATGCTGGCGGCGGTCGCGGCGGTCGCCTTCGGCCTGATCCAGATCGAAGTCTGGAAGATCGCCGCAACCCTCGGCCCGCTGCGGCTGGCGATCGCCGGCCTCGCCTCGATCGCCGCCGCCTCGTTGACGCTGATCGCCGGCCACCGCCTCTGGGAGCGGGCACCCGCCCCGCGCGTGCGCGAGCAGGTGACGCTGTTCAACCTGGCAACCACCGCGACGGTCGCATTCGGAGTCGCTGCGCTTTACCTCTTCGTCTTCGTCGCCAGCCTGCTCGCCGCCCTGCTGCTGATCGAGCCGTCGCTTCTCTCGGAAGCGCTCGGACGAGACACGGACGTCTGGGACTACGTGCGCATCGCCTGGCTCTCGAGCGCGCTGGGGACGATCGGCGGTGCCCTGGGGGCGACTCTGGAGACCGACGAGGCGGTCAGGGAGGCTGCGTACGCGCACCGACCGACCGACGCCAGTGGGCGATAGTCGCTTGCGACCTCACCCCCATGACCCGAGCGTCCGCTCCGAGCAAAAGAGAAACCCCCGCAAGCGGGGGTTCTCATGCGGCTGAATGGAGTCGAACCATCACGGGTGTTTCCACCCACAAGGCCCTCAACCTTGCGCGTCTACCAGTTCCGCCACAGCCGCTCGGGGGCGCTCGATTCTAGATGTTTGCGTGCAGGGGGGGCCGGTGGTTGCGGGCGTCCGGGGCAGGCGGTAGCCTTGCGAACAAGTGTTCGAAGGGAATTTGCGGCTATTTGACCCGGCGGAGGAAACGCGACCGACGATGGAACTGGACCTGACCAAGAGGCAGAAGGAGATCTTCGACTTCATCCGCAAGTACGCGGCCAAGACCGGCTACCCGCCGACGGTGCGAGAGATCGGAAAAGCCGTGGGACTGCACTCGTCCTCGACCGTGCATGCGCATTTGGCCAACCTGGAGAAGCTGGGGCTGGTCAAGCGCGATCCGTCGAAGCCGCGGGCGATCGAGCTGCTCTACGAAAAGGCGAAGCGGACGATCAGCCCGGGAGGCGGGTTGCCGCTGGTCGGCCAGGTCGCCGCCGGCGAGCCGATCCTTGCCGAAGAGAACATCGAGGAGTACCTCGAAGTCCCCGACGTGATCGGCGGCGAGGACGGCGACTACATCCTCCAGATCCGCGGCGAAAGCATGAAGGACGCCGGGATCATCGAGGGCGACTACGTGATCGTGCGTCCGAGCGACGATGCCGCCAACGGTGAGATCGTCGTCGCCCTGATCGGCGAGGAGGCGACCGTGAAGCGGATCTTCCGCGAGAAGGACCACATCCGGCTCCAGCCCGAAAACGAGGAAATGGAGCCGATCCTGACCACCGAGGCGAAGGTGCTGGGCAAGGTCGTCGGGGTCTTCCGCAAGGTCTGAGCAGGCCGGTTGGCCTGGCTCAGGGCCACTTACCCGACTCGATCAGCTTCTTGTAGCGCCGCTGCCGGCGGCGCGCGTCCCACATCACCAGCGGCAGCAGCCGCAGGGAGAGGCGGGGGAAGAGGTCGACGACGCGCAGGAAGGGACCGCGCCAGCGGGGGACGATCAGGATCGGGCGCGGGCGCTCGGTCAGCTTGCCGACCTCCCTCGCCACCTCCTCGGCGGTCAGCAGGCGGCCGGAGAAGGATGGGGCGGCATCGGGGTCGTCGAGCTTGTCCTCGAGCATCGGGGTCCAGATCCCGTCCGGGCAGACGGCCGAGATCCGGATCTTCTTCTCGCCGCCGCGGCGCAGGTCGAAGAGCGTCCCCAGGGTGAAGGCCATCGCCGCGTGCTTGGAGGCCGAGTAGGCGACCTCGCCCGGCGCGGCGACGATCCCGGCGAGGGAGACGACGTTGACGACGTGGCCGCTGCCGGCGGCGCGCATCGGCCCGAGGGCGGCGATCGTCCCGTTCATCAGGCCGGTGACGTTGACGTCGAGCATCGTCTGCCGCGTCTCGGCGCCCTGCTCCCAGGGCGGGCCGCTGAAGAAGACGCCGGCGTTGTTGACCCAGAGGTCGAGGGAGCCGGTGCGGCCGATCGAGTCGGCGAGACCGCGGCAGGCCGCCTCGTCGCGGACGTCGAGGGCCGAGCCGCGCGCCGCGGGGCCGAGCTCGGCTGCGACCCGGTCGGCCGCCCCGGCGTCCACGTCGGTGACGTGGACGCGGTAGCTGCGCTCGACCAGCGCGGCGGCGATCGCGCGGCCAAGGCCGCTGCCGGCGCCGGTCACCACAGCCGTTCGCATGGCCGGCGAGTCTACGCCGCTCTCCGCCGACGGGCCGAAAACCCGCCTATATGGAGCGTTTTCGGCCCGTCGGCGTCAGGAGCCCGCAATCTGTTGCGAAATTGCCGCATCGAGCTACCATCGGCAGGCGGGCCGAGCGGACCGCGGGGGGAGAGAAAACCCTCCGAGGAAAGTCCGGACACCACAGGGCAGGGCGGTGGGTAACGCCCACCCGGGGAAACCCGCGGGAAAGTGCCACAGAAAAGACACGGCCGATGGCGCGGCCACACGTGAGTCGCGTACAGGCAAAGGTGAAATGGTGCGGTAAGAGCGCACCGGCGTTGCGGTGACGCAACGGCCAGGCAAACCCCGCCCGGTGCAAGGCCAAGCAGGACCGTCGACCCGGCTCGGCGAGGTCCAGGTAGGCCGCAGAGATAGATGGCCGCTCAAGACAGGATCCGGCTTACAGGCCCGCTAAGGAAGAGGCTCCCGAAAGGGGGCCTCTTCTATTTCTTTGGCCACGGCTACATCGTTTCCATGATTTGCGCCCCTATGGGAGCCAAAAGGATGGAAACGACGCCTGCTCGACGCCTGCGCCGGATTTCTGTCTTAGCGTTTGCTAATCTGCCGCCAACTTCCGCTGAATCTCCGCCTACATAGCGCGGGGAGCGGGGGGCCCAATCAGTTGGGGCGAATCGCGGCGAGTGCCGCGTAGCGCAGCTCTTTCAGCGCGAGCCCGTCAGCTAACCCCGCAAGCGCCTGGAAAGAGATGCAGACGATCAACCAAACCTCCGTGCGCTGGGCGATTGCCCTGGCCGCCTTCCTCGCCCTCTTCGCCGGGGTCGCTGCCGGCGCCCAGGCGGCGACCGGCGGCGCCTCCAGCTTCACTCCCAGCGCCGAAGCCGAAGAGGAACACACCTTCGGCACCTGGCGCTACGGCGGCGCCAGCTGGTACGGGCCCGGCCTCTGGGGCAACCAGACGGCCTGCGGGCAGACGCTGCGGCCGATGACGCTGGGCGTCGCGCACAAGAATCTCCCCTGCGGCACCACGGTCAAGTTCGTCTACCGCGGCAGGTCGGTGGTCACCCAGGTGATCGATCGCGGGCCCTACGTCGACGGCCGAGCCTGGGACCTGACCAAAGCGGCCAGCGACGCGCTCGGCTTCGAAGGCGTGGGTCGCGTCCGCTATGCGATTGCGATCGAGGACGCCGCCAGCGCGCGGACCGACTGAGGCGCCTTCTCCAACCGCCCGGCGGACTACGCTGCCGTGTTCAAGCAGCGACCAATGACGAGAGGAGCAGCGTTCATGTCGAGGTTTTCGCGAGGGTTGGCCCCCACCGGTGCGTTCAAGGCGCATTGGCTGGTCCTGGGCCTGGTCGGCTCGGCATTGCTGCTTCTCGTCAGCCTCACCGTCGACGACGGCGAGGCCGCCGGCGGCCGGACCACGGTGATCCTCGGCCAGACGGCCACCGAGCCCGACCCGTCCTGCCCGGACCTGCCCTGCCAGGCGATCGGCAGCGTCACCGGCTTCCAGGTCAACAACGGCCAGGCGAGCCTGCCTTTCGTCGTCCCCAACGACGGCACGATCAAGTCCTGGACGCTGACCCTGGCGCAGCCGACCGGCAGCCAGCGGACCTTCTTCAACGGCTTCTTCGGGACGCCGCCGCAGGCGCGGCTGGCGATCCTCCGCCGCGTTCCCGGCACCACCCCGCCGCGCTACACGCTGCGGCGACAGGGCTCGGTCAAGGTGCTCTCGCCCTACCTGGGGCAGACGGTCAAGTTCAGCGCCAACCTGAAGGCGGAAAAGGGCGACATCGTCGGCCTGACGGTGCCCACCTGGGCCCCGGCCTTCGCCCAGGACCTGACCACGACCAACGTCTGGCGCGCCAGCCGCGAAGAGGGCGCCTGCAAGAACGCGACGGACATCCGCCAGGGCGAACCCCAGGAAAAGGTCAACACCCGCGCCACCTACGGCTGCAAATACACCACCGCCCGCCTCCTCTACACCGCCACCCTCGTAGAGGGCCGCTAAGCAAGATTCAGGCGGGTGCAGGCCCTGAGCCTGTGTGGCAGGGGGCCGGGGTGCCCCTCTCCAGACACTCAACATCGAGCCATAGCGAGATGTGTCT
>DASTBO010000115.1:0-50700 GCA_035712025.1 Solirubrobacterales bacterium
CGAGCGCTCGTGCCAGGGCAGCGGCCCGACCACCGGCGTCTCCTGCAGGACCTCGGCGTGGGCGAGATGGTCGAGGTTCCAGCGCGACTCGTCCCAGCCCTCGAGCGTCGGCAGCCGCGACCAATAGAGCAGATAGCTGAAGTAGCGCTGCTCGTAGGGGTAGGTGCGGTCGAAGGCGATCTCGGCCGCGGTGCCGAACAGCTGCATCACCAGCGTCGTCCCGTCGCGACCGGAGCCGTCGACCAGGAGCGGCGTCAGCGCCTCGCTGCCTGCGCCGTCGGACACCGCTACTCCCCTTCTTCTTCCTGCCGCAGACGGGCAACTTCGAGGTCGATGAAGCGGGCTTCGGCGAGCTTCCAGACGTTGCCGTCGCGACCCAGGCGCAGCGGCTCCCGGCGCGCTTCGCCCGGCATCGGCGCCCAGCGCACCAGGACGGTCGTCGCCCCTTCCTCCTCCTCGCTGGAGAGGAGCGTCACCTGCCCGTCGAAGTCGCCGGCGACGTAGTTGAACTGCCCGGCCAGATCCGGGAGCGGGGGCGGTTCGAGGTAGAGGGTGCGGGCATGCTCGGGGTCGTTGAGCTGCAGGTCCCGCCACCATTCGAGGACCGTGCGCTGCGGCGACCCGGCGGGGTACTTCTCGATCTGGGCGACGGTGACGCCGCCCTCGCTCACCGGTTCCGCGCTCGTCCCGCCCGTCGCCGTCGACCCGGAGCCGCCGCAGCCGGCGGCGAGAAGCGCCACCAGCGCCGCCAGGAGCACGCAGCCGTGCCGCAGGCCCCTCACAGCAGCTCCGCCAGGGATCGGGAGCGGTTGCGGAAGAGGTAGGCGGCGGCCAGGCAGAGGGCGAGGGTGACCAGGAGCGGGCCCGCCCAGCCCCAGGCGCTGTCGGCCGCGGCGGCCGGCGCGGGGGCCTCAGGGTCGACCGCCCACTTCCTCATCAGCTCGAAGAGCGGGGCCAGGGGGTTGACGATCAGCATCCATTTGAACCTGTCGGGCACCAGCTCGGCCGGGTACATGATCGGCGAGGAGTAGAGGAGGGCGAGCGAGAGGACCATCCAGATCTGCCCGACGTCCCGGAACTGGACGAAGAGGGTCGAGAGGATGAAGGAGACGGCGAGGGCGATCACCATCATCGCCGCGCAGAGCAGCGGGATCAGCAGCCAGGTCAGCCGCGGCTCCAGGCCGGTCGCGAGGACGATCGCCATCACCGCGATCAGGTTGAGGACGAAGGTGAAGACCGCGGTGAGGACGACCGCGCAGGGCACCACCGCGCGGGGGAAGGACATCTTCCGCAGCGTCGGCTCGCTCTGGACCATCGAGGGCAGGGCCCGGTTGGCGGCGTCGGTGAAGAACTGGAAGAGCAGCAGGTTGAGGAGCAGCATCGCCGGATAGTTCGGGACCCCGTTGCCGATCCCGAGCACCTCGCTGAAGACGACGTAGATGACGGCGAACATCAGCAGCGGCCGCGCCAACGTCCAGAAGTAGCCGAGCAGCGAGCCCGCGTACATGTGCTTGAACTGGGCCACCGCGGTCAGCCGCACCAGGATCCAGAAGCGGCGCGGGTCCTTGCCGAAGGCCTGCGGGCCCGTGTTGAGTCTCAGCTCGGGGGCTGCCAAGGTCGCCTCCATCGCTACCCCTCCACCAGCTCGACCACGTTGCCGTCCGCCTCGCCCCCGGGCTCGGGTTCGCGACCGCTGAGGTCCCGGAGGTAGGTGCGGGCGACCTCGGCGGGATCTCCCTCCGCCGCGATGCGCCCGTGCTGCAACAGGATCGCCCGGTCGCACTCGTTGGCGAGCGCCTCCATCGAGTGGGTCACCAGGACCACCGTCTTGCCCTCGCTCCTCAGGCGGTGGGTGCGCTCGAGGCATTTCTCCCGGAACTCCGCGTCGCCGACGGCGAGGACCTCGTCGATCAGGAGGATGTCGGCGTCGACCTGGACCGTGATCGCGAAGGCCAGCCGCACCCGCATCCCCGAGGAGTAGTTCTTCAGCTTCAGCTCGGTGAACTTCTCCAGGCCCGCGAACTCGATGATCTCCGGATAGCGAGACCGCGCCTCCTCCGGCTCCAGGCCCATCATCACGCCGCTGATCACGACGTTGTCGTAGGCGGCGAACTCCGGGTTGAGCCCGACCCCGAGCTCGATGAAGGGCGCGATCCGCCCGGCGGTGCGGATCGTTCCCGCGTCCGGGGCGTAGACGTCGGCGAGCAGCTTCAGGAGCGTGCTCTTGCCCGAGCCGTTGGCGCCGGCGATGCCGAAGAACTCCCCGCGGCGGACGTCGAAGGAGACGTCCTCGAGGGCCTGCAGGCGGGAGCTGCGGCTGCTGCGCAGGGGGTGCAGGATCCGCTCTTTCAGGGTTTCCACCCGCTCGGTCGGCAGCCGATAGGTCTTGCAGAGGTCTCTGACCTCGATCACCGGCGCCGCCGGCAGGCTGCGCAGCTTCCGCGGCTGCTCCTTTTCCTGTCGGGAACCGGCCGCCGGGGTGGAAGCGTTGCCGACCGCCGCCGCGGATGGCCGCTCCTCCGCCGGCGGGCTCCCACCGGGCTTCGCGATCTCCCGCTGGTCGTCGCGGACGCGCAGCGCCGAGGCGAGCGCCGCTTCGAGCCGCTGCTTCTCGGCGTTCGCCACGTTGAGGGCCCCGTGCAGATCCGCGTTGCGGGCGTGCAGCCTCTGTACTTCCCGGTGCGCCCCGCCGGCCTCGGATCGCAGCTTCTCCCCCGCCGAGCGCAGGGCGTTGCGCTCGCTCTCGGCCGCCGCCAGCGCCTCCTGCAGGGCAAAGCGATGGGCGATGACCCGCGACAGCTCGTCCTTCAGGCGCTCGACCTCGTCCACTCAGCGCGCCCCCGCACTCGCCGCCACGGGAAGGCGCTGCACTCCATCGCCCGGCAGTCGCTCCAGATCGGCGCGGACCATCAGGCGGATCAACCGCTCGAACCGCGTCGCCGGCTCCCACCCCAACTGCCGCTTTGCCTTCGAGGCGTCGGCGATGAGGGTGTCAACCTCGGCCGGACGGACCAGATCGGGGTCTTGGCGCACGTATGGCTCCGGCTCGAGCCCGATCTCGTCGAATGCCACCGCCACCACGTCGGCGACCGAGTGGTCTTCTCCGGTCCCGATCACGAAGTCGTCCGGGGCGTCCTGCTGCAGCATCATCCACATCGCCTCGACGTAGTCGGGGGCGTAGCCCCAGTCGCGACGCGCATCGAGGTTGCCGAGCTTCACCTCGCTCGCCAGCCCCAGCTTGATCGCCGCCGCCGCGTGGCTGATCTTCCTGGTGACGAATTCGAGGCCGCGGCGCGGACTCTCGTGGTTGAAGAGGATGCCCGAGCAGGCGAAGAGGTCGTAGCTCTCGCGGTAGTTGACGGTGAGGTGGTGGGCGAAGACCTTGGCGACCCCATAGGGGCTGCGCGGGTAGAAGGGCGTCTCCTCGCGCTGCGGCGTCTCCCGCACCTTGCCGAACATCTCGCTCGACGAGGCCTGGTAGAAGCGGGCGCCTGGGCAGACCTCGCGCATCGCCTCGAGCACGTTGACGACGCCGAGGCCGGTGAACTCGGCGGTCAGGTTCGGCTGCTCCCAGGAGGTGGCGACGAAGGACATCGCCGCCAGGTTGTAGATCTCGTCCGGACGGCTCTTGCGCATCGCCGCCGCCAGCGAGCGCTGGTCGAGCAGGTCGCCGCTGTGGAGGACGAGGCGGTCGAGGATCCCGTGGAGGCGGACGTGGTTCTCGGTCGAGAGCCGGCGGACGAGCCCGTGGACCTCGTAGCCCTTCTCGAGGAGCAGCTCAGCCAGATAGCTCCCGTCCTGTCCGGTGATCCCGGTGATCAGAGCACGCCGCCTCCTCACCGCTGCTGGCCCCTCCCAGTCACGGACTCCAGCGTATCCAACGAACCATCGAGATGAAGGCTTCTCGACTAATCGGCCAGGCGAAGCCGCTCGAGGTCCGCTTGCACCATCTCGGCGATCGTCTCCGCAAAGCCGGTTCGGGCCGTCCATCCCAGGATCTCCCTCGCCTTCGCGGGGTCGGCGAGTGCGTAATCGTTGTCACCCGGGCGGGTCGCCGCAGGGTCGACGCGCAGCCGGCCCCCGGGCTCGACCCCGGCCGCGGCGAAGGCCGCGTCGACCAGCTCGGCGACCGAATGGGCGCGGCCGCTGCCGAGGACGTAGTCGCCGGGCTCCTGCCGCTGCAGCATCAGCCAGGCGGCTTCCACGTAGTCGGGGGCGTAGCCCCAGTCGCGCCGCGCCTCGAGGTTGCCGATCGCGAGATCCGCAGCCAGGCCCAGCTTGATCGCGGCGGCTCCGCTGCTGACCCGGCGGCTGACGAACCGCTCGGGGCGGCGCGGGCTCTCGTGGTTGAAGAGGATGCCCGAGCAGGCGAAGAGGTCGTGGCGGCTGCGGTAGGCGCCGGTGACCTGGTGGGCGTAGGCCTTCGCGGCGCCGTAGGGCGAGCTGGGCCGCAGCGGCGTCGACTCGTCCTGGGGAGCGCCCCCGGAGCCGCCGAAGATCTCGCTGGAGGAGGCCTGGAAGAGGCGGGCCTCGCCGCCGCCGGCGACGATCGCGTCGAGGATGCGGAGGGGGCCGAGCGCGTTGACCTCGGCGCTCTCGACCGGTCGCTCCCAGGAGAGGGGAACGTGGCTGACCGCGGCCAGGTTGTAGACCTCCGCGGGCTGGGCGGCCGCAAGCGCCTCGCGCAGGGAGCGCTCGTCGAGCAGGTTCCCCTCGTGCAGGACGAGGCGCTCCCAGACCGCCTGCAGGTTGGGGCCGGGGCCGTCGGCGGCCCGCCGCACCAGCCCGTGGACCTCGTAGCCCTTCTCGAGGAGAAGCTCGGCGAGGTAGCTCCCGTCCTGGCCGCGGATGCCCGTGATCAGGGCGCGGCGGGTCACGTCCTCGTCGGGGTCTTCTCGGGCTTGCTGAGCCGGTAGTCCCCGCGGCTGAGGGTGCTCTCGAGCCAGACGTAGAGGACGATGAAGAGGTAGCGGCTGCCCATCTCTTTCATCGCCAGCTTCGCCTCGCCGCTGGTGCGGTTGGTCCAGGCGGTGGGGACGACGGCGTAGGTGTGGCCGCGGACGATCGCCTTCAGCGGCAGCTCGACGGTGAGGTTGAAGTGCTTGGAGAGCAGCGGCTGGACGGTCTCGATCACCTCGCGCCGGTAGGCCTTGAAGGCGTTGGTGGTGTCGTTGTAGCGGTGGCGGAAGAGGAGGCGGATGAACTGGTTCGCGAGCCGGTTGATCGCCAGCTTCAGCCGCGGGTAGTCGTAGATCCTCGCCCCCGGCATGAAGCGCGAGCCGAAGGCGCAGTCCCAGCCCTCCTCGAGCAGGCGGTGGTAGCGGACGAGGTCGTTGGGGTCGTCGGAGGCGTCGGCCATGACGATCGCCACCGCGTCGCCCTCGAAGACCTCGAGCCCGGCCCGGATCGCGTTGCCGAAGCCGCGTTCGAGGTGCGAGCGGTGGACCCGGATCCGCGGGTTGGCGTCGCCGAGCGCTGCGACGACCGCTTCGGTCGCGTCTTCGGAGTCGTCGTTGACGACGATCACCTCGTAATCGATGCCTTCGCGGTCGAGCGCCGCGGCCACCCCTTCGACCGTCGCCGCCACCGAGCCCTCCTCGTTCTGGGCCGGGATCACCACCGAGAGCTTCAGCGCCTCCGTCATGAGGCGGCGACGCTACCGGAAGCCTCAGAAACACTGCAAAGTCGCCTCGAAGATCTTGCTTTCCGCGCGCCATCTGTTGCAGTCAAAACATTACGCTATGCTCATGGCGGTGATGATGCCGAGGGAGAAGGGGGGCGACGAACGCCTCGACGGCCTCGAAAAGAAGGTCGACCTCGGCTTCGCGCGCCTCGAGGGGGAAGTAAACCGTCTCGACGGAGACGTCAAACGCCTCGACGGGAACGTCAGCGAGCTGCGGCGCGAGATCAACGCCCGCTTCGAAGCCATGGATCTCCGCTTCGATTCCGTGAACCGGAACCTGCATGCCGTGATGGTCGCCGTCGTCATCGCCGTGCTCGGCAGCAACGCCTTCTAGGGCCTAGGCCGGCGCCGCCGTCCAGCGCTCGAGGTTCTGCTCGTACATCTCCCGCAGGATCTCCTCGATCCCGTAGCGCAGCTTCCAGTCCGGGTAGTCGGCTTCGAACGGCGCCAGGTCGGAGATCCACCAGCGGTGGTCGCCGATCCGCGGCTCCTCGCCCATCTCCCACTGCAGCTCCCGCCCGGCGATCCGCTCGCAGGCGTCGATCGCCTCCAGCATCGAGCAGTTGCTGAAGCGGCCGCCGCCGATGTTGTAGACGGCGGCTGGCCGCGGCGCCTGGCGGTAGGCGTCGAAGGCGGCGATCAGGTCGGCGCTGTGGATGTTGTCGCGGACCTGCTTGCCGGCGTAGCCGAAGACGGTGTAGGGCGTGCCGGTGACGACGCACTTCATCAGGTAGGCGAGGAACCCGTGCAGCTTGGCGCCGGCGTGCTGCGGTCCGGTCAGACAGCCGCCGCGGAAGGCGACCGTCGGCATCTCGAAGTAGCGGCCGTACTCCTGGACCAGCAGGTCGGCGGCGCACTTGGAGACGCCGAACAGCGAGTGGGTCGAGGAGTCGATCGACATGCTGGTGTCGACGCCCTCGAAGTAGGGATGGTCCTCGGGCAGCTCCAGCCTCTTCTCCAGGTCCTGGAGGGGCAGCCGGTTCGGCGTGTCGCCGTAGACCTTGTTGGTCGAGCAGAAGACGAAGGGCGCGTCGGGGCAGTGGGCGCGCGCGGCCTCGAGCAGGTTGAGGGTGCCGTTGGCGTTGACGCCGAAGTCCGTCTGCGGCTCGCTGGCGGCCCAGTCGTGCGAAGGCTGGGCAGCGGTGTGGACGACGAGCTCGATCTGGCCGGCGCGCTCGCGGAAGATCCGCTCGATCTCTCCGGCGTCGCGGATGTCGGCGTTCTCCCAGCGGAACTCGGCCGGGTATGACTCGACCAGGCGCGCGGTCACGTGCGAGGTCGAGGACTCCGGCCCGAAGAAGCGGGCGCGCATGTCGTTCTCGATCCCGACCACGTCGAAGCCGGCGGAGATGAAGTGGTCGACGGCCTCGGAGCCGATCAGGCCCCCCGCCCCGGTGATGATCGCGACCGGCATTCCTCTCAGCTACTCCCTTCCCCCCGCCGGGGTGTCGATTTCGAGCGCCTGGGCGATCCGCTCCTCGTCGGCGGCGATCCACTCGTGAATGTCGGCGAGCACCTGCTCGGCGCTGCGCCGCGGCCGCCACTCGTCCAGGCCAAAGAGCTTCGTGCAGTCGGAGAGGTATATCGGCACGTCCCCCTGCCGCGTCTCGCGCACCGGCTCGATCGGCACCTCGTTGCCGGTCAGGCGCCGGCAGATCTCGGTCGTCTCGCGCAGCGAGAGGCTGCACTCGCGGCCGCCGCCGACGTTCACCGTGCGCCCGTCCCAGGCCGCGGGATCGAGCAGCTGCCGCTCGACGAGGTCGACGAGGTCCTCGACGTGGAGGAGGTCGCGCACCTGCTTGCCATGCCCACCGAAACCGATGTAGGTGAGCGGGTTGCGGAAGCGGTGGGCGAGCATCCAGTGGGTGAACACCCCCTGGTCGACCTTCCCCATCTGCCAGGGGCCGGCGATCACCCCGCAGCGGTCGATCGCCGCCGGGACGCCCAGCCCCTGGCGGTACTCCTCGATCAGCAGCTCGGCGGCGAGCTTGGTCGCTCCGTAGAGGGTGCGGGCGCCGTCGAGGGGGAAGCGCTCGGAGATCCCAGCGGGCGAGACCCCCGGCAGCTCCTGCTCGGGCGCGATCTCGAACCGGGTCTCCGTCTCCTCCAGCGCCAGGCCGACCTGCGGCTCGACCGGGTAGACGCGGCTGGTCGAGAGGAAGACGAGGAAGGCGCTGTCGCGGCGGGCCAGCTCCAGGCAGTTGTAGGCGCCGGTCAGGTTGGTGTGGACGAGGTAGCCGGTGTCGCCGTCGACCCCGCTCATCACCGAGGGCTCCGCCGAGCACTCGATCAGCGCCGTGCAGGCCGGCAGCGCGGTCAGGTCGCCCGGCTCGCGGACGTCGCCCTTGACGAACTCGACGCCCGCCTCCTCCAGCCGCGGCAGGTTCAGCTGCGAGCCGCGCCGGTAGAGGTTGTCGAAGGCGATGACGTCCCACTCGGGGTGCCGGCCGGCGAGCGAGACCGCCAGGTTGGAGCCGACGAAGCCGGCCCCGCCGGTGATCAGGACGCGGGTCACGCTCTCCGCCTGCCCAGGCGCAGCTGGGGCACCTTCCAGGCAGCCTCGAGGACGATCGAGCGGCTCATCTTCGAGGCCCCGGCGCGGCGCTCGCGGAAGGTGATCGGCACCTCGACCACCTCGAAGCCCAGCTCGATCGCCCGGTAGGTCATCTCGACCTGGAAGGCGTAGCCGCGAGAGGAGATCCGCTCCAGCTCGATCCGCTCCAGCACCTCGCGGCGGAAGCACTTGAAGCCGCCGGTCAGGTCCTTGATCGGCAGGCCCAGCACGAGCCGGGCGTAGGCGCTGCCGCCGCGGCTGATGGCCTGCCGGAGGGGACTCCAGTTCTCGACCCCGCCGCCGGCGACGTAGCGGGAGCCGATCGCGACGTCGGCCCGCTCGGCCGCGGCCAGCAGGCGGCCGAGGTCGGCCGGGTCGTGGGAGAAGTCGGAGTCCATCTCCAGGATCCGGCCGGCGCCGGCGCCGAGGGCGTGCCGGAAGCCGGCGACGTAGGCGGGCCCGAGCCCTTCCTTGCGCGGCCGGTGCATGACCTCGACCCGCTCGTCGGCGGCGGCGAGGCGGTCGGCGAGGTCCCCGGTGCCGTCGGGCGAGTTGTCGTCGACCACCAGCACGCGGGCCGAAGCGGGCAGGTTCGCCCGCGCGGCGGCGACGAGCGGCTCGAGGTTCTCGGCCTCGTTGTAGGTGGGCAGCACCAGCCAAGCCGGCCCCGCCCCTCGACTCTCGGGCATGACCGGGATGCTATGCCTAAGGGCCTGTTGGAGTTCGTCCCCGCCCCCGACCGGCTCGATCCCCCCGATTCCGAGGTGCACGTCTGGCGCGCGGAGCTCGACGAGCCCCGCTGGCCGTCGGCCGAGGGGCTCCCGGAGGACGAGCGGAAGCGCGCCGAGTCCCTCCTGCGGGCCCTGCCGCGGCGCCGCTGGATCGCCTCGCGCTGGGCGCTGCGCGGGGTGCTCGGCCGCTACCTGGGTCGAGCGCCGGCGGCGATCCGGCTGGCGGCGGGAGAGCGCGGCAAGCCGCGCCTGGCGGAGCCGGTGGCCGGGCTCGCGTTCAACCTCAGCCACTCCGACCGCCTCGCCCTGATCGCCGTCGCCCGGGACCGCGAGGTGGGCGTCGACCTCGAGCGCGTCGCCGACAAGCACCCCCGGGATTTCTACGATCGCTGGGCCGAGCGCGAGGCGCGGGCCAAGTGCCTGGGGATCGGCCTCGGCGGCGAGCCGCCGTTCCCGGCGCCGCGGATCGCGGTGCGACGGCTCGATCTGGGCTCGGATTTCGCCGCCTCGATCGCGACCGCCGGCCCCGAGGTTGCGGTGCGCGGCTGGACGTTTGGAGCACCGCTCCGAGAAGCCGAGGGCCGGGTTAGCTAATTTTGATGACCTTGAGCCGGGCGGTAGGGAAATTCGCAGTTGCCCTGGGGCTGTTGATCGCGCTGGCGAGCGGCAGCGCCCACGCGGCGACCCTGGAATCGGTCGGGACCGGATTCGACGAACCGATCTACGTCACCTCCGACCCCGGCGATCCCAACCGACTCTTCGTCGTCGAGCGCAAGGGGAAGGTGGTCGAAGTCGTCGGCGGCAGCCGCACGGTCTTCGCCGACCTGCGCTCGGTCGTCGGCTGCGGCAGCGACTGCGGCGGCGAGCGCGGGCTGCTCTCGATCGCCCTCTCGCCGGACTTCGCCTCCAGCGGCCGCCTCTTCGTCGACTACGCCGAAGACCCGGAACCGGGGGACATCCACGTCGCCGAACTGCGGGCGAGCGGCAGCTTCGCCCCGACCTCCAGCCTGCGCAACCTGCTGACGATCCCCCACCCCGGCGAGAGCAACCACAACGGCGGCCAGCTGCAGTTCGGTCCCGAAGGCGACCTCTTCGTCTCGACCGGCGACGGCGGCGGCGGGGACGACGTGCACCACAACGCCCAGAACCTCAGCACCCTGCTCGGCAAGATCCTCCGCATCGGCCCCGACCCCAGCGGCGTCCTGCCCTACACGGTGCCGCCGGACAATCCGTTCGGGAACCCGATCTGGGCCTACGGGCTCCGCAACCCCTTCCGCTTCTCCTTCGACCGCGGCGGCTCCGGCCTCTGGATCGGCGACGTCGGCCAGGAAGCGCGCGAGGAGATCGACTTCGCTCCCTCCCCCGGCCTCGGGCGGGGGTTCAACTTCGGCTGGAACTGCCGCGAGGGACAGGTCAAAGGTCCGGCCGACGACGAAGGCTGCGCCGGCGCGCCCGCCGACGCCTTCGTCGACCCGGTCTTCGACTTCCCGCACGACGATCCCGGCGACGGGGGCGCCTCCGGCTGCGCGGTGATCGGCGGCTACGTCTCCCGCGATCCGGGCGTCGCCGACCTCTTCGGCCGCTACGTCTACGGCGATCTCTGCGTCAACAAGATCCGCTCCTTCTCGCCCGCCGCGCCGTTCGCCAGCGATCGCTCCGAGGGCCTGCAGATCGCCAACCTCAACTCCTTCGGCGAGGACTCCTGCGGGCGCCTCTACGCGGTCTCCGGCAACGGCGCCGTCTACCGGATCGCGGGGCTGCAGGCCACCGTCTGCCCGATGGCCGCCGGCCCCTCCCTCGCCCCCTCGTTCGTCGGCATCCGCGCCCTGCGCCGCCGCGTCAAACGCAACAAGCACGCCCTGATCACCGCCTGGGTCGCGCCCTGCAAGGGCCGCCCGGGCGATCCCGTCACCCTCTGGCGGGGTCGCAAGAGGCTCGGGACCAGGCACCTGGACCGCGTCTGCGCCGCCCGCTTCCGGCCGCGCATCGGCCGCCGCTCCAACTTCCGGGTCACCGTCAAGGCGAACCAGGCCAACGACGCCGCGATCTCGCGCAAGCTGACGATCAAGCCCAAGAAGCGACGACACCGACGCTGAGCCCGGCGCGTTGACTCGCGCCCCGCTGACTCGATGAATCCCGGCCCGCAGCAAGAGATCGCAGACCTCGAGATCGCCCCCGGCCTGCTGGCCTTCGACGCCAGGGTCGGCGGGTTCGAGCGGCGCGTCCACTTCCGCAGCGAGACCCCGGTCGAGCCCTACGCCGAGGCGGCGCTCTGCACGGCGCTGCTGCCGGCGATGGCCGGCGGCGGCAGCCTGACGATGAGCGAGCCGATCAGCCCCCGGGTGCTGCGCACCCAGCGCGAGTTCCAGGCGATCCAGCGGGCCTGGTCGCTGTCCTGGCCGTTCGGCGACCCACCGCTGGCGGAGGTCGAGGTGACCGCGCCGGTCCGCCCACCCGAGGTCCGACAGCCGCTCGGGCGGGTCGCCGCCTTCTTCAGCGGTGGCGTCGACTCCTGGTCCACGGTCCTCGAGAACCCCGACCTCACCGACCTGATCTTCGTCCGGGGAGTCGACATCCTGCCGCGCCTCCCCCACCAGGAGGGATTGGCCGATCGCGTCGAAGCGCAGCTGCGCGCCGCCGCCGAGGAGCTCGGCCTCGCCCTGCACACGGTCGAGACCAACCTCCGCGATCTCTCCGAACCGACCGGGCCCGAGCGGCCGCTGGTCCGCTGGGAGGCCTACTACGGCTGCGCGGTGACCGCGGTGGCGCTCTTCCTCGGCCGCGCCTTCGACCGGGTGCTGATCGCCGGCGACTCCGACTACGAGGTGATGGACACCCGCGGCGCGGCCTGGATGGTCGACCAGCTCTGGAGCAACGAGAACCTGGAGATCGTCGACGACGGGGGGCGCTTCAGCCGGGTGGAGCGCACGGAGCGGATCGCGTCGCATCCGGTGGTCCGCAGGACCCTGCGGGTCTGCTGGGAGAACCCCGAGGGCGCCTACAACTGCGGCCGCTGCCGCAAGTGCCTGATGACGATGGCGACCCTGGAGGCGGTCGGCGCCCTGCGGGAGGTGGAGACCTTCCCCGACGAGATCGACCTCGACGCGATCGCCGAGATCGAGATCCCGGTGCAGGTCCTGCTGACGCTCTGGGAAGACGTGCTCGACGCCAGCCGCCGCGGCGGCAAGCGGGACCTCGAGCGCGCCGTGGCGGAGGCGGTGGCCGCGAGCCAGCGGCGCCTCGGCCTGCCGCCGGGCTACCGGCGCCGCAAGCTCCCCGGCCCGCCGCCGAGCGACAGGCCGCGCGAGCCCGGGGCGGGCGGCCTCCTGGCGACCCCGGAGACGGCCGCGGCGATCGCCGGCGGCGGCCCGGTCGCAGTCCTGGTCGGCAGCTACGACGGCTCCGGCAACTACGGCGACCTGGCCCAGCTCGACGCTGCGCTCGGGCTGCTCGAGAGGCTCGACTCCGACCCCCTCGTGCTGCCGGTGGTCGAGCGCCAGTTCGCCGCCACGCACGACTCGATGGCCGCGGAGCTGATCCATCGGCCCGAGCACGTCCTCTACTACGACGCCGGGGGCGACCCCGGCGGGGAGGGGCTCGTTCCCGTCGAGCCCCCGGCCGCGGGCGCGCCCGCGATCTCCTACCTCTACGGCGGCGGCTACCTCAACCCGTCCTGGGGCGAGCGGAAGCTGGCGATGCTGCGGGCGGTCGAGGAGCTCGTAGCCGGCGCTGGCCGCGCGGTCCGGGTTGCCTCGGGACAGCAGGTGGACCCGGGCTGGATCGGGGGACTCGGCTCCGCCGAGGCCGAGCTTCTGCGGCGCTTCGAGCTCCTCGGGGCGCGGGACGACGCCTCCGCCGCTGCGCTCTCCGCCCTCGGAGCCAGCGGGCCGGCGCCCAACACCGGCGACGACGCCGTCGGCGTCCTCGACGCGATCGGGACCGCGCCGAGCCCCGGCCTGGACGGGACGCTGGAGGTCAACGTCCACTTCGCCGAGCACGAGTGGGTCACCGATCGCCCCGACTCGGCCCGCGAGTTCGACGCCCGCCTGCTGGCCGGGCTCGCCGAGATCGCCGGCCGGCCCCTGCGGGTGCGGCCGCTGCTCGCCTACCTCGATCCCCGGATCGACGAGAAGCCCGGGCTCGAGCGCTTCGCCGCCGCCTGCGCCGAGCGCGGGATCGAACTGGCCGAGCCGCGGGTCCTGCGTCCCGCCGGCATCGACCGGCTCGCCGCCGATCTCGGCGGGGCGGCGCTGACGGTCAGCTCCTCCTACCACGTCGCCCTGACCTCGCTGCTGCTGGCCATCCCCACCGCGATCCTGCGCGACAACGGCTACTACGCCCAGAAGGCCAGGGGCCTGCTCGCCGACTTCGGCCTGCCGCCCGAGTTCGCGCCGCGCTCGGACGAGGACCCGGCCGCGGCAGCCGCCGCGATCGCCCCCCATCTGCTCGACCCCGAGCTTCGGGCACGCGGGCGGCAGGGACTGGAGGCCGCCGCCGCCCGCGTGCGGGAGCGGCGGGTCGAGGCCGAGGCGACGATCCTCTCCCTGCTGTCCCGGGACGCCCCGGCTTCCGCCGGCGCGGCGCCGGCCCGCGCCCCCGGCGGCTCGGCGGAGGCGGAGCTGCGAGCCGCCGAGGCGGAAGCGGCGGTGGACGAGCTGCTGCGCTCCCGTTCCTGGCGGATCACCGCGCCGCTGCGGCGCCTGGCCTCGCGCCGCAGGCGCTAGCCGATGTCGACCGCTCACCCCCGTCACGAGATCCGCGATCTCGCCGTCGGCCCCGGCGAGCTGAGCTTCGAGGCGCGGCTGCACGGCCGCGAGCCGCAGCGGATTTGGCTCCGCACCGGCTCGGAGGTGGAGAGCTACCCGGAGGCGGCGCTGGCGGCGACGCTGATGCCGGCGATGCGCAGCGGCGGAACCCTGACGATGGGCGAGGCGATCAGCCCGCGGGTGCTGCGCCTGCAGCGAGAGTTCCAGGGAATCCAGCGGGCCTGGTCGCGGGAGTGGGTCTTCGACGACCCGCCGCTGGAGGAAGTCGAGGTGCGGGCGCCCGTCCGCCCCGTCGAGCCGCGCCAACCGACCGGCCGGGTCGCCGTCTTCTTCAGCGGCGGCGTCGACTCCTGGTCGACGGTCCTCGGGGAGGAGGACGTCACCGACCTGATCTTCGTCCGCGGCCTCGACATCCTGCCCCGGTTCGCCCACCAGGAGGGGCTCGCCGACCGGGTCGAGGAGAGGCTGCGAGAGGCGGCCGACGCCCTCGGGCTGCAGCTGCACTCGGTGGAGACGAACGTGCGCGACCTCTCCGAGCCGAGGGGTCCGGGATACCCCGAGATCCGCTGGGAGTCCTATTACAACTCGTGCCTGGCGGCGGTGGCGCTCTTCCTCGGCCCGCTCTTCGACCGGGTCCTGATCTCCACCGGCCTCGCCTACTCCAACATGTCGAAGATCGGGGCGAGCTGGATGGTCGACCAGCTCTGGGGCAACGAGAGCCTCGAGATCGCCGACGCCGGCGGCCTGCTCGGCAGGGTCGCCCGGGTCGAACGGATCGCCGACCACCCGGTGGTGCAGCGCAGCCTCCGGGTCTGCTGGCACAACCCCGACGGCGCCTACAACTGCGGCCGCTGCCGCAAGTGCCTGGTGACGATGGCGACGCTGGAGGCGATCGGCCGCCTGTCCGAGTTCGAGACCTTCCCGCCTGAGCTCGGCCCCGAGCGCCTCGAGCTGCTCGCCGCCCAGGAGGTGCAGGAACCCCTCCACCTCGACCTGATCGAAGAAGCCCAGGCGGCGATGAAGCGGCGCGTCGACAAGCCGGAGCTGGCACGGGCCTTCGAGAAGCTGGTCGCCAACGGCAGGCGGCGGCTCGGCCGCGACGACGGCCCCTCGGAGGCCGAGCGCGAAGC
This sequence comes from Solirubrobacterales bacterium, assembly GCA_035712025.1. Lineage (GTDB taxonomy): Bacteria > Actinomycetota > Thermoleophilia > Solirubrobacterales > 70-9 > VAYN01. Next base: position 14,865 of record DASTBO010000115.1, read on the forward strand.
CGCGGCGACGAAGGCGAAGCTGGAGGAAATTCTCGCCTCCCGTTCGTGGAGAATCACCGCTCCGCTGCGACGCCTGGCCGCGCGCGGAAGCCGCTGACGCCGATGACCGAACCAGCCACCCAGCAGATCGCCGACATCCGCTGCGAGCCCGGGGAGCTCTCCTTCGAGGCTCGCCTCGCCGGCGTCGAGCCGCAGCGAATCTGGTTCCGCAGCGAGACCGAGGTGGTGCCGAGCGCCGATGCGGCGCTGGCGGCCTGCCTGATGCCGGCGATGCGCCACGGCGGGACGCTCGAGGTCGAGGAGCCGATCAGCCCGCTGGTGCTGGCGAACCAGCGCGACTTCCAGGCGATCCAAAAGGGCTGGTCCTACGGCTGGGATTACGGCGAGGAGCCGCTCGAGGAGGTCGAGGTGACGGCACCGTCGCGGGCGCCCGACCCCTCACCGCCGACCGGGCGGGTCGCGACCTTCTTCAGCGGCGGCGTCGACTCCTTCGCGGCGATCGTCGCCAACCCGGAGGTCAGCGACCTGATCTTCGTCCGCGGGGTCGACATCCTGCCCCGCCTCGCCCATCAGGACGGGCTGGTCGAGGAGGTCGAGACGAGGCTGCGCGAGGCCGCGGCCGAACTGGGCAAGACCCTGCACGTGGTCGACACCAACGTGCGCGATCTCTCCGACCCGCTGGTCCGCTGGGAGCCCTACTTCGCCTGCCCGCTGATCGCCATCTCCCACTTCTTCGCCCCGCTCTTCGACCGGGTGATCGTCGCCGGCGACATCGACTTCGAGATCCAGCCGCCGATGGGGGCGACGATGCTGGTCGACGAGCTCTGGAGCAGCGAGGAGGTGGAGGTCGTCGACTGGGGCGGGCGCTTCAGCCGCGAGCGGCGGGTGGAGATGATCGCCGCGCACCCGGTCGCGCGCCGCACCCTGCGGACCTGCTGGGAGAACAAGGGCGGCGCCTACAACTGCGGCCGCTGCCGCAAGTGCCTGCTGACGATGATCTCGCTGGAGCTGAACGGCGCCCTGCAGGCGGTCGAGACCTTCCCGGACGAGCTCGACCTCGAGGTCCTCGCCGGGACCCCCCTGAACCAGCCGATCGCCCTCGCCCTCTGGGAAGACCTGCTCGACCACGTCCGCGACGAGGGGCGGGACGACATCGCCCCCGCGCTCGAGGCGTTCGTCGCCAAGGGCAGGAGCACGATGGGGCTCTCGCAGTCCTACCGGACCCGCCAGAGCCGCCACGGCGTGCATGCAAAAGGGACCGGGGCGAAGCTGGAAGCGACCGAAGCGGAACTGGAGACCGTGCTCGGGTCGCGCTCGTGGAAGCTGACCGAGCCGCTCCGCCGGCTCGGCGCCAGGTTGCGCGCCCGCCGGCGCTGAGCGCCCTCAGGCGCGGCAGACGGTGGCGCCCTCGTCGGCCTCGACCAGCAGCTGCCACGGTTGGCGGCTGCGGTCTGGGGGGATGTAGAGGCGGGTGGTCGAGCCGGCGGCGAGACCGCCGGTGCTGAGCGGGTACTCGGTGGCGGCGAAGCGGCGCAGCCGCACCCTCCCCTTCCCCTCGGCAGCGAGCTCGATCGTCGTCACCCCGGGCCCGAGCGCCAGCGGACCGGCTCCGGCCGCGACCCTGCGGCAGCTCCCGGTGCCGTCCGCCGCCGGGGCGTCGGTTTCGATTCCAAGCGGCAGGGCGTTGGCGAGCACCAGGTCGGCGTAGCGGCGCCCTTCCTCGGGCGCCGCCGCCAGCGCCGCCGGCGAGTAGGCGGGCGAGCCGTATTCGTCGACCGCCCGCAGGTACTCGCCGGCTTCGATTTCGTTGAGGAAGACGGTGCCGGCGACTTCGGGCGTGAGCCGGAAGGCGGGTTCGACGGTCCGGTCGGCGATCTCGATCGCCGCCAGGTCGGCGCGGGTCAGCACCGCCTGCTGCTCGAAGAAGTCGCGGCCTTCGCGCAGCGGCACCAGGTTGAAGCCGACGACGACCGCGGTGACCGCGGCGCCGGCGAGCAGCGCCCAGCGGTTGAAGCGCACCCCCTGCAGGAGGTTCACCGCAAGCAGCAGGACGAAGAGGCCGCCGACGTAGAGGTAGCGGCTCGAGTAGGGCTCGCGGCCGGGGCTGAAGTTGAAGGCGGCCAGGAACCAGAAGGTCGCGGCGGCGCCGAGCACCGGCCAGAGGCCGGCGAAGAACCCGCGGCGGCGGTAGCCGCCGTAGGCGGCCAGGGCCAGCAGCGCGATCAGGAGCGGCGCCCCCCACATCGAGCGGCCGACGACTTCGTCGAAGATCGTCCCCAGGGCGAGAACCGAGTCGAGCGAGGCGGTCAGCCCTTCCCAGACGTAGCGCGGCGAGACCAGGACGTTGTGGGCGCTGAGGTTGTTCTGCGCCTCGTGCCCCCAACCGAGGTACCAGCCGGCGTAGAGGAGCAGCGGCAGGCCGAAGACGTAGGCGCGCCGCAGCCCGCGCTCGCGGCGGCGCTGCGCGACGTCGATCGCGGCGGCGACCGCGAAGGCGATCCCGAGGCTGGAGAAGGCGATCGAGATCGCCAGGAAGGCGCAGGCGGCCCGGTCCCAGCGCTCCTCGCCGTTCTCGAGCGCGAGCAGGGTCGCCAGCCCGAACAGCGCCGAGCCGGCGAAGCCGACCTGGAAGGGCCAGAGGAGGTCCTGCCAGGCGGGGCCGAGGAACAGCAGCAGGACGGCGGCGAAGAGGGCCGGCCAGTCGCCGACGCGGCGGCGGGCGTAGACGAACAGCAGCGCCGCGGTCCCGAGCAGCAGGGCCACCAGCGCCACCAGTTCCGGGGTCATCGACTCCATCCCGAAGAGCCGCAGCGAGGCCTGCTCGATCAGGACCGGGATCAGGACGATGTGCTCGTTGTGCGGTTCCAGCAGGGTCGCGACGGAGGGGTCGCGCCGGTGCATGAGGAACTCCCACGAGTCCTGGAAGAAAGTGAGGCCCGAGCCGTAGCTGAGCAGCACCGCCGCGGCGGCGGCCATCGCCACGGCGAGCAGGACGAGGGCGGCGTTCCTGCTCAGCCGCTCAGGGTCGCGCGCGGCCACCGGTGAGGGCGACGAAGGCGTGCCAAGCGGGCTTGGCGTGGAACTTCGGACCGGCGCGGAAGAACCCGACCGAGTCGCAGAAGGTGCACGACCCCGGCAGGTCCTTCCACGAGAACCAGTAGGCGCCCTTCAGATTCAGCCGCCGCGCGTTCGCGATCAGGTAGCCGTAGGAGGCCTTCAGCTGCTTGACCTGGCCGCGGATCCCCTGCTCGAAGGCGACCTGCTTGAAGTTGTTCTGGGAGCCCCAGCCGAGCTCGGTCAGGTAGAGCGCCGGCCGATCGCGGTTTTCCCGCGCCACGGCGGTGAATTCCTCGATCATCCGTTCCAGGTCTTCGCTGTCGACCGCGTAGGGGTGGAGGTCGATGCCGTCGAAGCGGTTGCGGAAGCCGGGGATCGCGTAGAGACGGTCGAGGTAGTCCGTCGCCGGCATCCCCCTGGCCCCCTTGGCGGTCGGTTCGGCGAACAGCCCGGCGAGGACCACCTTCGCCTTCGGGTCGACCGATTTGATCGCCTGGCTCGAGATCGTCACCAGCTTCGCGTAGGTCGTCGTGGAGACGGGATAGGCAAAGTAGAAGAAGTTGGCCTCGTTCCAGATCTGCCACTCGCGGATCGGCATCGGGTTGGCGATCGCCGGTTCGTAGTTGGGCCCGACGCCGCCGCTGACAGCGCCCTTTTCGTTCCAGAATTCGCCGCCCGGGCCGTAGCGGGCGACGGCGGCGCGCAGGAACGCGGCCCAGGCGTTGCGCTGCTTCGCGCTCGCCACCGGCATCGTCGTTTCCTTGCGCACCGCCCACTTCGGCGGCGAGCCGATCGCGGGGAGGACGCGCAGTCCCGCCCGGGTCGCCATTTCCAGCGCGACGTCGAAGCCGCCCCACTGGTAGGGGGACTTCGGGGTCGGCTGGACTCCGGCCCAGGGCAGGGTGAGGCGGATGCTTTCGATCCCGCCCGCCTTCATGTAGCTGTAGTCCTCGGGCCCGACCGGGGTCTGGGGAACGATCCCGAAGAAGCCCTTCGGCGGGCGTGGCAGCGGCTTCGCGGAGCCGGCCTGGCCGCCGAGCACGAGGGCGAGGAGCAGGCAGGCGAGGAGCGGCAGGGCGATTAGGCGTCGTCTCATCGAGCGGAAAAGGTAGCGATCGGGTCGGGTCGGAAAGTGTCGGTTCAGTAGGACCCACCGAGCTTGCGGTGGTCCCAGGTGGCAACGCGCAGGGCCGGGAAGCTGATCGCCACCCGTTTCGGCGCCTGCGCTTCGAGCGCCGCCCTGGCGTCTCCCTCGACGGCGGAGATCCCCTCGGCATAGCGCACGGTCAGCTCCTCCGCGAACCCGAGAACGGTCTCGAAGTCGCGGTGGATCGTCGCCTCGGACTCGATCATCGCCCCCCGCAGCTCGCCGTACTCGTGCCCGGTCTCCACCAGCACCGTCGCCCGCGGGTCGCGTTCGAGGTTGCGGACCTTCTGCGACTTCGCATAGGTCCAGATCCAGACCACCCCGTCCCGGGGCACGAACCAGAGCGGCATCGAGTGCGGCCACCCGCGCGGCCCGAGGCTGGAGACGATCGCCACCCGCTCCCCCGCGAGCAGCTCCAGCAGCTCCGAGTCGCTGAGCGTGATCTGATCCCGTCGGCTCACCTGCGCCCGCACTCTAGGGGTGTCTGAGCTTGACCGTCATATATGACCGGGAAACTCAGACACCCCCATGGGATGATGCACTTCCGTGAAGGTTGCGATCGTCATCTATGAGGGGTTCACCGCGCTCGACGCGATCGGGCCCTACGAGGTGCTGCGCTCGGTGCCGGGCTGGGAGGTCGAGTTCGTCGCCGCGCAGCGCGGCGAGGTGCGGACCGACAGCGGCGTCGTCGGGCTCACCGCCGACCGTGCCCTTGACGAGGTCGAGGAGCCGGAGATCCTTCTCGTCCCGGGCGGGATGGGCACCCGGACGATGATGGAGGACGAGGCGCTCCTCGCCGCGCTGCGGCGCCTCGACGCGACGACGAAGTGGACCACCTCGGTCTGCACCGGCTCGCTGCTGCTCGCCGCCGCCGGGCTGCTCGAGGGCAAGCGGGCGACCGGCCACTGGGCCTGGCTCGAGCCGCTGCGCGAGCTCGGCGCCGAGCCGGTCGGCGGCCGCTACGTCGAGGACGGCAAGGTGATCACCGCCGCCGGCGTCTCCGCCGGGATCGACATGGCGCTCTATCTGGTCGGCCGCGAGGTCGGGCCCGACGTCGCCCAGGCGATCCAGCTGGGGATCGAGTACGACCCCGACCCGCCCTTCGACGCCGGCTCGCCGCAGAAGGCGCCGGCGCCGATCGTCGAGCTGGTCAGCGGGATCTCGCGCGCCGAGTGACCTGGACGAAGGCGCGCCAGGCCGGCTTCGGCCGGAAGGCAGCGCCGCGGCGGAAGAGGCCGGAGGAGTCGCAGAAGCTGCAGGCGCCGGGCACGTCCTTCCAGGTGAACCAGTCGACCTGCCGCAACCGCAGACGGCTGCGGTTGGCGAGCAGGTAGCCGTAGGCGGCTCGCAGTTCGCGCGCCTGGCCGTGCAGGCCCACCTCGAAGGCGACGGTGCGCGGGTTGTAGTCGGACCCCCACCCCATCTCGGTGATGTAGAGGCCGGAGCGGCGGTCGCCGTGGCGGGCCATCGTCGCCCGCACCGCCTCGACCTGGCGGCGCAGCTCGGCGGCGTCCGCCGCGTAGGGGTGCAGCGCGACGGCATCGAAGTTCGCCTTGACGCCGCCGGAGCGGTAGAGCCGGTCGAGGAAGTCGGTCGCGTCCTGGGCCCGCGGCAGCCCCTGCTTCGGAGCGCCGAAGAGCCCGCCGAGGACGATCTCCGCCCGCGGGTCGGCGCGCCTCACCGCCGGTCGCGTCACCGCCAGCAGCCGGGCGAAGCGCGCGGCCGAGACCGGCTTGACGAAGTAGAAGAAGTTCTCCTCGTTCCAGATCTGCCAGGCCCGGATCGGCAGCCGCGGCAGCGGCTCGTCGGTGCCCGGCGCGTGCTCTTCCCAGAACACGCCGCGGCTCCCGTAGCGCGCCACTGCGGCGCCGACGAAGGCCGCCCAGGCGCGGCGCTCGCGACCGCCGTCGACCGGCATCCGCCGCCAGTCCCCGGTCGCCCAGTGCGGCGAGGTGCCGAGCACCGGCAGGATCCCGATCCTCTCCTCCGCCGCGGCGCTCACCGCGGCGTCCATCCCGCTCCAGTCGAAGTCGCTGCGCGGCGAGCGCTGGATCGACGACCAGGCGACCGGCAGCCGCACCGTCTCGACCCCGCCGGCCCGCATCCGCACCAGGTCCCTGGCCGCCAGCGGCGTCTGCGGCGCGATCCCGAAGAACCCCGCCGGCAGCGCCTGCGCACTCGCGGGCGCGAGGAGGAAGAGGGTGGTCAGGAGCAGCGGGAGGAGCCGGTTCGATCGCATCCTGACGAAACACCCGACTGTCGCCCGAGTCGCGGCGACGACGCCTGCCTGGGCTACTTCGGCACCAGCTCCAGCTCCGACCACGGTCCCTCGCCGCCCATCGGCTGCGTCCGCCCCTCCAGCCAGTCGACCTGGAGGTCGTCGTAGTGGGGGCTGGCGGGGTGGCCGGACTGGCCGGTGAAAGCCTGCCAGCGCGAGCGGTCGGGGTCGGTGGGATCGGCGAGCATCCGCCAGCTCGGGGCCCAGACCGCGTTGTAGGGGTCGTTCGGGTCGTAGGCGATCTGGCTGACGGTCTCCTGGGCGCCCCCCGCCCGCAGGCGGCGGTTGAGCAGGCGGTCGAAGAGGGGGTTGGCGTCGCCGAGCGGATGCGGGAACTTCAGCTCGTGGATGCGGCCCCAGCGCCAGGACTCGGGGTCGGGGCCGAAGCGCTCGGTGAGGTCGTCGAGGGCACCGGCCAGGGCCTCCAGCACGAGCTCGTCCCAGGGGCGGCCGATCAGCTCCTCGTCGGCTTCCTCCCAGAGGGCCATCAGGTGCGAGTGCCAGCGCCAGGGAGAGGTGACGTGCGGCAGGAAGCCGTTGTCGGCGCGATCGAGCCAGCGCTCGCAGAGGTCGCGGTCGCCGATCGCCGCCCGCGCCACTTCCCGCGCCAGCCGCAGCAGGAAAGCCTGGTAGACGGTCCCGGCGATCGTCTCCGGCCCGAGGCATCCGTCCCAGCTGCGCAGCCGCTCGATCGCGCTGCGCTCGCGCTGGCCGCGCGGGTGCAGGCGGCTCAGCCGCATCGCCGCCTCGAGCCCGGGGATCGAGAAGTTGTCGTTCTGGATCGCCTCGAAGCTCTCGAGATCGTGCTTCTCGGTCTCCTCCAGCAGCTGCTCGATCCGCTTGGCGCGGAAGCCGTCGAGCCAGTCGCTGGTGATGTGGTGCGGGTACTCGTCGCCGACGATGCGGTTGTTGGCGGTGATCACGAAACCGCTCTCGGGGTCGGTCACCTCCGGCAGCTCCTCGTAGGGGACGGTCCCGTCCCACTCGAACTCGCCGCTCCAGCCGGGCTTGGGCAGGTCGGGGCAGCCGCCGCGGCGGATCGGCAGGCGGCCGATCAGCTTGTAACCGATCGAGCCCGAGCGGTCGGCCCAGACCATGTTCGAGGCGGGAGCGGTGTGGCCCTCGAGCTTCGCCACCAGCTCGGGGCCGGAGGCGATGTCGAGCAGCTCGAAGGCGGCTTCGAAGGCGGTCGATTCGGAGAGGGCCTGCCAGGCCAGCGCCAGCGGCTCGCCCTCGTCGGCGCCAAGCGCCGTGTTGACGATCGGCCCGTGGTGGGTCGAGCGGACATCGAGCACGACCGGCTCCGATCGCCCCTTGACGACGATCTCCTCGCGCCGGCTCGACAGCGGCCGCCACTCGTCTTCGAACAGGTACTCGTCCCCCTCGATCCGCTCGACGAAGAGGTCCTGGACGTCGGCCATGACGTTGGTGATCGTCCAGCAGACGTCGTTGTTCTGCCCCATGTAGACCCCCGGCATCCCCGGCAGCGAGGCGCCGCGGACGAAGCGCTCGCCGTGGCGCAGACTGACCTCGTACCAGATGCCCGGCATGCTCGGCGAGAGATGGGGGTCGCCTGCGATCAGCGGCGTACCGGTCTTCGAGCGCGAGCCGCTGACCGCCCAGTTGTTCGAGCCCGAGGCCTCGGCCGCGAGCCCGAGCGAGCGCCGCACGGCGTCGATCTGCTCGACCAGCGGCATCCCTTCGCCGCTGAACGGCAGCTGGTCGACGACCGGGTTGTCGGCGGGATAGACCGGATCGAGCCTCGCCGCCAGCTCCGGTCCCAGCTCGCGGACCAGGTCGGAACGCAGCAGCTCGCGCTCCCAGTTGGTCGAGAGCCCGAAGGCGAGCAGCTTGCCGAGGCTGAGGATGTCGACCGGCCGCCAGGGCGCGAACTCGAGCCGGAGGATCTGCATCTCGAAGGGCATCGCCCGGGCGTCGCGGGCGGCGGCGTTGACCCCGGCGCAGAAGCGCTCGAGCCGCGCCCGCAGGCCCGGCTCCATCTCCTCCACCTCGCGCTCCGCGGTGGCGCGGATGCCGAGCGTGCGCATCAGCCGGTCGACCGCGAGCCCCTCCTCGCCGGCCATCTCGCTGAGCCGGCCCCGAACCACGCGCCGGTAGAAGTCCATCTGCCAGAGCCGGTCCTGGCCGTGGCAATAGCCCTGGGCGAAGAAGAGATCCTCGCGCTCGTCCGCCTCGACGTGGGGAACGCCCCAGCGGTCCCGCCGCACCCGCACCTTGCCGCGCAGCTCCGGGACCTCGATCGTGCCGCTCACCCGGGGCAGCGGTCGCCGCGCCAGGCGATGCCAGAGGACGGCGGCGGCGGAGGCGAGGAGCCCGGTCGAGACCGCCCCCGCGAAAACGCCTACCCGTGCCGCCCGCTTCATCCAGTCAGGGTACTGGCTGCTCAGCCAGGAAGCCTTTCGCCTGTTCCTTATCGGTCCAGGGGAACAAAAAGGAACAGACGAGGAGCGACGCGCTATGCCTCGAGGTCCTCCGGCAGCCGCCCCTCGCCCTCGAGCTTTTCGAGGTGGGCCTCCATCGCCATCGCCGCCATCGGCAGCAGCTCGACCGGGATGTCGTCCCAGACCGCGGCCAGGAGGCTCGCCCGCGAGCGCTCGCCCGCCTCCAGCGCCTCGAGCAGACGCCGCTCGCGCATCAGCCGGTGCTCGACATACTCGGCGAGCTTGGCGGCGGGATCGGTGACCCAGGGGCCGTGGCCGGGGGCGATCAGCTCGATCTCCTCCGCCTGCAGGAGGGCGAGGGAGTCCATGAAGGCGGCCAGCGAGTTGCCGCCGGGCGGCACGATCGTCGAGCCGAGGCCGAGGACGAGGTCGCCGCTGAAGCAGACCCCTCCCTCGGTGAGGAAGCAGACGTGGTCCTCGGCGTGGCCGGGCGTGGCGAGGGCGCGGAGCCCGAAGTGCTCCTCCCCCCCGGCGGGCAGCACCACCTCGGCCCCAAGCTGGTCGGCGCCGGCGGTGTGGTCGCCATGGGAGTGGGTGAGGAGGACGAGACCGATCCCGCCCCGCTCACCGGCCGCGACGCGGATCGCCTCAAGGTGGCCGAGATCATCCGAGCCGGGGTCGATCACCACGCACGGGTCGCCGCCGAAGAGGTAGGTGTTGGTCCCTTCCAGCGTCATCGGCCCCGGGTTCGGGGCAACGATCCTCAAGACCTCGGGGTGACCGGGCGCCTCGTTCATCGACGGTTTCGCCGGGCGATCGCTGAATTGACCCGCCTATAGCCGGGCAAATTCAGCGCCTCGCTCAGTTGGAGGCCGCCTCGACTTCCTTGGCGATCGCCTCGCGGGCGTCGGGCGGCTCGAGCACGACCAGGTCGCCGGCGCCGCGGAGGATCTCGCGGACCAGCCAGGGCTTGCCGGCGTAGGGCAGCTCGACGACGACCGCGCCGTCGGCCAGCTCCTCGACCACGGTCCGCTCCTCGCGCAGCCAGCGGGCCCGCTCGGGCGAGACCCAGACCCGGGCCACCTCGGCGGTCGGCACCTCGCCGTGGGTCATCCAGCCCTCGACCCCGGCGAACTCCTCGACTTCGGGCCGCGGCTCGAACCTCTCCTCGGAGAGGCGCGCCTCCTTGACCCGGTCGAGCTTGAAGTGGCGAACGCCCTCTTTGGTCAGGTCGTAGCACTCGACGTACCAGCCCTCTTTGCCGTTCTCCAGCCGGTAGGGCTCGACCCGCCGCTCGGTGAACTGGTCCTCGTTCTCCTTGTAGTAGCTCAGCTCGAGCACCCGGCTCTCGGCGATCGCCTCGTTGACGATCCGAGCGACCTCGGCGTCGCCGCCGGCCGAGGCGATCTCCAGGCCCTCCTCGGAGGGGTCGTGGCCGAGCGCCTTGACGATTTTCCCCCGCGCCGTCTGCAGGTCGGACTGCGGCAGGTGATCGCCGAAGAGGTCGATCGCCGCCACCAGCGCCTTCGCCTCCAGCGGCAGCAGGCGGGCCGGGCGGGCGAAGTTGTCGCCGTAGGGCTGCGAGTCGACCTCGATCTCGTCGCCGAGGATTTCCGCGTAGAGGACGTAGGTGCCGCCGCCGAAGTTGACGACGTTCAGCAGCTCGACGTCCTCGCGCAGCTCCTCCGCGGTCAGCTCCAGCCGCTCGCGCAGGTCGGCGACCTGCAGCCGCTCGCCCTTTTTCGCCGCTTCGATCAGCATCCCGGCGAGGGTGACGAGGCGGGCGAAGCGCTCGGGCCGGATCGCCGCGTCGCCGCGGCCGTTGGAGCGGCTCCGCTTCGGCTGCTCCTCGAGCGGCCGGTCGACGACGTCGGCCGGCTTGAACCCGTTGACGTGGCGTTCGAGCAGCAGGTCGCGGCGCTTCTCGGCTTCCTCGCGGAGATCGTCGGGGGCCAGCACCTGGGCGTTCTGGCGCCAGCGCAGGACCCAGGCGATCAGCTCGCGGTCGGAGGCGTAGGCGGTCTCGAAGACGCGGCCCTTGCCGGGCGCGCCGTCGGACTTCTTCGCGCTGCGGAGCTCCCCGTAGGCGCCGAAGTCGCGCTCGATCAGCCAGGCGATCCGCTCGCGGATGAAGATCTTCGCCGTCCCCTTCGTCTCGCCCAGCTGCCAGTCGGCGCGGCTGCCGTAGTCGCGGCGGTCGAAGTCCTCGGGCGGCGAGAAATCGTGCTCGGCCTTGGAGGCGTACCCGACCTTGCCCTGGATCCGCGAGAGGCGGAAGACGCGGACCGCGTCGCGCTCGTGCGAGTGGCCGATCAGGTAGAACTGCCCGCCGCGGAAGACCAGGTGGTAGGGGTCGACCTTGCGCTTTTCGGTCTCGCCCCGCTCCATCGTGAAGTAGGTGAACTCGATCGTCTTGCGGCGGCTGATCGCGGTCTCGATCTTGGAGAGGCGCTGGGAGAGGTCGCGGCTCTCCGAGGGCGCCATCTCGACCGGCGCCCGCTCGCCCTCGGCCAGCGGGTTCGGGTGGCCCCATGCCACCTGCTGCAGCGCCAGCCGCAGCGGCTCGGCGTAGGCAAAGCCGCTCTTGGTCAGCAGCACCAGCGCCGTGCTCAGCGCCGCCAGCTCGTCGTCGGAGAACTTGATCGGGTCGAGGTAGAAGTTCTCGGGCGGCAGCGAGTACAGCTCGGCCTCGAAGAACCCCTCGCCCGGCTTCTCGACCCCGAGCTGGATGCCGAGGCTCTCCAGCTCGGCGCGATCGGCATAGAAACGGCGCGCGAACGCGTCGTCGTTCATGTCGCTGTAGCCCTCCACCTCCCGCTTGATCTCGAGGGCCGAAACCGGCCTCCCCTGAGCCATCAGGAACGAGATCAACGAGAGCTGGCGAATTAGCTTCTCGGTGTCCTTCGCCACTGGCCGGCAGGATAGTCTCCGCGCAGCCCATGGACGTCCTCAGGAACCTCTTCGGCAACCTAAGCGCGGGCATTATCCGGCTTTTGGTGACCGTCGGAATCCTCGCCGCGGTCTATTTCTTCCTCGTCAGGCCCGCCCTGGACACGACCGAAAAGATCAGCCGCGAAGTCAACGTCAACGTCCAGAAGGGCTTCGAAGAGACCGACTTCGGCGAAATCAACAAGACGATCGACGACGTCAACCGCCGGGTCCAGCGCGAAGTCCGGCAGTCACTGCGCCAGTCGCAGCGGCAGGGCGACGCCGACAAGCTGATCCGCTGCATCCAGCGCGCCCATCACGACGTCAACAAGATCCAGCGCTGCAGCGAACGCTTCCAGTAGTCATCGCTCTGGATCCGCCGGTCTAGATCGCTACAGCAGGGCGACTCCCGCAAGCGTCGCGGTGCTGCCGACAAAGGCGACTGCGATTCCTGCGGCGGCTCCGATCAAGGTCCGGTTCAAGGCGTCGAAGCGAGCGTCGAACCGCTCCTCCATCGAGTCGAAGCGTGCATTCATCTCGCGGTTCAGGTTCTTTACGTCTCCGCCTATTTCGCGTAGATCTCCCTCGACCCGAGCGAACCCGAAGTCGACTTTCTGGCTTAGGTCATCCAGTCGCTCGTCGGTCCACTTTTCCCTCGGGCTCACCATCACTGCCATGAGCATAGCGTAACTGATTGTCTACAGCAATGCTTTGTCTTCAGGCCGCCCGCTGGGCGAAGAAGGCCGAGCCCGAAAGAGCGCGGTCGAAGCCCGACCAGGACTCGCCGGCGGGAAGCTGCTTCTCGAGGCGGTCGAAGCTGCCGAGACGGCCGCCGAGGTTGTCGATCATGTGGACGAGGACGGCCTCGCGGGTGGCGGGGACGACCGGGGAGCCGTGCTCGAGCGAGCCGTGGTGGCTGAGGATGATGTGGAGGACGCACTGCGCCAGGTGGGGGTCGAAGCCCGGCACGTCCTCGATCGCCCGGCGCACGGTGTAGTAGCCGAGCGGGATCTCGCCCTGCAGGCGGCCGGCGTCGGTGAGGTCGATCGCCAGCGGGTCGTCGTTGTAGGCGACGCACTTGCCGATGTCGTGCAGGAGCGCGCCGGCGACCGCGACCTCGCGGTCGATCCCGGGGAAGAAGTTGGCCGCGGCGGAGACCGCCTGGGCGACCGAGAGCGTGTGCTCGAGCAGGCCGTGCCGGTAGGCCTGGTGGTAGGTCTTCGCCGCCGGCGCGACCGAGAAGCGCCGCCAGGTCTCCGAGTCGGGACCGAAGAAGTGGTCGAGCAGCCCGCGCAGCTCGGGGCTCTGGACCGTCGCCAGCAGTTCGCGCAGTTCGCCCTCCAGCTGCTCCAGCGAGACCTCGGACTCGGCGGCCAGGTCGGCGGTCTCGAACTCGTGCGGCTCGGCCGCCCGCACGGCGCTGAGCTTGATCTTCGGCCCCCAGCGCTCGCTGACCTCGAAGACGCCGCTGACGAAGACGGGCTCGCCCGTGCAGCAGAGCGCGTGCAGCTCCTCGGCCGCCTCCCAGCAGACCGCCTCGGCGGTGCCGGTCGCGTCGCCGACCGAGAGCCGCAGCCAGGGCTCGCCGTTGCGCTTGCGGCGCAGCTCGCGCTCGCGAACCGCGTAGACGCCGCTGACCCGCTGACCGTCCTCGAGGTCGCGGAGAGGGATCCGGATCGCGGGCTCCGCCGGAGCCTCGACGGCCGCCGGCTCGACCTCGGCGAACGCCTCGATCTGCGTCTGCTCGCTCATCGTCAGCCCAAGGTAGAGACGGCGGCGGACGCGCCGTAAGGTGGCTGCGTGGGATCGGCGAGCAGAGAGGCCGGGGCGGCGGCGAGCGCCCTCGGCGCCTACCTGACGACGGTGCTGCCGCGGGTGCGCCGGGAGCTGCGGAGGCAGGGACCGCTGCCGGAGGAGAAGGCGAAGAACGCCGAGGCCGTCGCGGTCTTCGCGACCCTTGCGCCGCGCTCGAACCGGGCCGCGGCGGTGCGGGCGATCGTCGCCCTGCAGGTCGCGATCGACCTCCGCGACGAGCTCGAAGAGGGCGACGAAGCGGCGGCCGGGCCGGACGCCGCGGCGCGGATCGAGCGCCTGGAACGGGAGTGGCGACTCGAGGTCGCGACCCTCCCCGCTCACGCGGCCGTCCTCCCCCGTCTGGAGCAGGCCGTGGAGCGCTGCCGGCAGGGACAGCTCCACACCCACCTCGCCGCCGACATGGGGCCGGAGCCACTCGAGCGCTGGGCGCGCGGGCTCGAGACCCCCGACGCATCCCGCTGGTGGGAGGTCGCGGCCGGCGCCAGCTCCTCGGTCGCCGCCCACGCCCTGATCGCGGCGGCGGCCGACCCCGGCACCACCGCCGCCGCCTCGGCGCTGATCGACGCCGCCTACCACCCCCCGGTCGGAGCCCTCACCGTCTTCCTCGACGACCTCGTCGACCGCGAGGCCGACCGCGCCGCCGGCGAGCACAACTACCTCGACTACTACTCGAGCCCGGACGAGGCCGCGGATCGGCTGGCCACCCTCGCGGACCGAGCCGAGGCGTCGATCGCGCTCCTCCCCGGCAGCGACCGCCACCGGGCGATCCTCGCCGGCGTCGCCGCCTACTACCTCAGCGCCGCCGCGGCCGAAGCTCCACGCGCCCAGCCGATTCGGTCGCGGCTGCTCGCCGCCCTCGGTCCCGGGGCCCGGCTGCTCGCCGGCTTCATGCGCCTCCGCCGCCTGGGGGAACGCAAACGGCCCGGGCAAGCGGGGAACTCACCCGGGCCATGATGTTTGCTGGGCCGATACCGCTCAGGGTGGGCGGGACGGTCCCGTTTTGGCGCCAAACGACGTCTGCGGCCAGGTAACCGCCAGACGAATAAGTATAAGAACACACGCAGACCGGAATTTCAAGTCTGCAAGGGCCTAATCGGCGATTCGATTGGCCCACAACTGCGCTTCCTCGAACCCCAGGTACGGCAAGAGCGTGAGCAGCACCAACTCCGGGAGGATCTGCTGGAGGCGGTCGACCCGGCCAAGCCTCAGGTGGTCTCCGACCAACCCGATCATGCCCGCGACGACCGCCTCGTCGGTGGCCGCCGGCAGGGTGGCGCTTCTCGGTGCCCTTGCCCGCAAGAACCCGGCCATCCTGCCGATTACCCGCTCGTACCGCTGAATCGGCTTGGTCTCGGGGCCGGGGTCTTCGGCAAGCGTCTCGGCGAGACCCGGATGGGCGATCGCGAAGCCGACGCCGGCGTAGATCCCGGCGGCGATCTGCGCCGGCCATTCGGTCTCGCGGGCGCACGCCGAGAGAACTGCCCCTTCGAGGTCGGCGAGCGCCTGCGGGAACCCCATCGAATTGGAACACTAACAGACCTAAGTATGGGAAACAGTTGCTATCGCGCGCGGCAGCTGCGGGCGATGCCGGTGCTGATGCGACGACCGTCGGCGAGCGTGAACGTCGCTTTGGCGAAGGAGAAGAAGCCGGCGGTGTTGCTGCGCGGGATCGGACAGGATGCGCTCAGGTAGCTGAGCCTCTTCCCGCCCTCGACATAGCGCCGGAAGAGGTTCATCTCGAAGTGGGCGAAGCGCGGCCAGGGCCCGAGATTCTCAGGCACGTGGGCGACGAGAACCGTCCCGAACTTTCCCGGCCGCAGCCTGATCACGAAGGGGATGACGATCGCGCTCGGAGGCTGAGTCGAGATCCCGTGGAGCATCACCGCCCGGTGGTCGCCGACCCTGCCGTTGAAGGCCAGCAGGCGGGCGTGCACCTCGAATGGATCCTGGCTCGGGATCTTCACCTGGGCGACCATCTCGCCGGTGCCGATCAGCGCCGAGCCGCAGGCTTCGAGCGCCTTCGCGGCGGTCGCGTCGCGGATCCGCCGCAGCCCGCAGGTCGGCAGGCCGCGGGTGGTGATCACGCCCTGCCCCGGGATCCCGAGTTCGACCTTGGTGACCCGCGGCAGGACACTGGCGTCGGACGTCCGCAGGCCCGCCCGCAGCTGGACGGCAACCGGAGCCGGGCGGTCCCGCGGCAGCGCCAGCGGCGAGAACTTCCCGTCGAGGGAGACGATCAGGTTGCCGCGCTGGGTCCGCTCGCCGTGCGCCGTCGCCGCGCCGGCGGCAGCGAGGACGGCCAGCGCGAGGAGCAGCAGCCTCAGCCGTATCGGGAGAACTTGAAGCTGCACCAGTTGAACCCGAAGGCGAGGACGACGTTGTTGGCGCGGTTGCCGGTGACGATGAAGCGCCCGGTGAGCTTCTGCGCCTTGATCGCGTGTTCCTGGCGCAGCTGCTTGGTGATCTCCTCAAGGTAGGACTCTTGGAGGTTCAGTTGGGTGAACCACTTGCGGAGCTGATCGGTGTCGCCGGATGGCCTCGGCGCGGCGGAGATCTCCTTCACCGTGCCGCCGAAGATCGAGGTCGCCTTCGCGAACTTCCCCGCCGCCGCCTTCAGCCGTTCGGCCCGAACGTCGGCGCGGGCCCCCTTCATCGCCCGCTGCGTCGCTTCGGCGTCGGGCTTGCAGGTCGCCTCCAGCTGGTCGACGTATTCGTCGCGGGTCGGCGCTTCGGCCGCAGGCGCGGTTGCGGCCAGGACCAAAGCGGTCGCCAACATAAGGGTGATTCCAATCGTCTTACGCACTCGTCGTCCTCTCTTGCATCAGCACGTTACGGCGGGGAAGGATTCGGTCCAGCAGGGGCGGGACCCGCCAGACCCGGTCGCCCAGCAGCAGCATCAGCGCCGGCAGCAGGACGATCCGCACCACGGTCGCGTCGAGCAGGATCGCCACCGTCAGGCCCACCCCCATCTGACTCACCGTCGCCACCGGGGCGGTCGCGAAGGAGACGAAGACCGCGGCCATGATCGCCGCGGCGCCGGTGATGACCCCCGCCGTCTTCTCGAGCCCGAAGGCGATCGCCGCCCGGTTGTCGCCGTCGACGTCGTAGCGCTCGCGCATGCGGGCGATGAGGAAGACGGCGTAGTCGATCGAGAGCCCGAAGGTGACGCCGAAGATCGCCCCGGCGCCAACCGTGTCGATGTATGGGTGGCCGCCGAGCGGGTAGCCCTCGGGGATCTTGCAGACCAGCGACATCACCCCGATCGCCGCCGCCACCGAGGCGAGGTTGAGGCAGACGGTGAGCAGGGCCAGGAGCGGCGCCCGCAGGATCACGATCAGCGCCAGGAGGGTGAAGAGGATGAAGACCCCGATCGTCAGCGGCAACCGCGCTTCGGTCGCTTCGCCGTAGGTGTTGAGCGTCGCGGCGCCACCGGTCACCCCGGTCTCCAGGCCGGTTGCCGCGGCCAGCCGCTCCGCGTCGGCCCCGAGGTCTTCTCCGACGCGCCGCGAGCCCTCGCTGTTGAAGGGGAAGTCGGAGACGACGATCATCCGCGCGGCCTGACCGCCGCTGTCGACGCTGATCGCCTCGCCGGCTTCGGCCCGCGGCTGGGCCGGGGCGCCGTCGAGGGCGGAGAGGACGAAGTAGCCGGAATCGAAGAGGCCCGGGGACTGACGGCGCAGCTCTTCGGCGCCGAGGGCGAGCGGGGTGGCCGCGGCCGTCACCCGCTCGCCGGCGCTCGCCAGCTTCGTCTGCAGCGGGTAGGCGCGCCGGGAGCCTTCTGACAGTCCGCTCTGCAACGCCCCTGCCCCACCCCGGAGTTCGACCAGGCCGTTGGAGAGCCGTTCGGCTCCGTCGCCGAGCCGGTCGAGGCCGGCGCTCAGCCCGCCGGTCGCGTCGGCCAGCTTGCCGACCCCCGCTTCCAGCCGCTCGCCGCCGGGGACGAGGCGGTTCATGCCGCCGTTCACCGCCTTGGCGACGTCGCGCAGCCGCCGCACTTCGTTGCGGTTGGCGGCGACGGTGCGGGCGAGGACGCGCGCCTGGTTGGCGAGCGGCTGCAGCGAGGGGTCTTCTCCAGCGGCAGCTTCGAGCTCGCGGGCGAGCCTGCGCGAACGCGCCTGCTCGCCGCCGCGCAGTCGGGGCACCAGCGAGCGCAGGCCGAGGGCGAGGCTGAGGCTGCCGACCGAGACTTCGCGCTGTCCCTTCGCCAGCCGCTGGCTTCCCTCCTCGAGGCGGGAGATCGCGCCGGTGGCTTCTTCGCCCCGACCGGCAGCCCGCTTCAGCTCCGAAGCGATCAGGCCGGCGCCGGCGGCCGCCCGTTCGGAGCCCTCGGCGAGCAGACCGCTGCCGGCCGCGCCTTCGTCGAGCCCGGCTCGCAGCTTGGAGACCGCGTCGGCGGCCCGGCGCAGGCCGGGGCCGAGCTTCTCGAGCTGGGCGGGGCCGGCGGCACCCGGCTCGGAGAGCCGGCTGCCGAGGTCGCGCAGCGGCGCCGTGCGGCGGGCGATCGGAGCTGGGCCGACAACCGTCCTCACCCCCGTCTCCGCCGCGATCCGCCGCTGCCAGCGGGCGAGCTGAGAGAGGTGGCGCGAGGTGGTGATCGGGCCCTGTTCGGTCGCCGCGACGAGGACGAACGGTGCCTCCCAGCCCGGCCCGACGGCCCGGTCGATCGTCTCCGCGTCCTCGCGCGCCTGGCTCGAGTCCGGCAGCTCGTCGATCCCTGGAGCGCCGGTGGAGAAGCCGATCGCCGGCAGGATCAGGAGGACCAGCGGCACCGCGATCAGGCAGGCGGCTAGAGCCGGGGTGCGGAGAGCCCTGCCGGCAAGGGCGGCGACGGTCGTGCGTCCACCCGCCCGCGGCGCGGGCCCGATGCGCAGGGCGTTGATCCGCGGCCCGAGCAGGGCGAGCAGCGGGGGCACCGCCAGCGTCGCGATCGCGACGCTGATCGTCGTCACCACCGCGGTCGCGGTCGCCAGCGAGAGCATCAGCGAGCCGGGCTGCAGGTAGGCGGAGGAGACGAGCGCGACGATCAGGGTGAGGCCGGCGAAGAGGGTGGTGCGGCCGGCGCTCGTTCTGGTCGCCGCCGCCGCCCGCCAGGGATCGGGGTCTCGCTCCAGCTCCTCGCGGAATCGGGAGACGATCAGCAGCGAGTAGTCGACGCCGAGGGCGAGGCCCATCATCGTGCAGACGACGAGCGAGAGCGCGTCGATCGTCATCGCCCCCGCGAGCAGCGACAGCACCCCCCTGCCGGCGACGACGGTCAGCGCGCCGAAGGCGAGCGGAATCGCCGCCGCGACCAGCGAGCGGAAGACGAGAAGGAGGACGACGATCAGCAGCGGCGCCGCCAGCAGCTCGGCGCGCTCGGTCGAGTCGAGCGACTCCTCCTGCAGGGCGCGAGCGACGGAGGCGAAGCCAGACTGGGTCGCGACGACCGGCGAGTGGACGCCCTGCTCGACCGTCGCTTCCAGATCGGGAACGGTGTCCCGCATCGCCGTGGTCAGCGGTACGTGGAAGTCGACCAAAATCAGGGCCCTGCGCGGGCCGGGTCTCAGCGTGCGCAGGCTGCCCCGGTCCCAGGGCGAGAGGACCGTTGCGGCCGGCTCGCGCCGCAGCTCCCCGACGAGCGCCGGCCCCTGCCGGTCGATTGCCGCGGCCGGACCACGCAGCAGGATCGCAAATGGTGACGATTCGCCGAAGTGGCTCTGCGCCAGGGCTTCACCATTCGATGCAGAGGTTCCGGGAACGTCGAGCGAGAGCGGCGAGAGGTCCTCCTCGACGCCCAGCCCGATGCCGCCCAACACAAGGCAGGCAAGCACGACCCCGACGAAGCCCACCAGCGAACGGCGGCGCATCGCCTACCGAAATCCTCCACCCATTGGACGCCGAGTCTAGGGGAGACTCGGCGTCCGGGCGGTACGTCGGTGTTCTGCTACTAGCGCTTCTGGGAGGACTTCCCGCAGCCCAGCTTCACCAGCGGGTTAGTGACCGAGCGCTTGCCGTTTTGGCCGGTGAGCTGGACCTTGGCCCGGGGCTTTGCCCTGCAGAGCTCGGTGTTGTTGACGATCAGGCCCTTGTCGCCGCCCTTCATGTTGAGGACGAACTTGGAGACCGGGGCGTCGGGGACGCCGAGGAAGCGGGTCCGCACCCGGGCGGTTTCCTTGCCGGTCTTGACCGAGTCGATGAAGCCGACCAGGGTGACGTGGATCTGGCCGTTTAAGTCAGCGACCAGGTCGGGGAGTTCCCGGGCGCCGCCGTTGGAGCGGAAGTACACCGGTCCGGTGAGCGGCTGATCGAGCAGCGGGGTGAAGGCCTTGGCGGTGCCGAGGATCGAGCTCTTGGGGCAGGCTCCCGCGTCGAACTGCACCCGGGTGCAGGGGTTGGAGATGTGGGCGTTGTCGATGAACTCGGTTTCCGGCAGCAAGACCACGGCCTTGCCGATGTTGGCTCCGCCCGCGGGCATCTTCAGCGTCGCCTTCAGCGCCGGGTGGGCCGAGCGGTGGGTCTTGCCGCTGAACTTCAGCGAGAGCTTCGGCTCGAAGCCGAGCGAATCGCAGCTCGCCACCGCGAAGGGGGCGGACGGGCTGGCGCTGGCGCCCTCGGCGCCGGCGATCGTCGAGGTCACCCTCATCGCCCTGCAGCTCGTCGGGTTGACCATGAAGTCAGGCCGAT
The DNA here is from genome assembly GCA_035712025.1 of Solirubrobacterales bacterium. Taxonomy (GTDB): domain Bacteria; phylum Actinomycetota; class Thermoleophilia; order Solirubrobacterales; family 70-9; genus VAYN01. Next base: position 35,155 of record DASTBO010000115.1, read on the forward strand.
CGACGTCCACGCGGACGTCCCGATAAGCGATCGGGATCCCCTGCAGGATCTGGGGCAGCGGGTCGGACTTCACCGAGACCGCAGTCGTCGTCGGGTCGATGTAGATGCCGGAGCGCACCGCGACCGTGCCGAGGTCGAACGGGCCCGCCTGAGCCGGGACCTTGACGACGATCGAGTAGGGGGCGCCCTTGTAGGGGCCGGCCAGGTAGACGGCCGTGGGGGCCTTGCCGGCTTCGGGGACGTAGACCGGGGTCGGTCCGGAGCCCGCGCCGACCGTCGTCCTGCCGACCTGACTGACGGCCGGGCAATCGCCGCTGGCGGCCTGCACGTCGCCGCAGAGCGGGACGCCTTTCAGCTTCGCCAGCAGACCCTGCGGCAGGGTGACGTCGAGGGCGGCGAGGTTCTGTTCGCCGTCCTGGCGGGTCACCCGCAGGGTGAAGGGGGAGCTCTTGCCGGCGACGGGATCGGCCGAACCGGCTTTCAGGGCCGGCGAAAACTGGCCCGAGGGGCAGCTCCCGGTGACCTCGAAGCTGGATTCAGTCGAGACCGGAGCGGTACCGGACCAGGGGACGATTTCGCTCTTGACGGCGTAGGTGCCGCACTGGCGGGGGGTCACCAGCGGCGCCCGGGATCCCGCTTTCAGCTCGAGGTGCAGATGCTCGAAGGGCAGCTGCGGCGTGTTGTCGAAGGTGGTCGTCAGCTGACCGGTCGCCGGGTCGGCGTCGACCCGCCCCGGAAGCTTCAGGTAGAAGCCGGGGCCCTTGACCGCCATATAGATGGCGAGCATCGAGCCGAACGGGTTGTCGTTCTGCTTGGCGAGATAGACCGCGCCGTCGAGTTCTTCGTCCAGCAGCGGCGTGTCGATCCTGACCGAGCCGATCTTGGCCGAGTCGGGGCAGGTCGGGGCGTCGTTGGAGCCGATCCCGATCTGGGAGGGCGAGCAGGCGCCGAGCCCCTGCGCCGAGGAGTCCGAGACCGCCATCCCCTTCGGCAGCACGGTGACCACCTTGCGGACGTCCGAGGTCGCGCGACCGTTCGGCGCTTCGTTCTGAGGGACGTCGATGTCGACCGCGAGGCCCGTGGGGGAATCCGCGGCCGCGCTCGTGGTGCTCACCGACATCGTCGGCTCGAACGGCAGGTCCTGGCAGCGTTCGAACTGGAACAGCGTCCCGTCCGCTTCGGCACTCAGAGGCACCACGTCGAACACCCCGGGGTTCTCGTAGGAGTCGAGCGCGGCCGTGAAGGTCGCCGGCGCCTCACAGGAGGTTGGGTTACGAAGGAAGGGTTTCAGCTGGCCTTCGCTCGGAGTCGGCGGCCCGCCAGTTTTGAACGGGAGGCCCGGGATGCTGTACGCCGCCCGTTCCGGGTTGTGAGCGGGATCCGCCGGCACGCCCCAGAGGTGGACGGTGGATTTGAGGACGGCAACAACCTGGGGGATGTTGCGGGCTCCCGAATCGATCCCAAAGTCGTCGGGGCGGACCCCAGCCGAGATGAACACCGGCACACCTAGGTAGAGAAAGCCGAACCGAGCCGGAGCTTCGGGTCCCACTGCCAGATTGTAGATCGGGATGAAGAGTTCCTCGGTTCCGTCAACGCTCCCGTCTTTCAATTCCACCCAGCCCACCTGCATCGAGGGCAGGCAGTAAGTGGCGGTATTAAGATAGGGATCGTAGAATTTTTCCAGCGAACAGGCCGGAACGTTGGACGGGTTGCCTACAAAGCCCGGGGGCAACTTGAGGTTGACGCTCCTTACCGCCTCGGTCGGAAGTTCGAGGTTCTTCGCCTCCGGAGGCAGGTTGGAGATCCGCGGGAGATCGAACGCGAACGCCAGGTCCGGATGGGCACCCGCAAGGTGCTGGAAGTTTCCGTCCGGCGAGGTCAATGACACTGAGGTCGATTTGAACGTGAGGTTGGCCCGGGCAGATGAGACTCCGACCTGAGAGCCGCCGATCCCAACCATCAGGGCCATGACAATCCCGCCCACCACCGCAATCAGGCGCTTCACCGTCCACTCCTTCCGTGAGTCCCCGCCTGCTTCCCCCTACCGTGGGACGGCGCATGACATTTTCGTCGCTTCTTTCCTGAGGTGCGGGGCTTGCCCTTGCACCTCTTGCTCTTTCCTTTGGCGCTCTTTTCAGTGCGACCGGAGGTGACCGCTTCGCTTCCAGCGACGATGGCAGCCGGCGGACCGCCCACGGGGGGCTGGCAGGATTCACCGGCGCAAGGCGGTCCCGGGACCTGGTTTTGAACTGCTAATCCGCCGCCGCGCCGCGCGTCATAGATGTCCGCAGAGCGGTTCGTATCGCGAGCGACCAAAGGCTGGTCAGTGACAAAGTACACATCCCGGCCGTCTTCGCTCATGTCCATGAACGTCGCCGCAAAGGCGGCGTCCCCCGGGGAGACGAGCCGTAGCTGGCCGTCCCGGAATTCGTATGCATCCTTGGTCCCGTTGGTGTCTGCCGGTACCAGCCCAGTCGGCGAGGTGAAGTACACGCCGCCGTTGTCTCCAACCCACTGCGGAACTCCAATGGTGCCGTTCCTTTCGTAGCCTCCGGCCGTCGGCACGAGGGCGTTGAAATTGGGGGAACCCGCATCGCAGGAGGCACAGCTCAACTTCTGCGCCTCGGTGTCGTAGTGATAGATGTTTCCGAACTGAGCAATTCCGACATAGCGCCCGGTCGGACTGAGTGCCACCTCGCCCGGGCCGATGCCACCGATCTGCGGCGGCAGAGTCGCCAGCTCGCCATCCCTCCATACACTCGATTCTCCAAAACTGTATGAATTGATGTACACCGTCGACCCGTCGTCGCTCACTGCCAGAACTCGGTTGACCAGGTCTTGCCCGAGCTTTGAGATGAACTCGAGTTCCTGGGTCTCCAAGTCCAAGCGATAGAGCAGGTCGATCCCTTCAGGGGACTCGGCCGTCAGCGGGCTCGAGGCGAAGAACACATACCGGCCCGAGCGGCTCGCTGCGTATAGGAAGCCCGGTTTCACGGTGCCGTCGAGCTCGGAAACTGACAGCGGAACGATTTCGTCCCCTTCCCACAGATAGATGCCGGATTCAGTTTGGAAGAACACCCGGTTCAGGTCTGCCGACGTCTGACGCATCTTCACTCTGTCGTTTGAGTAGCGCACAACAACCGTCGGCTGGGAGTCCAGCGATGCCACCTCCAGGCCGTCCTCCTCGCTCCAGCGATAGAGGCCACCATTTACTGGGCTCAGCAGGTCTTCGGTATAGGCATCGGGCGCCCCCGGAGTAAGTGCTATGGGGGACCAGAAGACCAGCCGGTCGAAGTTAGGCGTGGCCCCGACGATCATGTGCCGTGAGTCGAACTGGAGCCGCTGGGCCTGCCGGAGTCCGGCTTCCGTGCTTCCGATGAGCGTGTAGCTGCCATCCCGCAGATCCTCGAGGTAAACATTCATAGCTTTGTAGCCCTCGGCCGCCCCTGGCGTCAAAGCACGGTTCGAGACAACAACGGCGTGGGTGCCATCTTCGGACACGGCGGAAGTCAGCGCCAACACTATCCCCGGCGCCGAGCCGAAGGGAGGGTCGACACGGATCGGAGCGTTCCAGTCGTCCTCACCCCGAAGGCTCAGCATGCGCGGGTAATTCGGCGTCGCGTTGACGTCGCCGCCTGCCGGCGCCGTTGCGTACGAGATTCCCCCGCCTCCGGGTAGGGCCGCGAAGCCGATACCGCCGTTGATGTTTCCACCCTGCTGATCGACTGGGGTGACCTGCTCGTAGGTCCGGCCCGTCGGCGACGTCGTCGCGGTCGTGAATTCAACATCGTCGCCGATGGCGATGCCAGCCGAGTTCTTGGCCACCAGACGGTAGTGATAGGTGGTGCCGGGCGTCAGCCCGGGTAGGTCGACCCTGAACCGATGGGGAGCCCGGCCGCTTCCAGCCGGTGCTTCCGGTGCCGGCACCTGGCTGCCGTAGGCGGACGTGGTGCCATACTCGAAGAAGTAAGTGGTCGGAGCGCCTTCGGCCGTGACGCTGCCGTTCAGCGTGGCGGCCGTTTCGCTGATCCCGGTCGCCCCCGCCGTCGTCGCTACCGGAGCGACCGCCTGCGTTTCGAAGCTGATGACGGGAGAGAACTCGGAAAACTCCAGCCGATTTGCCCTCAGCCGTACTTCGTATTTCTGGGCCGGCAACAACCCGGAGAGTTCATCTTCGACGGGTTCCGGCGATGCCGAGGCGGGTACGCTCTGGTCCGGGGTCGAACTCCAGGCGGCCCCACCTACGGGCCGGAATTCGAAACGCGCCGACACTTCCGTGGCTCCGTTCGGATCGACGGTTCCGGCTAGGTGCGCCCCCGTGCTGGTGACGGCCGACGCGGGATCGATCGCCGTTTCGAGGTCGAAGAACAGCACCCGTGCCGCAACTCCGCCTTGGATGTAGGTAGGGGCGTTTAGGCTCAGTACGACTCCGCTCCCCGCCTGGGGCGAAGTCAGGTCAGCTACCACGTGCCCGTAGGGTCCTCCTCCATAGAAAAACCTCTGGACGGGGTTCCCGCCGCGAATCACCGTCATGTTTGAAATGGGACCCCCAAACGACTGGGCAACCAAGAGGCTCTGCGTCCTCGGGTCATAGGCCACTGCCCGTGCATACTCGGCGAATTCAAACGAGACTTTTTCCACGAAGCTTCCGTCGGACGCGAAGTGCTCGACTACAGAGCCGGTCGTTTCGCCGCTAAATTCTTCCACGGTGGCAGTTCCGTTGGCGACGACGTAAATCTCACCGTCAGGGGTCACCGTGATGTCGAGCAGGCTGGTGAAGGCACCGCCCGGAGCGTCGGCCCCGTCGAAGCTGTCGAGGAAAGCTCCGCTCGAGTCGAAACGCTCGACCCGCTTGTTGCCGGTGTCGGCGACGAGAAGGTCGCCGGTGGGAGGGTCGATCGCCAGCTGCGCGGCAAAATCGCCGACCTCGCCGGCTCCGGTTCCCTGAACGGGGCTGGTGTAGGTGGGGTCGAGGGTGTAGGTCGGCGGAGTGGCCCCGTCGCTGGTGTAGCGGACGATGCGGTTGTTGCCGGCATCCGAGATGTAGATGCTGTCGTCGGTCTGATCGATCGCGATTCCGGTCGGGGAGGAGAGCTCACCTTCCCCGAAGGTCGCAATCGGCGCCGCGGTGGTTTGATCGGAGTCCAGGACGGTTACGCGTCCTACGGTCTGCTGGACGACGAGCACATAGCCGGTGCTTTCTTCGATCGCGATCCCCGTGTTCGATTCCGGGTACCCGCCGAGGTATCCGTCCCCGATGAGGCCATCTCCCGTGTAGTGGATCTCGGCGCGGGCGGTACCGGCGCCGAGCGCCATCAGCGCCAAGAACGCCACCATGGCGATCAGGCCAAGCATCAGACGGCGACCACTGTCGTCGGTTGAACAAGCGGGCGATGCCTGAAGCTGGCTCACGTATCTCTCTCCTCGGTCCCTGGCAACTGCCCCTTCCAACCCAAGTCGGGCTCCCTGGCTGGGGCGTTCGCCTCGTTGTCGTTGCTCCGAATGCGACCTCTCCCTTAGGCGCGTTCCTGAGCTGGCGCAAATAAGAACAGATGCAGACCACAATGTCAAGGTGGACCTTGAGACTAACGGCCTTTGTCACCCGAGAACCGCTTGAATAAGCTCAACTAGTGCCAAGGCGACCCCGTGTTTAGACGGTATGTCTAGTAGATGACGTACCAGTTAGCCCCTCTGGATGCGACCGGCTACTTCTTCCCCCCGCAATCCGTCCCGATCTTCAGGTTCGAGTTGCGCGCCTTCCCGTTCTGGCCGGTCATCTGAACCTTGGCCTTGGGGACGAAGGAGCAGAGGCCCTTGGAGTTCTCGATCAGGCCCTTCCTGCCGCCGGAGAGCTTCAAGACGAACTTCGAAACCGGGGCGTCGGGGACGCCGAGGAAGCGGGTCCGCACCCGGGCGGTTTCCTTGCCGGTCTTGACCGAGTCGATGAAGCCGACCAGGGTGACGTGGATCTGGCCGTTCAGGTCGGCGACCAGGTCGGGGAGCTCCCTCTCGCCTCCGTTGGAGCGGAAGTAGACCGGGCCCGAGAGGGGCTGGTCCAGCAGCGGGGTGTAGGCGGTGGCGGTGCCGAGGACCGAGCCCGCCGGGCAGGCGCCGGCGTTGAACTGGACCCGGGTGCAGGGGTTATTGATGTGGGAGTTGTCTATGAACATCGCCTTGGGCAGGGTGACCGCGGTCTTGGCGATGTTGGCGTCTCCCCCAGGGGCCTTGAGGACCGCCTTAAGGGCGGGGTTGCCGGTTCTGTTCATCTTGCCCTTCAGCGAGAGCTTCAGCGAGGGACCGAAGCCCAGTTCTCCGCAGGCGGAGGCCTGGAAGGGGCTCTGGGGAGTGGCGCTCTGGCCGCTGGAGGAGGTGAGGACGCTCGTCACCGCCATCGCCTTGCAGGAGGTCGGGTTGAGCGTGAATTCGGGTCGGTTGACTTCGACCCTGAGGTCGCGGTAGGCGATCGGGATGCCCTGCAGGATCTGGGGCAGCGGATCGGAGACCGCGGTCACCTGGGCGGTGGTGGGGTCGACGTTCAGGGCATTGCGAACGGCCACCGTGCCGAGGTCGAAGGGGCCTGCCTGGGCGGGGACCTTGACCACCATCGAGTAGGGGGCGCCCTTGTAGGGGCCTGCGAGGTAGGCGGCGGTGGGGGCCTTGCCGGGCTCGGGGACGTAGAGGGGGTTGGGGCCAGAGCCCGCTCCCACGGTGACCTTGCCTACCTGGCTGGCTGCCGGGCAGTCGCCGCTGGCGGCGGCGGAGTCGGGGCAGAGGGGGACGCCGGCGAGCTTGGCCGAGAGGCCGGGTGGGAGGGTGGCCTGGATCCGGCTCAGGCTCGGTTCGCCGTCATTGCGGGTGATCCGCAGGGTGAAGGGGGTGAAGGCCCCGCCGCGCAGGTTGCCGGCGATCGCCTGCAGGCCGGGGGCGAACGGAGCCGCGCAGCCCTGATCGACGGCGAAGGGCGAGTTGGAGACCGCCGGTTCCTCGGAGGCCCAGCTCGTGAACTCGGTGCGGATCGAGTAGCTGCCGCACTTGGCTGGGACCGAGAGTGCTGCCCTGGGGCCGCCGGTCAGCTGCAGGTGCAGGCTGGAGAACGGCAGCTGGGGGTTGTCGTCGAAGACCGTCGTCATCTGCCCGGTTGCGGGGTCGACCTCGACCTTGCCCGGGAGCTTCAGCCAGAAGCCCGGGCCCTTGACGGCGATGTAGAGGGCTAGGAGGGAACTGAAGGGGTTGTCGTTCTGGGTTGCCAGGTAGACGCTGCCTTTCAGCTGTTCATTCAGCAGCGGGGTGTCGATCGTCACCGTGCCGAGCTTGGAGGCGTCGGGGCAGGTCGGGTCGTTGTTGCTGCCGAGCCCGATCTGAGCCTGCGAGCAGGCTCCGAGGCCCTGGGCCGAGGAGGCGTTCACCGTCACCCCCTCGGGGAAGGTCATCTCTACCTTCTTCACCGCCGCCGTCGCATAGGCGTCGGGGTCGTCTGACTGCGGCACGCTGATGTTGACGTCCAGGCCGCTGGGGGACTGGGCTGACTTGGACTGCGGATTGACCGTCGCCGTGGGGGCGAACGGGAGTTCCTCGCAGCCGTCGAAAACAAAGGGCGTGCCGTCGGCGTCAGCCGTGAGGGTTTGGACGTCGAAGATGCCGGGGTTGTCCCAAGAGTCGCCGCGGGCGGTGAAGGCGACCGGCGCTTCGGTGCAGGCGGTGGGGTTGGTCATGAAGGCGGTGCGGGGTACGCCGGCGGGGCCGGGGGGATGAACCTCACCGCGGTCATTGTTGTGGCTTGGATCAGCCGGCACTCCCCAAAGGGTCAGTTCCACATAGTTCAGCGCCACACCCTGTTGAATTGAGACGCTCCCGGCGGTGACTCCGTAGTCCTCTGGCCGCACCTGCGGTTCGATGAGAACCACCCCGCCGGTGACGTTAAAGCCGAATCGAGCCGGCACTTCGGGACCGCGGGCGAGGTTGTATACGCCCACTTCCTTGAAGGCGCCGTTAACGCCTACCCGTGCTATGCCCACCTGAGGACCGACTGGACATTTGTCACCGCCCCCCGCAGCATTGATCAAATCTTGCATTTCGCAGATTGGAATCGCGGTCGGGTTTCCGACGAAACCCGGAGGGAGCTCGAGATCGACAGAATGAGCGGACTCGAAGGGCGTGGAGGTGCCAGGGTCGGAAGGAACCATAAACCGGAAGAAAAGGTCCGCGTGCTCACCCGCCTGACGCGAGAAGGACCCGTCCGTATGTTCGATTTTGACCTGCAGGTCCTCCAATTCAAGGCCTGCCTTGGCATTCGAACTCCAGGCGAGCGAGAGCAGGCTCGCCAGCACCAGCAGGGCAAGAGTGGAGATCGTGGGGTTCTTCCTGGCGGCGCTCACGAGCGACCCCCCTTCCTGGTAGCGGCGGCCTTCAAGGTGAGGTGGACCACCTTGGGGTTTGCGTCGCCGAAGTGGACGCTGAGCCTGACATCGAGCTTGCCTCTACCGCGAAGCTCCGTCAGAGCCTTTTTGGTGAGGGAGAACGGAACGCTGATCGCTCCCGCCTTCTTGGCAGTTACCGAAGAGCCAGTCACCTCCTTCCCGGACACGGTGACCGTGCCGGCGCGACTGACCGTCAGCCGCAGGTGGGCCTTGCTGCCCCTGGCGAGCTTCTTCCGGTCCGCTGAGGTCAGCGGCTTCAGGTTGCTGATGGCGAACGGCGCAGCGGTGGCCTCGCCGCCCTTGGGCGTTTCCAGGTCCGGTGGCCTGCCGATCGGCGCCTTGCACCCTTCCCCTTCGCACTCCCCGGTGCTCGCCCCGGATTCTGGGAACCCGCCACCGACCCGGGCGTCGTAGACGTCGACGTTCCGATCGTTATCGCCCGCGGCGATGCCCTGGGAGGTGGTGAAGAAGACGTCGCTTCCGTCGGCCGTGGCATCGGCGAACCGCGCGTTGTATGGGCCGTTGCCGGGGCTGATCAGCGTCAGCTCCCCGTCCTGGTACATGTAGACGTCAGAGGTGGCGTTGCGATCCTCCGCGACCATCGGGTTCCGGGTGTGGAAGAACACCTTCCCCTCATTGGTGACCACTTCGAAGGGGCGATTGCTGAGTCCGCGGGCTCCGACTGGCAGTTCGCCGATGTCGTCGCCAACCCCGCAGGACACACAGACTTTCTCTTCGGCCTCGGCGTCATAGAGGTAGATCGATCCACCAGACTCGGTGTAAACCATGTACCGGCCATCGGGGCTGGAGAACGTGCCCCACACGCTCGAGGCCTGGACATCGGTTGGGGTTACTTGGTTGGTTACCCCGTGATTCCACACCCCCGCACTACCGTCAGGGTTTCTGTAGTAGGCAACCTGGCCGTTGTCGCCGACCCCCCAGACGAAGCCATTGGCCATACCATTGACGATGGCAACGAACTCCAGATTGTCGCTCTGGGCGTCAAATCGGTATATGTAGGCGCCCCCATTCAATTCAGCTGGCGCGTCGCTGCTCAGGCGGTCTAGTGAGCGGAAGAACGCGTAACGGCCGTCGCTGCTGGCACCGTCGAGCCTTCCCCCGGCGACCGTGTCCGGATCTCCCGGAATCTGAGAGATCGAGATCGCGGTCGTCTGCCCGCCGATGCGCCGGTAGACGCCCCCCTCGCCGCCATCGAGGCTGAAGGTGACGACGCTGCCGTCGTCGCTGGCCTGACGGTAGGCCCCACTTTCACCATAACTCGGTGCTCTTACTGGGCCAACTGGGATGCTCCCGTCGGGGAGGCGCGATTCCACCTCCAGCCCCCCCTCGCTCGACCATCTGTAGACAGCCCGTGCAGCGACCCCAGGGAGCAGGGACGGACCGGAGTTCACAACGACCCAGCTGAAGTCGGGCCCTCCCGCCATATACAGGTTCTCCTGCTGCAACGTGCTGAACGCAAAATATGCGCCTTGGCCCGGAGCGCCGCCGACGAAGGTGTACTCGCCGGTTCCGAGATCCTGAATGTAGATGTTGCCGCCGTCCTCATAAGGTCCGTTCGGTCCCACGGAGGTCAGGATTCGGTTGCTGACGACCAGCGTGTGTTCGAAATCGGGTGAGATGGCGTGGGTGATCGTGCCGGTGAGGCCGACTATGGTTTTCACCGGCGGGTCGAGCAGCTGCCAATCGAGCCAACCCGTCGTGCCGCGGTGGCTCAAAGCACGGCCGTTCAGCGTTGCCGAGGCGGCATCGCTGGGCAGCTGGCCGAGCTGGTAGGCGAAGGCGGATCCGTCGGCCGCCGGCTGGAAGGTGGCTGACGGAGCGACCGACCCTCCCATCTTGTTGCGGGGGGTCACCTGCTCGTAGGTCCGGACAGACGCGGCGCCTGGAGTGGTGAAGGTGCGGTCGTCCCCGGCGGCCTCGCCGGCGGCGTTCTTGGCGACCAGCCGGTAATGGTAGGTCGTGGCGGGCTGCAGGCCGCTGATCCCGCGAGTGAACGTGCGCGGGCCTTGTTCGTTGCCGGCGATCGCTTCGGCGCCCGCGGGAACTTTGCTCCCGTAGGAGGTGGTCAGGCCATATTCGAAGCGGTAGGTCGTCTGGTCGCCGAGCGTGTCGATCGTCCCGGTCAGCTGGGCTTTCGTCTCGGTGACGGAGTTCGCCGGACCGGTTTCAACTTCCGGCGGGCCGAGGATCGTGTGGAAGGGGGTCGAATCAGAGCGTTTCGTTATGACCGAGTTGGAGGCGACCAGGCGGACCAGGTAGTCGGTGTTTCCCTTGAGATCGGAGAGGTCGGCTTCGATGGTGTCGGGCCCTCCGGTGACGGTCCTCTCCACGGGTTCGTCAGGAGTCGAGATCGGCCAGGTCGCCCCGCCGTCCGCCGAGACTTCGAAGTGGGCCACCGAGCCTTCCGGCGGACCGGCCCCGGGGTCGACTTCGGCGCTCACGTGAGCCGAGTGGACGTCGACGGATGGGACGGACGGGGCTTCGACGCCGGGGACCGTCCCGGGGGTGTAGAAGTTCAGATTCCCAACCGCATGTTCGTAGAGGCGGCCCGAGGAGTCCATGGCGAGCCCGGTGCCGGACCCGCCATTCGCCGGCGATTCGGCGAGCAGGGCGCCGGCCGGAGAGTAGGCCTGGAGCTTGTCTCCAACGATGACCACGACGAGAGATCGTGAAGCGTCGTAGGCAAGGCCATGGAGCGAGCCCACGCCCGAGAGCGTCCCGAGCTGAGTTCCGGAGCCGCTGAAGTGGGTGACATCGGGGCCTTCCGCCGGTGCCACGTAGAAGCTGCCGTCGGCGAGCGTGACGATCCAGGCGGGGTTGATCGAAGGAGTGGTGATCGTTTCGAGCAGGGTGCCGCTCGTGTCGTAGCGGCGAACGCCTTCGGCGCCTGGGTCGGCGACTAGGAGATCGCCGGTGGTCGGGTCGACGGCGATGCCTTCGCCCCGAGGGAGTTCGAACGTGGGGTCGACCGTATAGGTGGGCGTCGGGGCTCCGTCGGAGGTGTAGCGCGTAATCGCCGAGCCGCCAAAGAAATTTTCGTCCACATAGAGCGTGCCGTCGTTGGGGTCGATGGCGAGGTTTCGCACCTGGTTTACGGCCGCGGCCCCCGTGAGCAGCGTGCCGCCGTCGGGGCCCGGCGAAAAGATGCTGATCAGCGAGGTGTTCTGGTCGGCGGCGAAGATATTGCCGCTGCCGTCGACCGCTACCGGATTGCGAGGCGTGTCATAAACGAAAAGCGAGAATTCGCCGAACGAGGCTTTGTAGGCCCAGCCCGGTCCCGCTTCGGGAGCAGCGTTCGCTTCGGGCGCACCAATGCCAAGCAGCAGGAGCATCGAAAGCAGGAGCGCAGCGATGGCTGAAGGTGCTGACCCGCGAAAACGACGTTCTGCTTTCAATCTTGCTGCCTTTCTGTTCGAAGCGTCGGAGCGAGCGCGTGCTCGTCTCGGCCCGTCCGGTGACGCGAGACCACGCGCCATGCAGGTGATGCCTCTCACTCCCGTCTCTCCCTTGTCCCAGTCACTCCGCCCCTGCCAACCCGTTCCCGGGTTCCCTAGCCGAGGCATCGCCGTTTTCTCGGCGACGTGAAGACAAGAACAGACACGGACCAGTTTGTCAAGCAAACCCTAGGTGCTCAGCCAGCAGATAAGGCGGTAAATGGCTTGAGAAAAGGGATCAGGGGTAAATGTCCAACAGGACGAAAGCTTCTTATACAGTCGGTCACGTACCAGTTGAGTAATCTCGCGCGGTGAGCCAGGAGGGCCCCTCCAAGCGGGGATATGTTCCCCCGACGATGGTTGAGACTCCGTGGGGGGATGCGGCTTCACTGCGGGAGCGGAAGCTCCGACCGGGAAGGGGGACGCCCCGCGAGGAGGCCGAGCGAAACCAACGCGAGCGGCTGTTCGCGGCGATGGTGGCGACGGTCGCCGAAAAGGGCTACGAGTCGACCACGGTGGCCGACTTGGTCGAGCTCTCCGGCGTCTCGCGCAGCGCCTTCTACAAGCACTTCGAGGACAAGCAGGCCTGCTTCCTGGCCGCGGTCGGGGAGATGGTCGGGCCGGCGCTGGAGAAACTCGGCGGCGACGAGAGCGCGCCGGCCGGCGTCGAGCGGGCGCGCCAGGCCTTCGAAGGGCTGATCGCGCTGATCGTCAGGCAGCCGGCGGCGGCGAAGATGTGCATCGTCGAGGTCTACGCGGCCGGTCCCGAGGGAGCGGCGGTGGTCGAGCGCTCGATGGAGCAGGCGACCGACCTGGCGGTGCGGATGCTGGCGCAGGTGCCCGAGCGCGAGGGGATGCCGCGGGAGCTGGTGCGGGCGATCGTCGGCGGCATCCAGAAGGTGATCCACAAGCGCCTCTACCGCGGCCAGGAGGAGGAGCTGCCGGGGCTGGCGCCGCAGCTGTGGGAGTGGTTCTTCTCCTACCCGGTCCCACCGGGGCCGCTGAAAGCGATCCGGCGGCGGACGGTGAAGGCGGTGCCGTTCGCGGAGCGCCAGGCGCAGTCGAGCCCGCCCGAGCGGCTGCTGCGGGCGCTGGCCGCGGTCGTTTCCGAGAAGGGCTACCCGGACACCACGGTGGCCGAGATCGTCGACCGCGCCTCGACCTCGCAGCGGACCTTCTACGAACACTTCAAGAACAAGGAGGACGCGATCGTCGCCGCCCTCGACAGCGGCTCCGCCCACATGCTCGCCGCCGCTCTCCCCGCCTTCCGTCGCGCCCCCGACTGGCCCCACGCGGTCCACGACACCCAGGCGGCGATGTTCGCCTTCGGCGCCGAAGAGCCCGAGTACGCGCGGCTCGGCGGGGTCGAGATGTACGCGGCGGGCAAGCGCGCCCTCGACCAGCGCGAGGTGGTCACCGAAGGCATGGAGGGCCTGCTCGCCCCCGGCTACGAGCTGAAACCCGAGACTCCGCCGGTCGCCGCCGAGGCAATCGGCGGCGCCCTCTACTCGCTCCTCTACGACCACGTCAATAACAAGGGTCCGGAGACCCTCCCGGACCTGGTGCCGACGCTGGTCTACGTCACCCTTGCCCCGTTCCTCGAGGCCAAGGAGGCCTACGAGGTTGCGGTCGGCTGAGGGAACGAGGACAGGTCAGCAGTCGAGGCCGGGGATCTCGTCTTTAGGGAGCTCTCCATATAGAGCTTCGAGCTCTTCGAGATCACGGCGGTCCTGCGGGCGTCCGGCGAGGCGCTTGAAACCAACGATGCTGCGGAGGGAAGCGAATTTAGCCGGCTCTCCTCCTACCTCTCCTTCGATCGCACGGGCGGCCACGGTCTCGAAATCGAGTGGCGGCGAACCACCGCGCAGGAGATCGACGATGCCGTGCCGGCTTCGCACCCGAATATGGTCGGCCGCGGTGACTTCCCCCTCACTGAGCACTTTGTCGTCGTGAAGTCTCGTTGCCTCGATGCAGTCGAGGAAGCGGAGGATCTTGCAGTCGGCAGCGGCCCCGTCGGGAACCAAAAGGTCCGAATCTCTCGTGGCGCGTACAAAACCGTTGGCGATGACGCCGAACCCGCCGATCACCACATATGAAAGGCCGACCGCATTGGCGTCGGCTACGACGCCGTCGAGGTCAGGACCAGAAGGCTCTGGGTGGGACATGGCCGCTGCGGATCGTGGAGGCGAGGAGCTGCACGGCTTGCTGGGATAGCTTTTGTCCTTGGGCGACGCGCTCGGAAGGGGTCAGGGCGCGCGCCTGCTGCTGGTGGTAATCGCGCTTCTCCCGGTTGAGTTCGGCCCATTCGGCCTCATGGCCGGGCTCAAGGAGCGTCTTGCGTGACGGTGCGCTCATGTAACCAATCTTACGCTTGGGCTGGTGGCAATGTTCTAGTGCGGTCGCCTGAGGTCCGCTCACGGAGGTAAACTCGAGAGGCCTGCCGCCTTCAAGCCGGCGCCGAATCGACGGCGAAGAGGCGCCATTCGCCGGGGGCGCCCTTCAGCGTCTCCGTGCCGCGCTCGGCGAACTCGAGGCCGGAGCCGACGACCAGCTCGCGGACGGTGCTGGAGACCAGCACCTCGCCGGGCTCGGCCAGCGCCCCGATGCGGGCGCCGATGTTGACCGCCATGCCGCCGACGTCCGTCCCGATCAGCTCGACCTCGCCGGTGTGGATCCCGGCGCGGACGTCGATCCCGAGCCCGGCGACCTCCTCCCGGACCGCGCTGGCGCAGCGGATCGCCCGCGCCGGGCCGTCGAAGGTGGCGAGGAAGCCGTCGCCCATCGTCTTCACCTCGCGGCCCCGGTGCAGGGCCAGCTGGTGGCGGACCGCGGCGTCGTGGCGCTCGAGCAGCGTTCGCCAGCGGCGGTCGCCGAGCTCCGCCGCCTTTTCCGTCGAGCCGACGATGTCGGTGAAGAGGATCGTCGCCAGCGCCCGTTCGGATTCGCTCGCGTTGCGGCTGCCGACGAGGAACTCCTCGACCTCGTCGAGCATCGCGTCGAGGTCGCCGGCGAACGGCAGGTGGTCCTCGCCCGGCAGCTCGACGTAGCGCGCGCCCTCGATCTGCTCCGCCAGATAGCGGCCCTGGGCGGCGGCGATCATCCGGTCGCCCGCCCGGTGCAGGACGAGGGTCGGGACGTCGATCGCCGGCAGGATCGCCCGCACGTCCGTCTCCCGGTAGAGCTCCATCAGCGCGATCGCGCCGGAGGGGCTGGTCCCCTGGCGCAGCAGCCGCGCCCACCAGCGTTCGAACTCGCCGTCCCCCTGCCGGCTCGGCGCCCAGAGGTCGAGTGCCACCGCCTTGCCCCAGTCGCGGCGGACGATCGATCCCCAGCGATCGAGCTGCTCGTCGCCGATCCCGTGCGGGAACCCGTCGGTCGCCAGCATCCGGGCGAAGGTCCCGAAGAGAACGAGGCCCGAGACCTTGCCTGGATAGGTCGCCGTGTAGAGCATCGACATCGGGCCGCCCTCGGAGATGCCGAAGAGGGCGGGACGGTCGAAGCCGGCGGAGGAGATCACCGCGCCGAGGTCGTCCATCGACTCCTCCAGCGTCGGCGGCCTCCCGGTGCGGTCGGAAAGCCCCTGCCCGCGCTTGTCGAAGACCGCCAGCCGGGCGAAGGAGGTGAGGCGGCGGAGGAAGCGGGCGACCTCGGGTTCCTCCCAGAGCAGCTCGACC
>DASTBO010000116.1:0-19876 GCA_035712025.1 Solirubrobacterales bacterium
TTCGGCTCTGCCTCCGACGATCAGCCGGTCACCGTCACCTCCCCCTTCCAGGCCGCCGACTGCGCCTCGCTGGGCTTCAAGCCCAAGCTCTCGCTGCAGTTGCTGGGAGGGACGAAGCGAGGGGACAACCCAAGGTTGAAGGTGACCGTCAAGCCCCGTCCCGGCGACGCGAACATCGAGGGAGCGCAGATCACCCTGCCGCACTCGGAGTTCATCGAAAACGCGCACTTCAAAACGATCTGCACCCGGGTTCAGTTCAACTCAGGCGCCGGTAATGGAGCCGCCTGCCCGGCAAATTCGATCTACGGTCGCGCACGCGCGACGATTCCGCTTCTGGATGAACCGCTCGAAGGCCCGGTCTTCCTGCGCTCCTCCTCCCACGCGCTGCCCGACGTCGTTGTTGCCCTCCACAGCGCCAAGGTGGACTTCAACCTGGTCACCCGCGTGGACTCGGTCAAGGGGGGCAGGTTACGGGCCACGGTGGAATCCGCGCCAGATGCCCCGGTGACCAAGTTCGTGGTGAACATGCAAGGCGGTAAGAAGGGCCTCTTCGTCAACTCCACTGACCTCTGCAAGCGAAAGCACCGCGCGAACGTCTACTTGTCAGGACAAAATGGCCGCTTCACCGAGAGCAACCTCGAGCTGAAGCCTCAGTGCGGGGGGAAGTCGCAGAAGAAGCGCGGGGCTCGGGCGCGCTGATCGCCTTCCATCTCTGCGAAACCTGGCTGCATAGCCAATAGGATGCCGGGATGGCGGGTGATGACATCGCTTTCGCCGGGGCGGCCCGGCAGGCGGAGATGGTGCGGGCGGGGGAGGTCTCTCCCAAGGAGCTGGTGCAGCTCTGCCTCGATCGGATCGCGCGGTTCGATCCGGAGCTGAACGCGTTTCGCAAGGTTTTTGCAGAGAAGGCGCTGTTGGAAGCCGAGCAGGCGGAGGCTCGGATCAAGGGTGGCGAGGACCGGCCCCTGCTGGGGGTGCCGATCGCGATCAAGGACGAAATCGACGTCGCCGGGGAGGTCAACACCCATGGCACTGATGGATTCAGCGAGCCGGCGAAGGCGGATTCTGAGGTGGTGCGGCGGCTGCGGGAGGCGGGGGCGATCGTCGTTGGCCTGACCCTGCTGCCGGAGATGGCGATCTGTGGCTTTAGCGAGTCCGCGACCTATGGGGTCACCCGCAATCCCTGGAACTTGCAGCGCACGCCGGGTGGCTCGAGCGGTGGGTCGGGCTCGGCGGTGGCTGCCGGGCTGGTCCCGATCGCCTCGGCTGGCGACGGTGCCGGCTCGATTCGCATTCCTGCCGCCTCCTGCGGTCTTTTTGGTCTGAAGTCGAGCCGCGGGCGGGTCTCGCTCGCCCCCAACCTCGAAGGCTGGGGAGGGCTGGCGGTCGAAGGCTGCCTCAGCCGCTCGGTTCTCGACACCGCGCTGTGGCTCGATGTGGTCTCCGGGGGCTCGCGTGAGGCCGAGGCGCCGCCGCGTCCCGAGCGCCCGTTCGTGGAGGCGGCGAAGACGCCTCCCGGCCAGCTGAAGATCGCCTGGTCGACCAAGCCTCCCCGCGCGGCGGCGCCGCCGACGGTCGACGACGACGCGAAAGGCGCCGTGGCCGACGCGGTGGAGCTGCTGAGCGGTCTCGGCCACGAGGTCGCCCAGCGCGATCCCGCCTGGGGCAACATCGGCAACAACATCACCGCCCGCTTCCTCGGCGGGGTCGCCGAGACGGTCAGGGGAGTGCCCCACCCGGAGCGGCTCGAACGCCGCACCCGCGGCTTCGGTCGCCTCGGCGGGATCCTGCCCCGCAGCCTCTACGAGAAGGC
This sequence comes from Solirubrobacterales bacterium, assembly GCA_035712025.1. GTDB lineage: Bacteria > Actinomycetota > Thermoleophilia > Solirubrobacterales > 70-9 > VAYN01. Next base: position 1,814 of record DASTBO010000116.1, read on the forward strand.
TCGGGGCGAGGGCCGGGCCGCGGACGCCGCCCGCGTCAACGCGATCTTCGACGACTTCGACGTCCTGGTGATGCCGGTGATGGGCGGCACGGCCCTGCCGATCCGGCGCTGGGAGGGCAAGGGGGCCCTGCAGACGGTCCTCGGCATGAGCCGCTTCTATCCCTACTGCGTGCCGTGGAACCACCTCGGCAACCCGGCGATGGCGGTGCCCGCCGGCTTCTCGGCCGAGGGCATGCCGCTCTCCTTCCAGGTCATCGGCCGCCGCGGCGAGGAGGCGACCCTGCTCTCCCTGGCCGCCCAGCTCGAGGCCGAGCGGCCTTGGGCCGACGCCCGCCCGCCGATCTCCTAGGGCCGCCCGGCTACGGGTTGCCGCAGTGGCCGCAGCGGGGCGTGCCGACCCGGCGGTCCCGCTGGCAGCTCGAGCAGCTCGCGATCGCCGCTCGCCCGCATCCCTCGCAGTGACGGGTGCCGTGCAGCGGGAAGCCGCAGAAGGAGCACTCGCCGCGGCGCACCCGCCGGGCTGGGATTCGCTTGGCGAGGAAGCGCTGCAGGGCGGCGAAGGCGACCAGCGTCAGGGCGATGCCCGCGATCGAGATCGCCAGCGGACCCACCTCGTCGAACTCGAGGTAGCTGCCGGTGTAGTCGCCCGCCATCGTCACGGCGAGGACCGCCGTGGCCCCGATCAGGGCCAGCGCCGCGGGGACGTAGCGCGAGTTTCGCGAGCGCAGGCGGATCAGCAGGCGGTAGGAGAGCGCCAGCATCAGGATCAGCAGGGCGAGCCTCAGGAGGAAGACGATCCGGTCGTGCTTGGTCTGCTCGTCGTCCCGTTCCGCCGCGGCGTCCTGCCGTTGCGCCTCGGCGTGCGCTTCGGCCTGGGCCGCCGCCGGCTGGGCGCGGACCTCAGCCGCGCTCGCGGCCTTCAACTCTCGCGAGGCGGCGACGAACGCCGCCTGCGCCGCCTCGTATTCGGCCTCCAGGTCGGCCGCGGGTGCGCCGGCGTCGAGCGCCGTGCGGTAAGCCTCGCGGCGGAGCTCCAGCTGGCGCGTCGCCGCCTTGCGGTCGCGTTCGGCCGCCGCGACCTCGCGGATCGCTTCCCGGTGCTGCGTGATCGCCGTCAGTTCCGAGCGGTCGACGAGCGCCTGGTTCGGGAGGTAGGCGTCGGTCTCCGGCTTCGCGACATCGTCGAGCTTCTCGTAGGCCCAGACGGCGCCGATCGCGATGAAGATCGCGAGGACGAAGGCGAGGACTTTCTCAGCGCCGGAGGTCTCGACCTCTCCGTCGCCCGCGCGGCTGCCAGCCGGCCGGAACCGGCCTTTGCTCTCGCTCATCTACTTCTCCTTTCGCGCCTCCCCGAGGCGAATTCGTCCTGGGCCGGAGCTCGACTACCAGCTCGCAATCGAGGGCGGCGGCGATGCGCGCGAGGGTGTCGATCCGCGGCGGCCTCGCCCCGCGCTCGACTCGGGCGATCGCCGACTGGGTGGTCCCGCACAGCTCGGCCAGTTCGCGCTGGGAGATTCCCCAGGCGTTTCGCCGCTCCGCGACGCGGGCGGCGATCAGGCCGAACAGCTCTCGGTCGTCAGGATCTGACATAGCAATCCTGCTATGTATAGCAGGATTGCTATGGGGTGAAAGGCGCCGACTAGTTGAAGACCTTGCGGAAGCGGGCCAGGTCGCGGACCTTGCCGCGGGGGCGGATGCGGCGCTGGAGCATCATCTTCAGCTGGTTGGCGTCGGGTTTGGCGGCGGCGATCCAGTCGCCCCAGCTGGTCTCGATCGTGACGTTGGCGCTGGGGGAGACGCCGGGCTCGGTGCGGGTCGAGCCGTTGTCGAGGATCAGGTGCCACGGCTCGGCGTCGCTGAACCGCCACTGGACGACGAAGGGCGAGCCGTTGGCGGCGGCGGGGTCGGCGACGCGGCCGATCAGGTCGAAGTAGAGGCGCTGGGTCTCGGGGTCCGACTTCGGCGGCGGGCCTTCGGGCGAGCCGATCACGCCGGCCATCATCATCTCCACCTGGCGCTTCGCGACTTCCTCCTCGGAGTCCTCGGGCGGGAAGGGGAAGACGCCGGGGGGCATCTCCTCGGTCGGGAACCCGATCGTCCGCCAGCGCTGGCGGATCAGCTTCATCCCGAAGGCGAAGATGTCCTCGAGCGAGAAGCCGTAGCACTCGGTGTAGGAGCGGTCCATGTTCGGCGGCGTGAAGACGGCGGGCCCGTAGGGAAGGGTTTCGCGCAGCAGCTCGACCACCGCGGCGCGGTTCTCCTCCCACCCGGGCGTCGGCTCGTTGAGCAGCTCGGAGAGGACCTTGACGCCGAAGCCGATGTGGCGCTGCTCGTCGCGGGAGACGTTCTCCATCCCGGCGCTGAACCCCGGCATCGTCTCCTCGGAGGCGAAGAAGTCCTCGATGAAGTGCTGGCCCGGCTGGGCGAGGCTGCCCTCGACGATCAGGTGGTAGAGGGTGATCGCCTGGGCGAACTTCGGCACCGAGCGGTCCTTGCGCAGTTCCTCGGCCATTACGTCGAGGCGGTCGAAGATGCCGCGGTAGCCCCAGTTCAGCTGCGGCAGGGTGGAGGCGAGGGTCTGCTGGACGGAATCGCCGCCGACCCCGATCACCTCCTTGAAGAAGCGGTGGAAGAAGATCGAGTGCCGGACCTCGTCGACCTGCTGGGTGGCGAGGAAGTAGGACATCTCCTCGGTCGGCGCGGCGGTGACGTAGGGGGCGAGGGTGTCGGCGACCCGGTCCTCGCCGTAATAGAACATCGAGTAGATCCACATCGCCGAGCGCCGCTGGATGTCGCTCAGCGCCTCCCAGCCGGCGCGGTCCTGGGAGAAGTCGAGGTCGTACGCGCTCCAGTTGCCCTGCTCCCAGCGGCGGTACAGGTCCTCATAGGTGATGTTGTCCATCAAGCGCTGGGAAGCGACGCTCATCGTGTCTCCTTTTGGTGGCGCGGTCGGGCATCGAGGAGACTACCGCGATCCTGGCCAGCTGGCCAGGATCGCGGCATTTGCCCTGCTATTTGATGAATTCGCGAACCTGTGCGTAGACGGTGGAGTCGCTCATCAAGGCGCTGTGCGACATGCACGCCGTTTTCGTGTTGCTCGCGCCGCTGAGGGCGACGCTCGAGTCGGGGTTGATAATTTCGTCGCAGGGGGACCACCAGGTGCCGTAGTTGACGGCACCGGGCGTCTCGTCGCCGGCGTTCAGTTCGCCGAGGAATTTGGAGCCAACCCGCATCTCCACGCACGAGGTGCTGAAGCAGAAGTTGGCGAATTCGGTGCCGTGGTTCGGTCCTCCCAGGGAGACCCAGTCGTCGACGTTCGCTTCCCCGCCGCTGACGAACTTGACGTACCAGCGGGTGTTGAGGCTGCCCATCGAGTGGGCGATGATGTCGACCTTGCTCGCGCCGGTCGCTTTCTTCAGCGCTTCGACCCGGGATTTGACTTCCGTTTCGGCCAGCGTTTTGTTCGAGGTCGAGGTGTTGTAGCTGTAGGCGCTCAACGACGATTTCGAATAGCCGTCTTTTTCGAAGTTGGCGATCATCGTTTTCCAGACCGACGAGCTCTCCGACCAGCCGTGGACGAACAGGATCGGGTCCAGGGCGAGTGAGCTCGCGGGTGCGAGCGCGGAACCGGTGATGCAGAGGGCGACCGTGCAGACGAACGCCGTCAGACGCTTGCTGACCATTCTCTCTCCTAGTTGTGAGCGCAGGCGCCTCCCAAGCGCGCTGCTGTGACAGGCCTGAGCAGACCGGTTAAGTACTCGGGCGTGCCTGAGTAAATCAGCTAGGAGCCGCTCGCGCCAGGCTCGGCGGGTGACGGAACCTGTATCTCGCGCTTGAGGATCTTCCCGGTCGGGCCCTTCGGCAGGTCGTCGAGGAACCAGACCAGGCGCGGGTACTTGTAGGCGGCGATCCGCTCCTTGACGTACGCGCTCAGCTCTTCCGGCGCCGCCTCCTCGCCCTCGTGGAGCACCACCGCGGCGCCGATCTCCTCGCCCCACTGGTCGTGGGGGACGCCGAGGACGGCGGCTTCGCGCACCTTCGGGTGCTCGTAGAGAACCTCCTCGACCTCGCGCGGGTAGACGTTGTAGCCGCCGCGGATGATCATGTCCTTCTTGCGGTCGACGATGAAGAAGTAACCCTCCTCGTCGACCCGGGCCATGTCGCCGGTGTGGAACCAGCCGCCGCGCATCGCCTCCTCGGTCGCGTCCGGCCGCTGCCAGTAGCCCTTCATCACGTTGTGGCCGCGGATCACGATCTCGCCGACCTCGCCCTGCGGCACCTCCTCGTCGTTCTCGTCGACGACCTTCATCTCGACCTCGCGCAGCGGCGTCCCGATCGAGCCCGGCTTGCGCGGGCGGCCGGGATGGTTGGTGCTCGAGACCGGCGAGGTCTCCGAGAGCCCGTAGCCCTCGAGCAGTTCGCAGTCGAAGGCCTGCTCGAAGCCGCGCAGCACCTCGACCGGCATCGCCGCCCCGCCGGTGATGCAGATCCGCAGCGCCGAGGTGTCGTGCCGCTCGCGGTCGGGATGGTGGAGCAGCGCCCCGTACATCGTCGGCACCCCGTAGAAGTGGGTGACGCCGTCGCGCCCCATGATCTCCAGCGCCTCGCCGGGGTCGAATTTCGGCAGCAGGGTGAGGGTCGCGCCGACCCGCAGCGAGGCGTTCATGCTCACCGTCTGGCCGAAGGAGTGGAAGAGGGGCAGCGAGCCGAGGACGACGTTGCCCTCCTGGACTTCGCAGGTGGTCTCCGAGGCGATCTCGGCGTTGCGGGTGAGGTTGAAGTGGGTCAGCTCGGCGCCCTTCGGCTTGCCGGTCGTGCCGGAGGTGTAGAGGATCACCGCGGTGTCGCCTTCGTCGGTGTCGGCGAGGTCGGGGTCGGGGTCGCGATCGCCGAGCAGCGCGGCGAAGCCCTCCGGCTCGACCTCGATCAGCTCGGAACCGGCCTCGGCCGCGCCCTCGCGCGCCTCGTCCCCGAACCCGTGCCAGGCGAGCAGCAGCCTGGCGCCCGAGTCTTCGAGGTAGAAGGCGATCTCGCGCCGCTTCAGCAGCACGTTCATCGGTACGACGACGCCACCGGCGCGGAGCACGCCGTAGTAGGAGATCGGGAACTCGAGCACGTTCGGCAGCATCACCCCGACCCTGTCGCCCTGCCGCAGCCCTTTCTCGCGCAGCAGCGATGCCAGGCGGGCGCTGCGCTCGTCGAGCTCGGCGTAGGTCAGCTCCAGCGGGCCGAGGCGCACGGCGACGGCGCCCGGCGTCCGCGCGGCGCTCTCGGTGACGATCGAAGCGAGATTCAGGCCCATCTCATTCCTCCCCCGGATCAGGTTGCTCCCCGGCGGCAGTCTAGAGCGCGGATCGCCGTCCGCTAGGCTCGCGCCGATGGAGGACCTCGGCCAGCCCGTCTCCTACCTGGTCGCGAAGCGCGGAATCCCCGTCTTCTCCAGCGACGGGGAGAAGCTCGGGCGCGTGGTTCGCGTCTATGCGGCGCCGGAGGCCAACATGTTCGACGGGATTCTCTTCGACGAAAGCTGGGGCCCGGGCGGCCGCCGCTTCGTCGACGCGCCGGAGGTGGGGGCGCTCTACGAGCGCGGCGTGGTCCTCGCGATCGACGCCGAGGGCGCGAAGTCGCTTCCCAAGCGCCGCCCCTGAGCGTCGTGCAAATTTGCGCGGCATCTCTTAGTATTCGCCGCCATGCTGCAAAGGGTGCTGATTATTGGGGGGCTTCTGGCGGCGCTGATCCTGCCCGGCTGCGGCAGCGATTCGGACTCCTCGGACACCATCGCCTTTGAGCCCTTCGACCTCGAAGCGCCGCGGTCGCCGATCCGCCGCGAAAGCGACCTCAAGATCGGCGCCAACGGGCTGGCCGGCCCCGAGTCGAAGCCGATCATCCCCGACCGGCCGCCGCCGGAATTCCTCATCAGCCAGGACCTGATCGACGGGATCGGGAGGCTGGCGCGGACCGGGGACACGATCACGGTCCAGTACGTCGGCTACGGCTACGACTCGAAGAAGAAGTTCGCTTCCTCCTGGGACGAAGGCAAGCCCTTCACCTTCACGCTCGGCAACGGCGAAGTCAGCCAGGGCTGGGAAGAAGGCGTCTACGGGATGGAGGTCTCCGACCGCCGCGAGCTGGTGATCCCTCCGGACCTGGCAGCCGGCGGGCCGCCGAAGGACGCGCCGAAGGGGGAAACCCTCGTCTACGTGGTCGACTCGCTGAACGTCGAGTACGGGGCCGCGGCCACCGGCGCCGCGGGAGCGTCCCAGAAGAGCAAGCCGAAGGTGAGCGTGCCGAGCGGCCCGCCGCCGAAGGAGCTCGTCGTCAAGGACCTCGAAAAGGGGACCGGCGCGGTCGCGAAATCCGGGGACCAGGTCACCGTCCAGTACGTCGGCGTCGACTACAAGACCGGCAAGCAGTTCGACGCCTCCTGGGACCGCGGCGAACCGATCGCCTTCACCCTCGGCGCCCAGGAAGTCATCCCGGGATGGGATCAGGGGATCGAGGGGATGAAGGTCGGCGGTCGCCGTGAGCTGATCATCCCGCCGGACCTCGCCTACGGCTCGCAGGGCAGCGGCCCGATCGCCCCGAACTCGACCCTCGTGTTCGTGGTGGACCTGGTCGGCGTCCAGTAGCCGCCGCTTCCCGTCATCATCGGCGCGTGCCGCGCTCCCCGCTCGCCGAGCGACTGACCGCCCAGGCCCTCGCGGGAGAGCCGCTGCGCTCGCCCGAGGCGGTGGCGGAGCGTCTGCTGGCCGTGCAGGGACAGGATCCGCGCGGGGCGCGGCTGGCGGTGCGGGCGCGGACCGAGGGCGTCACCGCCGCCGACGTCGACCGGGCGCTGAGCGAGGAGCGCTCGCTGCTGATCACCTGGCTCAACCGCGGCACCCTGCACCTGGTGCGCAGCGAGGACTATCCGTGGCTGCACACGCTGACGACGCCGACCCACTTCGCCAGTTGCCGGCGGCGGCTGCAGCAGGAGGGGATTTCCGAGAGCGCCGCCAAGCGGGCGCTGGCGACGATCGAGAAGACCCTTGCCGAGGAGGGGCCGCTGGCCGGCAGGGACCTGCGGGCGCGGCTCGACGGCGCCGGCGTGCGGACCGAGGGCCAGGCCTTCATCCACCTGATGTTCCTCGCGGCCGCGAAGGGGATCCTGGTGCGGGGGCCGATGCTCGGCAAGCAGCACGCCTACGTCCTCGTCCGCGACTGGCTCGGCGAGCCGCAGCCTGTCGACCGGGAGCGGGCGGTGGTCGAGCTGGCCCGCCGCTACCTGGCAGGGCACGGGCCCGCCGACGATCGCGACCTGGCCCGCTGGGCCGGGCTGCCGCTGCGCGACGCCCGCGCCGGGCTGGCGGCGATCGCCTCCGAGCTGGAGCAGCGCGACGACGGCCTGGTCGACCTGAAGGGGCGCGCCGCTCCGGCGCCGCTGCCGCCGCCGCGGCTGCTCGGCGCCTACGACCCGCTGCTGCTCGGCTGGACCTCGCGCGAGGAAGTCGTCGGGCCGCACGAAGTCCTGGTGACGATCAACGGCATCTTCCGGCCCTTCGCCCTGGTCGAAGGCCGGGCGGTGGCGCGCTGGGGGCTGGCCGGCGGCAGGGTGACGATCGAGCACCTGAGCAAGGTGCGGAAGAAGGACGCCGCTGCGCTCGAAGGGGAAGCGCAGCGGGTCCTCGAGTACCTCGGCTCCTAGCTAGGAGGGGCTGGGGGGCTCCTCGTCGAGGCGCGGGGGCATCGCGTCGGCGCTCGCCGGCGGCGCCTCCTGGCCGGGGAGCGGTTCGGCCTCCTGCTCCCAGATGTGGTTCAGCGAGACCTGCAGGTAGGCCCACATGCCGGGCGAGAGGAGCAGGTAGAGGATCAGCGCGATCCAGCCGCTGACCGGCTCGTGGCCGGCGACTTTCGAGGCGCCCTGGACCCGCTTGGTCCCGCGCCAGTAGCTGACCAGCGCCGGGATGACGATGATCCCGCCCGGAAACAGAGCCAGCACCGAGTTGGTCGGGTTCTGGCCGAGGTCGTAGCCCTTCGCCTCGCCGTAGGCCTTCAGCTCCTTGTTGATCTTGTACCACCAGACCAGGTGGTAGATGCCGAGGGTGACGATCGGCAGCAGGGCCACGGCCCAAGGGCTGCGCACCTTCACCTCCTGCTCGCTGCCGCGAATCTTCATCTCGTAAGCCATAACTCTCCGTTCCTCTTGGGCTGGGGGTCCTCAGCCACTTCGGTTGCGGGAGCTTCTAGCTTTAACCGATTGCCCAGCCGGAGGGGCGGAAAGTAGGGTGACTTCGTGCATGTTCGGGCGGTGGAGTTGCGCTCAGCGAACGGGGACGGGTGGGCCGAGGTGGCGCCGGAGCAGTGGGGGTCGCATACGGCTTCGGTCGTCCAGCCGCGCGATCGCGCCGTGCATGGCCCCGATGACCTGGCCGCCGACCTCGGGAGCGAGCGCCGGTTCATGGGTTCCGGGGAAGACCAGCTGACCGTCGTTTTCGGCGACGTGCACCCATGGGAGCAAGCACAGATGGAGGAATGGCTGCTCGCGATCTTTCCCGATCTCCAGAATCCGGCCGCCCTGGTCGAAGCCATCGCCGAGTGGGACAGCGAGGAGCCGGTGCTGGCGCGCTTTCCGGAACGGCTCAGGAAGGTCCTCTGCGTGCGGGTGGCGGTCCCCGCGGCAGGCGACGGCGGGCCGATCAACGATTGGGCCTTCGGCCGGGTGATGGTTCTCGGGCGGGCGCTCGTCGTCTTCTGGTACGGCATGCAACAGGCTGAGCTGTGCGCTCGGATCGATGCCTGCGCTCGGCGCGGGCAGTACTCGGGTGAGCCACCGGAATCTCCCGTAGCCCACCTCGCCGATGCTTACGTGACCGAGGTGGTGCGGGAGGTCGACCGGTGCGCAGGTGAGGCGATCAAGGAAGTCGACGAATGGGAGATGAAGCTGTTCGACTCCCTGGAACAAGCGGTTCCGGCCGACGCCGGCTCGGAGCGGATCGCGGAACTCGGCTCGCTGAAGCTTTGGGCGGTGGGATTGCGGCAAAACGTCGACGAAATCAGAGGACAGATCAACCCGGGCCAGTTCCGTGCCCGCTGGAGCAGCGATGACCTGGAGCCGGTCGCGGCGGAGGTGGGCGAGGAGCTGGACCTCGCGGCTGCCACCGTCGCGCGACTCAGATCCGACGTGGCGGGTGCGTTCGAAGCGTCCACCAGCGTCGCCATCGCCCATCAGCTGGCGGCGAGCAAGGAACAGCAGGAGCGCGCCGATCGGTTCGAGGGAACCGTCACCCGGCTGACCGCGTTCCTGTTGGTTCCCACTTTGGTCGCGGCGGTGTTCGGGGCGAATGTCGAGCTGCCGGGGAGCGGCTGGCTTCGCACGGCGATCATGGTTGGGGCGATGGTCGCCGGGGCGGTAGCGACCTTCGCGATCCTGGGTCGACTCGGGCGTTCCGGCTAGCCCAGCTTCGGGCTGCGCCAGGGCGCTGCGAGGCGGCCGACCAGCTGGTCGCCGAGGCCCTCGATCGGGACGCGGACCTGCTCGAGGGAGTCGCGGTCGCGGAGGGTGACGGTGTCGTCGTCCATCGTCTGGTGGTCGACGGTGATGCCCCAGGGGGTGCCGATCTCGTCCTGGCGGCGGTAGCGCTTGCCGATCGAGCCGCCCTCGTCGAACTCGGTCGGGAGGCGACGGCGGAGGTCCTGGAAGACCTCGCGGGCCTTCTCCGGCATGCCCTCCTTGGAGACGAGGGGGAGGACGGCGACCTTGACCGGGGCCAGGCGCGGGTGCAGGCGCAGGACGGTGCGCTGGCGGCCCTCGACCTCCTCCACCTCGTAGGAGTCGACGAGGAAGGCGAGGGTGGCGCGGTCGGCGCCGGCGGCCGGCTCGATCACGTGGGGGACGTAGCGCTCTTTGGTCTGCTGGTCGAAGTACTCGAGCTTCTCGCCGGAGAACTTGGCGTGCTGGGTGAGGTCGAAGTCGCCGCGGTCGGCGATCCCCTCCAGCTCCGACCAGCCGATCGGGAAGAGGTACTCGATGTCGCTGGTCGCCGAGGAGTAGTGGGAGAGCTCGTCCTCGCCGTGGGCGCGGACGCGCAGGTGGTCGGGCCGAATCCCCAGCTCGGTGTACCAGCGCTCCCGCTCCTGCATCCAGTACTGGTGCCACTTCTGGGCTTCGGCCGGGGGCACGAAGTACTCCATCTCCATCTGCTCGAACTCGCGGGTGCGGAAGATGAAGTTGCCCGGGGTGATCTCGTTGCGGAAGGACTTGCCCACCTGGGCGATCCCGAACGGCGGCTTCTTGCGGGCGAAGCCGAGCACGTTCTTGAAGTTGATGAAGATCCCCTGGGCGGTCTCCGGGCGCAGGTAGACGGTCGAGCCCTCCTCGGCGACGGGGCCGACGTGGGTTTCGAACATGAGGTTGAACTGGCGCGGCTCGGAGAGCTCGCCGCCGCACTCGGGGCAGCGCAGCTCCGCGTTCGGATCGCCCCCCTCGGCTTCGACCGCCTCGCGCAGATGATCCTCGCGCCAGCGCCTCTTGCACTTGCCCAGACACTGGACCAGCGGGTCGGTGAAGCCTTCGAGGTGGCCCGAGGCCTCCCAGACGCGCGGGTGCTGGAGGATCGCCGAGTCGAGGGCGACGATGTCGTCGCGCTCCTGCAGCATCGCCTTCCACCACTCGGCCTTGACGTTGTTCTTCAGCAGGACGCCGTAGTGGCCGTAGTCGTAGGTCGAGCCGAGGCCGCCGTAGATCTCCGAGGACGGGAAGACGAAGCCGCGACGTTTGCAGAGCGCGACGATCTCCTCCATCGTCACCTCGGTCGGGCGGGTTCCCTGCTCGGTTGCCATGGCGGGAACGGTACCGGCTGCGATAATCCCGCAGCCCCATGCCCATCTACGAGTACAGATGCGAGAACGGACACGTCTTCGACGCGATCCAGCGGATGACCGACGAGCCGCTGCGCGAGTGCGAGGAGTGCGGCGCCCCGGCCGCGCGGGTGCTGACGCCGCCGGCGATCCACTTCAAGGGCTCGGGCTTCCACAACACCGACTACGGGACGAAGCGGGGCGGCGGCAACGGCGCCTCGGAGGGCTCGTCGGAGAAGGGCTCGGACTCGGGGTCCTCGGACTCGAAGTCGGACGCGGGCAAGAGCGACTCGAAGTCGGACTCCAAGCCCGCCGCGTCGACCGCCGACTGAGCGCCGCCGCGTCCGCCGCGGCTGGAACGCTGCCCGGCGTGATCCCGGAGAACCTCGAGCGGGCCCGGCGCCTCTTCTGGCTCGGCCGCTCCCTGCTGGCGCTGAGCGCCATCCTCCTGCCGGTCGTCGCCTACGGCCTTGCCGCCCTGCTGGTCGACGGGCACGCACAGAAGGAGTACTACGAAGCGGTCTCCCAGATCCTCCCGGTGCTGCTGCTGGCGCTGGCGATCGAGCAGCGCTACTTCACCCGCGGCCAGGCGATGCCGGAGCTGCCGCCGGAGCTGCAGTTCGGCGCGGCCGAGGTGCGCAGCCTCGCCCGCTGGTACACCCGGGCGGGAAGGCTCTACGCGCTGCTGGTGCTGCTCGCCCTCGGCTTCGGCGAGTGGGTGGCGGTCGAAGTCCTCGCCACCGGCCAGTCCTCGACCGCCGACCTGAAGAACACCGCCGGCTCGCTCGCCGCCGGCTTCACCGCCCTGATCGTCACCGCCCTGGTCGGGACGAAGCGCACCGGCGACTAGCCAGCCTGGGGACCAATTCAGCGTCCGCTGAGTTGAAGCCCCCATAGGGGCCAAAATTCAGCGGACGCTGAATTGGTTCAGCCGTTGAGGAAGCGGTTGACGGCCTTCTGGCGGACCGACTCGGGGACTTCGATCGAGCCTTCGGGGCCGATGCCGCACTGCTCGCGTTCCTTCTCGCAGAGGACTTCGGCCGGGGCGCTGCCGCCGATTCCGGCCGAGATGATCAGCTGCGGCATCGTGAAGAAGCCCATGTCGCTGACGAACGCCTTCGGCGCGTCCCAGCCGATGATCGGGCCGTGGATGAAGTTGTAGGGAAGGCGAAGCGGGTCGGTGAGCCGGTCCTTGATCCCGTTGATCACTTCCTGCTGGGCGTGCTCGCGGTCGAGGTCGTCGTAGCCGCCGAGCGAGTAGACGCTCTTGCCCGGGCCGGGGCATTCGCTGACGTGGCGGACCCGCGAATAGGCGAGGGCCTTTTCGCCGTCGAGGGTGTTCTCGCCCTTGTGCAGGCGGATGCTGACCCCGCCCTGACCGCCGCCGGCGCCGCCGGAGATGTCGGCGCAGAGCTTGACCGGGACGTCGACCGTGACCCCGCCGACGGCGTCGATCAGGTCTTCGAAGCCGGTGAAGTCGACGATCGCGACGTGGTCGATCTCGATCCCGAGGAACTGTTCGATCGTCTTGATCTGCAGGGCGGCGCCGCCATAGGCGAAGGCGGCGTTGATCTTCGTCGGCGCATTGCCGGGGATCTCGGCGTAGGAGTCGCGGGGGATCGAGAGTTTGCGGAAGCTGCCGCCGCCGGCGCGGACCAGCATCAGCGTGTCGGCGCGGAATTCGCCTTCGAAGCAGGGGTCGTGCGGCTTCTCGCCCTTCGACTGCTGCTCGAAGCACTCCTCGGAGGTGTTGCCGTCGCCGCTGCCGGGAGGCCGCGCATCGGTGCCGAGGACGAGGATCGTCTGCGGCTTGAACAAGAGGAACGGATTCCCGTGCAACGCGTCCCGGGCTTCGCCCGAGAGCTTGAAGGACTGGATCTGGGCGGAGACGCCGAAGGCGACGAGGCTGACGAGGATCCAGGCGAGCGCCGCGATGCCGATCCATTTGATGACGCGGCGGATGTTGAACGGCGCCCGCGGCGCCCCCGGCCGGCGCGGCTCCCGCTCGCCCTTCGGCTTGCGTGAAGGCAACCTTGCACGGTCGCGCAGGGAGGACAGATCGGCGCCTTTCAAGCGCGAAAAGAGCCCCTTGCGGGAGCGGTAGACGTTGTATTCGGGCGGCTCGGGCGGCCGCTGCTCGGCGTCAGGGGTCATGAAAGGCTAGAAATCATGGCGATGAACCCGGTCATTCGCCTCCCAGGCTCCCGCTCCTCGTGAGCGGCTCAGAGACGATCGGCGTCGACCTCGGCGGCACGAAGATGCTGATCGGGGTGCTCTCGGGCACCGAGCCGCTCTACGAGCAGCGCGAGGCGTCGACCGGCCAGACCGAGGACGAGCTGGTCGAGCTGCTGGTCCGCGAGGTTACGGAGGCGCGGGACGCGCGCCCCGACGCGGTCGCGGTGGGCCTCGGAATCCCGGCCACGATCGACCACGACAACGGCATCGCGGTCTCCGCCGTCAACCTGCCGCTCTCCGACCTTCCGATCCGCGAGATCGTCAGCGAGCGGGTCGGCCTGCCGGTCTTCGTCGACAACGACGGCAACGTCGCCGCGCTCGCCGAGTACCTCTACGGCGCCGCCCAGGGCAAGCCGCACATGGTGATGCTGACCGTCGGCACCGGCATCGGCGGCGGCCTGATCCTCGGCGGCGAGATCTACCGCGGCTCGACCGGCGCCGGTGCCGAGCTCGGCCACGTCGTGATCCAGGCCGACGGGCCGCCCTGCCAGGGCAACTGCCCCAACCACGGTTGCGTCGAGTCGCTCGCCTCCGGTACGGCGCTGGGCCGCGAGGGCCGGGCGGTGGCCGAAAGCTCGCCCGGCTCGGCGCTGGGGAAGGTGCTGGCGGAAGGCAGGGAGGTCGACGGTCGCGCGGTGACCGAGGCGGCGCTGGCCGGCGACGAAGTCGCGGTCGGCCTCTTCGACCTGATCGGCGGCCGGCTCGGGGTCGCCTGCGCCAGTCTCGCCAACATCTTCCAGCCGAACGCGATCGTCGTCGGGGGCGGGGTGATCGCCGCCGGCGACCTGCTGCTGGAGCCGGCCCGGCGCGAAGTCCGCGACCGGGCGCTGAACCCGATGAACCGGACGCCGATCCTCGAGGCGACGTTGGGGAACGACGCCGGGATGATCGGCGCCGCCGCGATGGCCCGCCGCGAGCTCGCCGCGATGAGCGCCTGATGCCCGGCTGCCTCTACGTCTGTCCTACGCCGATCGGGAACCTCGACGACCTCACCCCGCGGGTGCGCGAGGCCCTGGTCGGCGCCGACTTCATCGCCTGCGAGGACACCCGCCGCACCGGCTCGCTGCTCGAGAAGCTGCGGATCCGGCCGGCGCCGCGGCTGGTCTCCTTCCACGAGGGCAACGAAAGCGCCCGCGCGGTGGAGCTCTCGCAGCGGATCGAGCGCGGCGACGTCGTCGCCCTCGTCTCCGACGCCGGGATGCCGGCGATCTCCGACCCCGGCTTCAAGCTGATCCGCCGCTGCATCGACCGCGCCCTCGAGGTCAGCGTCCTGCCGGGACCCTCGGTGATCCCGGTGGCGCTGGTCGCCTCCGGGCTGCCGACCGACCGCTGGCGCTTCGAGGGCTTCCTGCCGCGGCGGGCGGGGGAGATGGAGCGGGTGCTGCGCTCGGCCGAGACCGTGATCGCCTTCGAGTCGCCGCGCCGGGTCGGCGAGTCCCTCGCCGCCCTCGCCTCGCTCGCCCCCGACCGCGACGCCGCCGTCTGCCGGGAGCTGACCAAGATGCACGAGGAGGTCGCCCGCGGCACCCTGGCCGAGCTCGCCCGCCGCTTTCGCAGCGACACCAAAGGCGAGATCGTCCTCGTCATCGGCCCCGCCGCCTCCTCCGAGCACGACAAGGACGTCGGCTTCGCCGTCGACGCCCTCCGCCACCTGGTTCAGTCGGGGGCACGGCCGCGCGCGGCGGCGAGCGTCGTCGCCGCCCTCACCGGAACCCGGGCGAACGACCTGTACAAAGCCCTTACCGGGCGCGAGGCGAGACGGTAGCTTGGGAAAAACTGCGCATAGAATCCCGTCCTGATGGAAATTCAGGAGTTCGCACCGCGGCACGTGGTCGCCCAACTCATCTTCAAACGGAAACAGGCGACGGTGGTCGACCGCCGTGGCGAGCTGGCGGGTGAGCTGCACGACCTGTTCGCCACCGCCTCGGCGGCTCTGGAGCCGACCGCGGCCGAGGCGACGACCGACGACGAGATGAGCAAATACCGCATCGGCATGGCGCAGCTGCTCGCCGAAATGCACGTCGACGGCTTCGAGGAGGGCAGCGAGAGAGTCGAGACCTTCTTCAGGCGGGGGATGGAGCTCTTGGATTCGCCCACGCTCTCCAGGGTCGTGGCCCATACCTCCGACGTCGCCGCCGTCCCGTCCTTCGACGATCTGCGAGAAGCGCTGTTCGAGAAGCTGTCCGCGAACCCGGGGCGGATCCGCGACGCCGTCGGCGTCCCTGTCGACGACGCGGCCTGGACCTATAACTTTGCCGACGATTCCTGGATCGTCGACGTCCGGATCAGCCCGATGACGGGGGATGATCTGCAGTATGCATTCGACGCTCCGGACGGGGCCGAGTTCCCGGATGCTTCGCTCTTCGTCGACGTGAAAGTAATGCGGCGGGCTGAGGACAAAGACGGGGATCCCTTAGAGTTATGGGACTCTGCGCTCAGGCGGAACCGCCAGATCACCGCTAAGTTGGGCGCTTGGCTGAAGGAGGCACTGGCATGAGCCCTGAGGCTCTGGTACTGGACAGATTCGAGGAGAAGGACCCCGCGGCTTCCCGCAAACGGGTCGAGGCTGCCTCTGGCGACGCGGTGGACCTGAAGGAAGACACCACCGCACTCCGCGACCGGCGTCCGCTCCGGGCGCTCGATCGCCAGCCGGCTCCGCTGGCGGAAGGCATGGAGGGCGAGGAGGCTCGAGGCACCGTCCAGATCGTCTTCGACGAGACGCCTCCCGCGCGAGCGGCACGTTCCCCGATCAAGGCGTCGCTGGACGCGTTGATCGCTCTCCGCTCCGACGCGGAGGCGGCCGACTGGCTCGAGGCGGCTGCGGTCCTGAAGCGCGACGTGGTGCGGTTGCGCGATTCCAGCTACTCACGCCACCTGGCGGTGCTCCTGGCACTTGCCGACGCCCTCACCTTCACCGAGCCCGACGAGGTTTCGCCTGCCGGCGCCAAGCCGTTATTCAGCCACGCGCTCG
This sequence comes from Solirubrobacterales bacterium, assembly GCA_035712025.1. Taxonomy (GTDB): domain Bacteria; phylum Actinomycetota; class Thermoleophilia; order Solirubrobacterales; family 70-9; genus VAYN01. Next base: position 17,856 of record DASTBO010000116.1, read on the forward strand.
GCTTGCTGAGCGAGCCCTACATCAGCGAAGCGAGCGAGGAAGAGTTCCTCGGCGAGCTGCTGACGGCCGGCTGGAACTTGACGCCCTCGGCAGAGCAACTGGTCGAGCTGGTCGACTGACGCGCTACTACCTGGATACCAGCGCTCACTTCGAGCGGGTCGGGGGCCTGAGCGAAAACCGCAGGAAGCTCAAGGAGCTGCTGCGGGGAGGCGGCCACGCGACGTCCACCCAGGCCAAACGCGAGTGGAACCGGATCGTCTACAACGTTTGCGTGGCCCTGCGTACGGCGCTGTCCGCGTCATCCGATTGGACCGACGTCGTGCGCAGGCTTTCCAAAGGCTTCGGGCGAGGCCCCGCGCGCGCCATGCAGGTCACCCACTGGATCACCGGGTCGCAGACGACCGACTTCCGGATCGTGTCCAAGCGGCTGGAGGACTACCAGCGGATCCGTTTTCGCCTCCTCTTCAAGCAGGGCATCGACACCGTGCGAGACGGATCCAACTGCGACGTCGCGCGTCGGCGCCCTTACTTCAACGCCGGCAAATGGCACTACCACCCACAGTGCAAAAAGGCGCAGGATCTCTGCGATCAGCCGACCTTCCTCGCCGCTCGCCGGGAGCGCGCGGAAGCAGCCTCGAAGGCCCTGCTGGCCTCGAAGCGCAAAGCGGACAGCGACATGGGCAAGAAGGCACTTGCCGCCTTGCGGAGCGACCAGCCGGGAGCGACCAAGGGCAAGGCGTGCCACGGGGCGAACGGGATCGGCGGGGACATCGCCATCGCCCTGGAGTGCGAGCAGGACGAGGTCCTGCTGACCACCGACGAGTCCTTCGACTTGATCTGCCCGGCGCTGGGACTCAAGCACCAGCGGATCTGAGCGCCCGCTCGGAACCTTCCACGCTTTCAGTAGCGTGGGCTTCTTCATGGGAACGAGCAGCTTCTACGTCACCACCCCGATCTTCTACGTCAACGCCGAGCCCCACCTCGGCCACGCCTACGCGACGATGGCGGCCGACGTGCTGGCGCGGCACCATCGGCAGCGGGGCGAGGAGGTCTTCTTCCTCACCGGCACCGACGAGCACGGCGAGCCGGTGGAGAACGCGGCGAAGAAAGCGGGGGTGACGCCGCAGGAGCTGGCCGACGCCAACGCGGCCAAGTTCGAAGCGATGATGCCGGTGGTCGACGCCAGCAACGACTTCTTCATCCGCACCTCCGACCCGCGCCACACCGAGCGGGTCGCCGAGATCATGCAGCGCGTCTACGACAACGGCTGGGTGACCAAAGGGGTCTACGAGGGCTGGTACTGCCCGCGCTGCGCCGACTTCAAGACCGAGCGCGAGCTGGGGCCCGGCAACACCTGCCCGATCCACGAGATCCCGCTGGAGAAGGAACGCGAGGAGAACTGGTTCTTCAAGCTCTCGGCCTTCCAGGCCCAGCTCGAGGGTCTTTATGAGGAGCGGCCGGACTTCGTCGTCCCCGAGTTCCGCCGCAACGAGGCGCTCGCCTTCATCAAGGGCGGCCTCGAAGACGTCTCGCTCTCCCGTCCCGACCTGAAGTGGGGCCTGCCGCTGCCCTGGGACCCCGAGCAGCGGATGTACGTGTGGTTCGACGCGCTCTTGAATTACGTCACCGCCCTCGCCTTCGCGCGGGAGGGCGAGGACCTGACGGACCGCTTCTGGCCCGCTGCGCTGCACACGATGGCGAAGGACATCCTCAAGTTCCACGCGGTGATCTGGCCGGCGCTCTGCCTCGCCGCCGGCCTGGAGCCGCCACAGCGGATGGTGATCTACGGCTACCTCCTGATGGGCGAGAAGAAGATGTCGAAGTCGCTCGGCAACGTCCTCGACCCCTTCGCGGTGATCGAGCGCTTCGGCGCCGACGCTCTGCGCTTCTACCTCTTCCGCGAGGTCAGCTTCGGCCAGGACGGCTCGATCTCCACCGCCGGCTTCGAGCAGCGCTACGAGGCCGAGCTCGCCAACGACTACGGCAACCTCGCCAGCCGGGTGCTGGCGATGGTCGAGCGC
>DASTBO010000117.1:0-43354 GCA_035712025.1 Solirubrobacterales bacterium
TCGGCGCCGGCGCCGAGGCCGCGGGTCTGTTCGTCGCCGATGTGGACGGTGACGTCGGCGACGCAGAGCTGCAGGGACTGAAGGTCGGTGTTGACCGCCATGAACTCGACCCCGGGGATGCGGGCGTCGACCATGCGGTTGACGGCGTTGACGCCCGCGCCGCCGACGCCGACGACTTTGATCACCGGCTGATGCGGCTCGCCGCTGCCCGGCGGCTCGTAAGCCGGCTCATCGCGGCCGTAGCGCGGATTTTCGGTCGAGAACTGCTCTCGCTCGCGGCGCGGCAACGGCTCCTCGTTGAAGACCCGCTTCAACCGCTCGGGCGCGGACTCGCTGGAGGTTTCGATCTCCTGGTCGTAGAGAGAGGGCGCCTCTTCCTGCTGCAGGGGAACGTCGGCGGCGGCCGGCGGCGGCTCCTCCTTGGCAACGGGAGGCTCGGGTACGACCTCGCGCTCCTGCTCCCCCGCCTTCTTCGCCTCAGCCGGATCCTCGCGCCCGTAGCGAGGCGCCTCGGGCGGATCCACCGGCGCGTCCTCGGACGTCGACCGGAAGAGGTCGGAAAGCGGCCCCTCGCGCATGCTTGCCCGCTTGTTACGCCGAGCCATGGGACAGAACCTCCTTCGCCAGATCCCGGTAGTAGTTCGCCGCGCTCGAGGTCGAATCGTACTTGAGCACGGAGGCCCCTTTGACCGGGGCCTCGGCGAATTTGATCGCCTTCTTGATCCGGGACTGGAAGACGAGGTCCCCGAAGTTCTCCTCGAGGATCTCCACCGCCTCCTTGGCGTGGATGGTCCGCGAGTCCAGCATCGTCGGCAGGATGCCCTCGATCCGGACGTCGGGGTTGAGGTTCTCCTGAATCATCTTCAGCGTGTTCTGGAGCTGGACCAGCCCGCGCATCGAGAGGTACTCGCACTGCACGGGGACGATCACCTTGTTGGCGGCGGTCAGCGCGTTGATCGTCAACAGACCGAGGCTGGGCGGCGTGTCGATGCAGACGAAGTCGTAATCGCCGGCGACCTCCTTCAGCGCTTTCTCCAGCGAGCGCTCGCGGCCGATCTTGGTGCTCATCGCGATCTCGGCGCCGGCCAGGTCGATCGAGGCGACGGCGATGTCGATCTCGCGCTTGACGATGATCTCGGAGATCGGCATGTCGTTGACGAGCACGTCGTAGAGGCTTTTCTCGACCTTGTCGGGGTCGATCCCCTGGCTCATCGTCAGGTTCCCCTGCGGGTCGAGGTCGATGCAGAGGACGCGGTAGCCGGACTCGGCGAAGGCGACGGCCAGGTTCAGGGTCGTGGTCGTCTTCGCGACCCCGCCCTTCTGGTTGGCGAAGGCGATCACCTCGGCGGCCTTCACCGGCACCTCCGCGGCGGCCTCCTTCTCGGCCAGGAAGTCGAGCCGCGTCGGCGCGATCAGGTCGATGGCCTTCATCCGCCCGTCGCCCTCTTCGGTTTCCTCGGACTCCTCGGCATTCAACGGAGCCTCGTCCACAACCTCGGACGGCTCGTCCTCGACGGCAGCTGCCGCGGGTGGCGACGATTCCGAGGACTCCCCCGCCAGGGGGAGCCCGGAATCGGAGATAGGACCCGCGGCCCAACCCCCATCGTCCCTAGACGTATCGCCAACACCCCGCTCGGGCACAGCTGCCTCCATCTCCTGCAGCTCGTCGACGATCGGTTGCTCCTCCTGGATCTCGACGGGAGCAGGCTTCGGCTTCTTGCGGCTTAGAAATCCCATTGCGCGGATATTCGTATGGGACCCCGCTTTTCCTGCCGGCCTCCGAAATTGCTAGGAATCAGCCAATCCCCGATCTTTTAGACAAGCGACTCGTCATCGTCACCGGCAAGGGCGGCGTCGGCAAGACCACGGTGGCCGTCGCCCTCGGGCTGCGCGCCGCCGCCGAAGGCAAGCGGACGATCGTCTGCGAGGTCGCCGCGCAGGAGAACGCCTCCCGCCTGTTCGAGCACACCGCCGTCGGCTTCCACGAGGTCGAGATGGAGGAGAACCTCTGGTCGATCTCGATCGACCCCGACGAGTCGATGCGCGAGTACGTGCTGCTGCAGCTGAAGGTGCGAGCGATGCGGGACATGCTCTTCCGCAGCCGCATCTTCAACTACCTCGCCGCGGCGACGCCCGGGCTGAAGGAGCTGGTGACGATCGGGAAGATCTGGGAGCTCGCCCAGCTCGACCGCAAGGTCAAGAGCGGGCGCAAGTACGACCTGGTGATCGTCGACGCGCCGGCGACCGGCCACGGGGTCGGCTTCCTGCAGACGCCGCGCACCTTCGCCTCGATCGCCCGCGTCGGCCCGATCCATTCCCAGGCCGAGACGCTCGACCGCTTCATCACCGACCACGAGCACACCGGCACCGCGATCGTCGCCCTGCCCGAGGAGATGCCGGTCAACGAGTCGATCTCGCTGGAGCGGGACCTGCGCGACGAGGTCGGGGTCGCGGTCGACCGCGTCTACCTCAACGGGCTCTACCCCGAGCGGTTCAAGAAGGAGGAGGCGGAGAAGCTGGCGCAGGTGGCCGAGGGCGAGAACGGCGCGACCAGGGCGGCGACGCGGGCGGCGCTCTCGGAGCATGGCCGGGCCCGTTCGCAGCGCCAGCAGCTGGCGCGCCTGAAGCGCGGCGTCCAGGCGCCGGTGAAGACCCTGCCTTTCCTCTTCGAGCCGGAGCTGGACGTCGAGGCGGCGCGCAAGCTGGCGGGGAAGCTCGGCTGATGGCGGCGCTCGGCGAAGTCCTCGAGGGCAAGTCGATCTGCATCTGCGCCGGCTCCGGCGGGGTCGGCAAGACGACCACCTCGGCGGCGATCGCCACCGGGATGGCGGCCCAGGGGCTGAAGGTCTGCGTGCTGACGATCGACCCGGCGAAGCGCTTGGCCGATTCGCTCGGGCTCGACGAGTTGGGCAACGAGGCGCGGCGGGTCGACGCGGCGCTCTTCGAGGAGATGGGGATCGAGATGAAGGGCGAGCTGTGGGCGATGATGCTCGACGCGAAAGCGACCTTCGACGAGTTGATCGCCCGCCAGGCGCCCGACGAGGAGTCCCGCGACCGCGTCCTCGACAACCGGATCTACCAGCAGATCTCCAGCGCGCTGGCCGGCTCGCAGGAGTACATGGCGATGGAGAAGCTGTTCGAGCTGCACACCGAAGGCGAGTTCGACCTGCTCGTCCTCGACACGCCGCCGACCCGCAACGCGCTCGACTTCCTCGACGCGCCGAAACGCCTGACCCAGTTCATCGAGGGCAAATCCCTGCGCGTCTTCATGAAGCCGACCGGCCTGGCGGCGAAGGTCACCGGACGCGGCGTCTCGGTCGCCCTCTCGGTCTTCAAGAAGATCGTCGGCTTCGACCTGCTGGCCGACCTGGCCGAGTTCTTCAACGCCTTCAGCGGCATGGTCGACGGCTTCCAGGCGCGGGCCAAGCGGGTCAACAAGCTCCTCGCCGACCCCGAGACCTGCTTCCTCGTCGTCTGCGGGCCACAGGGCGAGCCGATCGACGAGGCCGTCTACTTCCACCGCAAGCTGGTCGAGGCCGGGCTGCCCTTCGGCGGTGTGATCGTCAACAAGGTTCACTACCCGGCCGACGAGCTGCGCGCCGAGGTCGAAGACCTCCCCGCCGCCCTGGCCGAAAAGCTCGGCGACCCCAAGCTGGCCAAGCGCGTCGCCGACAACTTCGCCGACTACCAGGCCCTCGCCGAGCGCGACGCCCGCAACATCGACCACCTCGCCAACGAGCTCCGCACCAGCTGCGTGATCCGCGTTCCCCACCTCGACGAGGACGTCCACGACCTGCGCGGCCTCAGCGAGATCGACCGCTACCTCTTCGCCAGCGCCGAGGAGCGGGTCGAGATGGCGGCCGGCCGGGCCTAGCCTCCCCAATCCACACCGGACTCACCCGAAACAGGCCAAGTCATGCAATGCGCGCGGCCCTCGTTCGTCTGTTCCTTTCCGTTGCCATCGACCCATAAGGAACAGGCGAAAGGAGTCGCCAGGTCCCTGATCCGCTCGGCTGTTCCTTTTCGTTGCTATGCGGCCGAAAGGAACAGCTGAGGTTGGTGCCCGCGCTGGGTCAACGCGCTCGGCCCATCGACGAGGTCAGCGGGCGCGGCGCGAGTACTCGAACTCGAGGTGGCTGACTTCCCAGTCGGCGTCCTCGGGGACCGGGAAGAGGTGGCGCACGCGGGGGGTGTCGATCTTCTCGCGGTGCTGGATGTCGCGGTCGGAGTCTGCCGGCCACTGGATCGTGTCGCCGCCGCGCGGGTCGGAGACCTCCTCGAGCCACGGGGTGGCGGTGATCCTGATCTCGTCTTCGGCCGGAATCGGCTCCATGATGCGGGTCTCCTGCTCCACGTACTCCTCCTCCGGTAGCTCGTCGACGGGCAGCTGAAGTTCTGCGGAATGCTCGGGCTCGAGCGCTTCGATCGAGATCGCGCCGGGCTCGGGATCGGGGGCGAAGTCGGGCTCCGGCTCGACCTCGGGCTCCGAGTCGAGCTCGGGCTCGGGGGCCTGCTCCTCGACCGAGACCATGATCTCGGCGTCGCCTTCGGCGAGGCCGCTGACGATCAGGGTCTCGTCGGCGACCGTGCTGAGGTCGTTGCCGAGCTCGCCCAGGGCGGCTTGGCGCAGCAGCTTGCGGGCGTTCTCCTCGAGCCAGCCGGCCAGCTCGACGGCGCGCTCGACCGGGCGGCCGTTCATCATCGCCCGCTCCAGGCCCAGCACCTCCTCGACCCGTTCCCCGGCCTCGATCCGGTCCATGCCCTCGTCGGCGACCAGCGCCGCGGCGCGCAGCGAGAGGGACGCTCCCACCGGGCCGTGGCCCTCGAGCACCGCGCGCATCGCCAGCAGGTGATCGCTGACGCCCTCCAGCGCGGAGGGACGCTCGCAGCCCATCTCGAAGCGGCCCACCGCCCAGGTCAAGGCGTTGTCGGGGTCCGGCCGCGCCTCCAGGGCGATGCCGAACTCGACCAGCTCCTCGGCCTCCTCCTCGCTGAGCCGGTAGCCGCCCGGACGCGTGGCCGGGGCGCCGGTGGCGATCCGCCTCCAGCAGCCCTCGCCGGTGGGCGCGAAGGCGTAGGGGCCGAGGCCGATGCCGCCGCCCTTGAACATCCTCATCACGCTGATCAGCTCGCGCAGCTGCTGCAGCGCCGAGTCGACGCCGTCCTCGGGGTCCTGCTCGGCGACCGCCAGGTATTGCGGCTCCCAGGCGGCGCGGCCCATGCCCTCGCTGCGCATCGCGTCGACCGGTGCCTCGATCGAGTCGGCGCGGACGATGCGGACGTCGTGCGGCAGCTGCAGGCGCGGCATCGGCATCCGCAGGCCGACGATCGGCACCATCAGGATCTCGGCGTCGTCGGCGTCGCGCGATTCGGCGTCGAGCGTCGTCAGCGCGCCCTCGAGCCGCTCGCGGTCGAGCGAGAAGCCGGCCGCGCCCTCCCAGAGCTCGGCGAAGAAGGTGATCAGCATCAGGTCGGCGCGGGCGCCGGGGTCGGCGGGCACGCCCTGGCCGCGCGCCTCCAGGTAGGGAGCGGCGACGCCGGCTTCCACCGCTGCGTCGCGGGCGGTCCCGAAGCTCGGCAGCGAGCGCAGCTCCTCGGCGTGGTCGACGACGTAGCGGCCGGTCATCGGCACGTAGCTGTAGAAGGCCGAGTCGTCGCCGCTGTCGGCGGCGACGTCGAACGGGATCTCCTCCCCCATCGCCACCATCGAGCTGAGCCGGGTGGCGGCCTCGGTGGCGAGGCGCTTGATCGATTCGTTCAGGAGGAAGTCACGCACGTCCCAGGCTTCAGCCCGGGCACGAGCGCTCCTGCGTGTGCACGATCGCTTGCAGCTAGGAGAGCGTCGCGGCCGGCCGGCGGTCGGAGCCTTCGGCGGCGTCGCCGAGCAGCCAGCGCATGCCGTAGCTGCGCATGTCCTCGACCAGGGGAACCAGCGCCGTGCCCTTCGCGGTCAGCGCGTACTCGACGCGCGGCGGCACCTCGGGGTAGGTGTGGCGCTCGACGATGCCCTCCTCCTCCAGCGCCCGCAGGCGCAGGGAGAGGGTGCGCGGGCTGATCCCCTCGAGCGAGCGCTCGAGCTCGCAGAAGCGGGCGCTGCCCTCGGCCAGGTCGCGGATCAGCAGCAGCGTCCACTTGCCGCAGACGACTTCGGCGGTCTTGCAGACGGGGCAGGTCGAGTTGCTCTCGGCACTCATGATCGAAGGAGGCGGGTGGTGGACCAAGCCCGCTTCAGCAAGTGTAGCGCCATTGCTTCACTTACTGAAGCCATGGGCAAACCGCGCTGCGATCAGGATTTGCCGCTGACGACCGGGACTATCTTGAGGACGTTGATCTTGTAGCGGACGTGGTTCTCGCCGTATTCGAAGGTCTCGGGCTGGCCCGGTTCGAGTTCGATCAGCTGGCAGCGGCCGGTGCCGGAGACGCAGTTCCCTTCGCCGAAGACCGCGGTGACCTCTTCGGAGACCATGAACAGCGGCAGGTGGTTCTTGCCGCCAAGCCCCATGTAGGTGACGGCGGGGACCTTTTCCCCGGGCAGCGGCGCCGGCGCGATCACCTGCTTCCGATCTTCGGGCTCGGACTGCTCGACGGTGCCGTCGGGCTTGGTCGTCGCCTTGGTGATCCGCACGTTGATGGCGAAGGTGAAGAAGGTCAGCTGTCCGGGCTTGACGGTGGACCCGCCGCCGCCCGCGGCCGGCGCGCCCCCGCCCCCGGAGGACCCCCCGTCCGTGCTTTCGGTGGTCGTCGTGGTGGTGGTTTCGTTCAGTTCGGAGCCCGCGAGCACCGGCTCGGTGTGCTGCTGCTTGAAGGGATTGCTCGGCTTCTCGCGTTTCAGGCGCTGCTTGTAGTCGCGCAGCCCCGGCGCCGACTTGACCACGGTGAGGGTCCTGGCGGCCGCCTGTTCGCTCCCCGGGTTGGCGGTCGTCGGCGCCGGAACGACGGGGACCTCTTCGGGTTCGTCCTTGAGCAGGATCGGGGCGGCGACGATCGCGACCAGGATCAGCAGGATCACCGGCAGCAGCCGCCGGTCGCGGACGTCGTAGTAGAGATCCGAGAGGAACGGCGGGACCTTCGTCTCCCCGCCCTTGAACTTCGGCATCTTCAGATCCGGTCCGAGCCGCTTCACGGCGTCCCTCCGATCGTGGTCGAGACCTGGGTGGTCGCCGGTTCGGGGCTGGTGGGAGTCGCCCCGCCGGTCACGCCCTGTTCCGGCGGGACCAGGAAGGTGGTGACGGTGAAGCTCGCTTCCAGGGCCGGGAACTTCTTGTTCGTGTCTTCGGTGAGGGTGAAGCCGTTGATCGTGATCAGGCGGCCGGTGACCTCGACCTTTTCGTTGTTCGACTCGACCAGGGAGTCGAGACCGTGGATGAAGTCGGCGACGTTGAAGAAGTTGCCCTTGAAGGTGAGCGTGTAGGGCATGACCGCCAGCCCGGCCGGACCGATCGAGGCGCCGATCGGCATCGTCGAGGCGGCGACCTCGGTCGGGGGCGCGAAGGAGGACGGCTGTCCGGGTTCCGGCGCCGGCGCCGCTTCGGGCGCTTCGGCTTCTCCTTCGCTGGAGGGCGTCAGCACGAAGGTCTCGAACCGCACCCCGGCCGACCTCGCGTTGCGACTCAGCTGGACGATCAGCGACGCGGTGTCGTCGTCGGCGGGAGCGGCCTTGCCGAGGACCACGAGGTCCCGGTAGGCCTTCGGGAAGGCCTTCTGGGCGGCCAGGCCCTGCTGCACTTCCGACTGGTGCACGAGGAGCTGTTCTTCCTGCTTGGCGACCTGCTTGTCGAGCTTGGCGACTTCGTCCTTCTTCGGGCTGAGGAGCAGCATCCAGAAGGCGGCCGCGAGGGCGACGACGGCGATCATCACGACGATGATGCGGTTGCTGGAGCTCATTCCGCTGCCCCTTCGGTCGATTCGGCTTCGGTCGAGGTCGTTTCCGCGGTTTCGGTCGCGGTCGCCGGGGCTTCGCCTTCGCCTTCGGCGGTGACGGGGACCGGCGCGGCGTCGAAGGCGATCACGATGCTGAACTTGGCGATGTTCTTACGCGTCCGGCACTCGCTCCCGCCTTCGGATTCTTCCCCGCCCGAGGAGGCCGCGCCTTCTTCTTTGGCCGGCAGTTCCGAGGAGGCGACGGCGACGCGGGTGACCCCGTCGATGTCCTTCAGCGCGTTGACGAAGCGGGCGACCGACTCCTGGCCCACGGTGCAGCCTGCGAGTTCCATCGCGGGCCCGGCGATCGAGCTGCGCAGGCCGCTGTCGCCGCCCGCTTCGCTCCCTCCCGAGGCCGAGGCGTTGAGTTCGGTCAGCCAGACGTCCCCCGGCAGGACCAGTGAGAGTTCGCGAACGACGCGCTCCCAGTCGAAGCGGCTGTCGGCCAGGCTGGAGACCGTCATCAAGCGCTGTTCGTGCAGGGTCTGGAACTGGACATAGGGAGTCAGGCGGCGGGCTTCGCGCTTGGCGACGGCGTCTTCCCGCTTCAGCTGCGCCACTTCGCCTTCCCGTTCGGTGACCTGGTTGCCGGTCGTGACCAGCAGGGCGACGCCTGCCAGGACGGCGACCAGGGCGCCGACGAGGATGTAGGGGATCGGGCCCGTGCGCATCGGCGCACGGGCGCCCTGGCGCATGTCCGACGGGGTTAGATCGATCGGCCGCACGACTAACCCTCCAGGCCCAGGCCCAGCGGCAGGACCAGCCTGGCCGCGGTGACGTCGTCGAACCCGCCCAGCGCCGGCGGGCGCGGCGCGGAGATCGGCAGGCCGACCTGGGCCTCCATCGCCGGGGCCAGACCCGAGATCGCGCTCCCCGTCCCGCAGAGGACGACGCGCGAGACCGGGACGGCGCTCTCCAGGGCGCGGTAGTAGTCGAGGGAGAGGCGGAGCTCGTCGACCATGTTGCCGACCCCGTCCTCGTTCGCGCGGCGGGCGGCGGCGACGGTCTCGGGGTCGCCCTGGATCTCGGCGACCGGGACATCGAGCCCGACGTGGAGCAGCCACTGCTCCGCGTGTTCGGGGCTCAGCGCGCGCTCGGTCGAGAGGCGGGCGACCATCGCCTCCATCCCGATTCCCGAGACGCGGGTGAAGAGGCAGGAACGGCCGCGGGCGACGGCGAGGTTCATCACGTCGCCGACGTTGCAGTAGAGGATCGACTCCTGGGGGGCCGGGATGCCGTCCTCCGCCTGGAGGGGCTGGACCGTGAGCGGCGCCAGCGCGCGGATCATCCCGAAGGCGGAGAGGTCGATGCCGGCGGGCTCGAGGCCGGCGCGGCGCAGCGGCTCGAGGAACGAGGCGACCATCTCGCGGCGGGCGGCGACGACCACGACGTCGACCTGTGGGGCCGCCCCCTCCGCGGCGGGCACGCCGCCGACCACCTGATGCTGCAGGACCGCCTGGTCGAGCGGCATCGGGATCTGCTCCTGGGCCTGGAAGCGGATCGCCGCCTCCATCTCCTTCGGGTCCTCGATCATCGGCAGCCGCAGGGTGCGGACGATGACCCGCTGGTTGCCGATCCCGAGGCGGACCTGCTTGGGAAGCTTGTGCTGCGAGTAGAGGTCCTTGACCGCGGCGGTCAGGCCGCTGGGGTCGATCACCTCACCCTCGTGGAAGACGCCGGGCTGCAGGGGGCGCACGGCCGAGGCGGTGAGCTGGGTGCTGCCGTTGACCGAGACGCCGGCCACGGCGACGCTGCCCGCCTCGATGCTGAGGCCGGCGAGGTTGCCCGCGCCCTTCTTGCGGCGCAGGGCGCCGAGCGAGCCGAGCGAGGGCTTCGGAAGGTTGATCGGTTTCGTCAGTTGCATGGGGATGGCGTTCGCCCCGGCTTGGAGCGCATTCCCTGAATCGGCAGATTCCGGCGAAAACTTTCGCCGTGCAAGTACCTGAAACTAGGAGAAGGTCGAGAGGTAGAGATCGACCAGCTGATCGCCAGCCAGCAAGCCGATCACGCCGCCGAATGCAAGAAACGGCCCAAACGGGATCGCCTGCTTCCGGGCCGCCGCCCCGTGGCGCGCGATCAGCGCCAAGCCGACCACGGAGCCGACCAGGAGAGCGACGAGCACGGCGGGGGCGACGTTGCGCCCGAGGTAGAGGCCCATCACCGCCGTCAGCTTGACGTCGCCCAGACCCATCCCCCGCGGGTAGGCCAGGACGACCAGGAAGAGGATGCCGCCGGCGGCTGCCGCCGCGATCGCCCGCTCCGGCAGGCTCGAGGGGTCGCCGATCGCGGCGATCGCCACGCCGGCGATCGCCGCGACGAGGAGGATCTTGTTGGGGATCACCCGCCGCTCGAGGTCGGTCAGGGTCACCGCCAGGAGGGTGGCGGTGAAGACGAGCCCGAGGGCGACCTCCGTCGGGTCGCCCCAGAGGACGGCGACGACCGCCACCCAGAGGACGGCGAGGGTCAGCTCGGTGAGGGGGTACCGCGGGGAGATGCGCTCGCCGCAGCAGCGGCTGCGACCGCGCAGCAGCAGCCACGAGAAGACCGGGACGTTGTCGTGGGCGGCGATCTGGGCCCCGCAGCCGGGGCAGTGGGAGCGGCCGCCCACGACCGATTCCCCACGCGGAACCCGGTGGGCGACGACGGTCAGGAAGCTGCCGAAGAGAAGCCCCCCGACGAAGGCGAGGACCAGAGCTGCGGCCAAGGCTCAGCCCCCGTCGATCGGCGTGCTGGTGTCGACCTCGATCCGAGTCGGGGCCTGAGGATGGTCGTACATGAACGAGAGCGCATCGGCCGGGGTGGATTGCCGTTCGACGCTGAGGGCGACGCCGAGGCGGTCGCCGGCGGGAATCGTGTACGAGGTCCCGCTGAAGGTCATCGTCAGGATTTTGGCTTTCAGTTCGGTCGTCCAGATCGGCGATTCGAGGTAGGTCCAGTAGGGGGTGCCGCCGAGCGAGTTGGTCAGCATCGTGTCGGTGGCAACCGGGGGCGACCCGGTTTCGTGCCGTTTGAAGAGATAGATGCAGAGTTTCCCCGAGGACTGCGCTTTGTTGATCGACTGGGTGAAGACTTCGAGCGTCACGTTGCCGTCGAGGACGAACGCCGACGCAACCGGGTCGGTGACCCAGCGGTGGACCTGGGACTCCGGGTTGGTGGTCCCGACCGGGGTGTAGTGGCACCCGTTGGTGTCGTCTTTGCGGATCTGCACCCCGATGCCGGCGTCCGGCGAGGTGTCGAGGTAGGAGTCGTTGGCGTAGTCGTACCGGCCGGGGTTGTTGATGTCTTCGGGATCGGGATCCGGAGGGCTGCCGAGGACGAGGGCGTCGGGGGCGCCTTTGGTGGTGCCGGTCTGCAGGCCGCTGGCGCAGGTGCCGAGGGTGTTGTGGAGGAGATGGCTCGCCGTCGGTTCCTGCCGCGTGGTCACGCCCGAGGCCGAGCAGGGGGTGTCGGTGAAGAAGAACTGCTGGGCGGTGATCACTTTGCCGTTGGCCCCCGGCAACGGGTCGTCTTCTTTGTTGTCGGTCGGGCTGACGAAGTTCGACTGGACTTCGACGTAGCCGCGTTCGGCCGCCTGGTTGCCCGGGGTGTTGAGGCGCACCGCGACGACGATCTGTTTGTAGTCCTGTTTCCCGGGACAGCTCGCTTCGGAGCATTTTTCGTCGTTCCGCCAGACGATGTACCGGTAGACCCTGCCGCTGACGTCGCCGCTGCTGAAGTTGGTCGGTCCCGGGGCGACCGTCCCGCCGGCGACGTGCCCGCCACCGTAGAGGCTGCCGCCGTTGACGACGAGATTGCGATAGTTGCCGAAGGGCTGGCGGGAGAGGGCGAAGGTCCCGTTGGTGACCCGGCTGTTGGGGTTGTTCGGATTCGCCGAGGAGGCCGGCGACGCGGTCAGGGCGAGGTTTTCGTCTTTCATGCTCCGCAGCAGCTCGAGCTCCTGTTCGGCGTACTCGAGCGCGACCTGGCTGGCCTCCGCCCGCTGGGCGTTGCGGGTCGCGGCTGACAGCAGGGTGAAGGTCGTCATCGACGCGATCGAGACGATCAGGACCGCGACCAGCACCTCGACGATCGTGAACCCGGCCTCCCTCTCCTCCCGGCAGGCCATCTCAATACCCCAGGGTGGCGTTGCGCAGGCTGGTCCCGCTCGAGATCACGAGCGGAGAGCCGGCGCTGGTGGGATCCGGCAGCCGCAGGGTCGCTTTGACGTAGGTGGCGCTTGCGACGCTGGGGACGTAGGTGAAGATCTGGTTGCTCGCGAGCCCGCTGAAGACGGGCTTGGCGATGCCGGTGGTGCTTGGCGGGGTGGTCTCCTTGCGCGAACACGCGGTGGTCGAGCATTCGTAGGTGATGAGGCACCTGATCGCGGCGCTGCCCGACGGCAGCGCCGTGGATCCCCCGCAGGTGCTGTGGCGGACGAAGCCTTCGAAGGAGAGTTTGCTGGCGGTGCTTTCTCCGCTGACCGCGATCCCGTTGCGGAGTTCGTGGGTCAGCCGTTCGAGCATCCAGCGGGCGGAGCTGACGTTCTGGGTTTCCTTGCTGATCTTCGGCTGCTGCCGCACGGTGCTGATCACCAGGGAGGCGACCGCGCCCATCACGACGACGCCCATCGCCGAGGCGACCAGCAGCTCGACCAGGGTGAAGCCGCCCTCCCCGCCCTGCCTCCGCAGCCGCGCGATCATCGGCGCACCACCTTGAAGGCGCGCTTCAGCGGACGGGCGGCGGGGGTGCCGACGGCGTTGACGGCCTTGACGGCGAACGTGTGCCGACCGAGCTTCTGCTTCTTCAGCTTGGTCGGGGAGGTGCAGCCCTTCCACGCCTGCCTGTCGACGCGGCAGAAGTAGTCGGTGCCGGGCTGCCCGGTGAGATCGGCGAAGCGGAAGACCGGCCGCCGCAGACGGGTCTTGAACGCCGGCCCGAAGGTGATCTTCAGCTGCGGGACGACGTACTCGATCCCGTTCTTGCCGCCGCCGGGCGTCTTTCCGCCCTTCCCGCCCGTGGGGGCCGTGGTCCCGCCGCCGGCGGGGGGAGTCCCCCCTCCTCCCGGCGTGCCGCCGGTGCCTTCTTCCTCGGGCGGCGGAGGCGGATCTTCCTGCTTGTAGGAGACGGCCGAGGAGCAGACAGAGACCACCCCTTCGGCTTCGGCGGTGGCTCTGTAGCTGGTCGTCGACCCCGGCGCGACGGGAACCGTGACGGTGAGGCCGGGGCTCGCCAGCTGCGCCGCCGTCCCCTGGGCGACCGGTTCGCCGGAGCAGTCGGAGGACTTGTAGACCTTGATCAGCGACCCGGCCGCGGCCTGGCCGACGATCGCCGGCGTGGTCGACGGGTTGGGCGAGATCGGGTTGGTTTTTTCCAGCGACGGAGGCGGCGGGCCGATCACGAGATCGGGCGAGTTCTTGACCGAGACGAGCAGCGTGCCCGATGCCTCCCAGCCGTAGACGTCCTGCTCGCTGGAGAAATCGTCGTCGACGCTGAGCCGCTCCTGGGTGGTGAAGAACGCCCGCGAGCCCGAAGCCGAGACTCCCCGCAGCCCGGCGGGGAAGGGTCCGTTGCCGCCCACCTGACCCGCGGAGACCAACGTCGTCTCTGCTCCCGAGCGCAGGTAGATGTCCTGGCTGGAATCGACGTCGTCCTCGACCAAGGGCTCGACGGTCGCGAAGAAGACCTTCGAGCCGTCGTCGGACGCTCCCGCGAAAGTGACGTTGAATTCGCCGTTGCCGCCGTCGGGCCCGGTCGAGAGGAGAGTCGTCGCTCCCCCCGCGCGCATGTAGACGTCCTGGAAGGAGTCGGTGTCGGCGGCCGTGAGCGGCTCCGCCGTGGTGAAGACGACGACCTGGGGTCCGGACGGGGAAACCCACTCGAACGAAGCGGGCACGGCCAGGTTGCCTTTGCCCGCTTCGCCCGCGGTGACGAGCGAAGTCGCCCCGCCCGAGCGCTCGTAGACGTCCTGCGAGGAGTCGGCGTCGGCGGATCCGAGCGACTCGCTGGTCTCGAAGAAGACGGTGTCGCCGCCGGCCGTGACGCCGGCGAAGGTGACGTTGACTTCCCCGTTGCCGCCGCTGGGCCCCGTGGAGGATCGCGTCACGCTGCCTTCCGACCAGTCGTAGACGTCCTGGGACTTGTCGGTGTCCTCCCCCAGGACGCGGTCGTTGGTCTCGAAGAAGACGTGGGTCCCGTCGGCGGAGGCACCGCCGAACGAGGGTTCGCAGTTCTGCCCGACCGGCAGGCCGGGAGGACAGGTTCCGGCGACCGAGACCAGGGTGGTGGTTTCCCCGCCGAGGTCGCGGACGTAGATGTCGGATTCCCCCGCGTCGCCGTCGACGCTCGCCAGCTTTTCGCCGGTCGTGAAGAAGGCCCGGTTGCCGCTGTCGTCGGTGCCGCGGAGCTGGGGGTCGAGCCCCTGGCTCGGACAGCTGGCGCAGCTCGGATCCGGAGCCGACACCAACCGGGTGGTTTCCGCCACGACGTCGCGAACGTAGACGTCGAAGGCGCTGTCCTGATCGGCGGCTTCGAGTCGCTCGTTCGAGCCGAAGAAGACGACGCCGCCGTCCGGGGCGACCCCGTCCGGCAGGAAGCTGACGTCGAACCCGCCGTTGCCGCAACCCTGACCGGCGCAGGCACCGTTGCCCTGCGAGACCAGGACGGTCCTGTTTTCGTTCAGGTCGCGGAGGTAGACGTCCACCGCGTCGTCGACGTCGGCGGCGACCATCGGCTCCTCGGTCGAGAAGAAGACTTCGCTGCCGTCGCTCGACATCCCGCCGAAGGTGGCGGGCTGGGCGTCGTTTCCGCCCCGCGGGCCGATCGAAATCTCGCGGGTGAGGTATTCGCCGAGGCCGGTGTCGAAGGCCCGCACGAAGACGTCGAGTTCCTGGTCGGTGTCGCCGGGCACCATCTGCTCTTTGCTGCTGAAGACGGCAACGGAGCCGTCGGCGGAGTTGCCGTCGTAGAAGGCCGGTGCGGCGAAGGCGCTCTGGGCGCAGGCCCCGAGGAGGACGAACGCGAGCAGCAGCAGCGCCGGTCCTCGGAAGCGAGTGTGGAAGGTCGCTTTCGGCATCGGGTTCAGGTATCGGCTTGGATCGCCCAACCGTTTAGCGGGTCGCAAACGCCTGGCCGAAAAGCGAGGAGGCGGGTCGATTTCGACCCGCCTCCTCGAGAGCTTCATGCTTGGCTAGGCCAATGCGGTGCTGCCAGTGGGATCAACCGCCCCAGTCGGCGTTGCTAGGACAGCCACCTTTGCCGGCGACTTCACAGGGGAAGGTGAGCGTCCCACCCGCGTTCACGACTTTGAAGTGCTGGGTGCTCTTGGCCCCCACCACGTCGATGGTGTAGCCCGTCGCGGTCACGCCGGTGGTGGTGAAGCTGGCGTTGCTGAGGGTCGGCTCGATCGCGATCAGCGCCGACGGGGTTGCGCCGGTGTATTCGCCGTTGTGGTCGGTGGAGTAGGTCTCCATCGCCACCTGCGCCGAGTGCGCGTACTCCTTGGCCTTGGCGTCGCCGGCCTTGTCTTTCTGGTTGAAGAACGCCGGCAGCGCGATCGCGGCCAGGATTCCGAGGATGAGCATCACGACGAGGAGCTCGATCAGGGTGAACCCCGCCTCGCTGTCGCCGCTGAGCCGGGCGCCTACCTTGGCCCGGAGATTCTGGAGAAACATTAGAGACCTCCTATGGTCCTAATCGTTTGCGCCAGAGCCCCGTCGCATGAAGCCACGTGGTGTCTGTCGACCCCGGTGGTAGCCCGGCCGACTCCGAGGGAGTCCCGACGGCTTTGCGCCCCCACCTCACGGCAGGTTTGCCTTTGGCACCGAAGCACTGGCAGATTCATCACCTGCCCTTCATCGGCCGCAGACCCAGTTACTTAATCCCTGAAATTGGGGCTCCGTGCCTCAAAAAATGACGGAACTGGAACGCCTGTCCAGCGAAAGGGCCTGAAAAGCGATGAGCAGAGGACGCAGCCGAGAGCGAAGGCGAAGGTCAGATAGACGGCATTGAACGACACCGGGTCAGACAGGTTGTGCCATGCCTGCCAGAAGAGCAGGGCGACGCCCGTTGCCGCGAGCGCACGCAGGGGCAGGCCGCGACAGGAAAAGGCATCCCACCCGATCAATGCCAGCAGCAACGGCTCGTGGTAGTACAGGTTGTCGACCGGATCGAGAGCGCACCTCATCAGCGCCAGAAGGGCGAGCAACGCGAACGCATTCGATGCGCCTAGCGGGAGGCCACGGCGCAGAGCGACGGCCAGCGGCACGGCAAGCGCCAGCAGCACGATCAGCGGGTGGGACAGGGGGTCGGCCAATCCAGGTGCGTTCTCCACCTCGGCAACCAACCTCCTGCCATCGACCACGTAGACCTCGGTCTCCGACGCGGCAGCCGGGTACCAGGCGCTCCAAGGGGTCACGACCTGGCCGGTTCCGGCCGCTTCGCCCTGGACCCCCAAGAACGAGCTTGGCGAGGCGACGAAGCCGGGCAGGAGCAAGAGCGAAGCCACCGCCGCAGCCATCGCCCCCGTGCGCAACCGCAGGGCGGGGAGGGCCATCAGGGCGGGCAGGATCGCGATCACCGCCCACTGCTTGGAGGCGATGGCAAGGCCGAGCAGCAAGGCCGTGCGACGAGACCGGTGCTCAGCTGCGGCGGCGACCGCGGCAACGGCAAGTGCGGCGGTGAGGATCTCCTCCGGGTGGCCGTTGTCGATCGCCTCGAAGGTGAGGGGGTTGAGCAGGAAGAGGGTCGCGATCAGGGCCTGGGTCAGGCGACCGGCTCCACGGCGCGCCGCGACGCGCGCCAGGTAGAGGCCGACGGAACCGGCGATCAGCAGGCAGGGAAAGACGGCCCAGGGATAGGCCGCCGACCCCTGCGCTCCGGAAACGGCTACGGAGGGCGCCTGGACCAGGGTCGCGAACGGACCCATCATCGCCTTCGCGCTCAGATAGGTGCCGACGTGAGCATCGGCGAGCGCCTGCACGGCGGGGGCCGCGTCGGTTTCCCAGTCCGCCGGATCTCCGGCGAGCGTCGACAGCCAGGCTGCCAGGCAGCCGATGAGGGCATACGGCATCCACTTCCCGAGCCGAAGCTGCATGTTTCCCATATCGGTCGGCACCCGAGGTCATTTGAGTTTCGGGGGCACATTCCTGCGCTCCCGTCCGCCGTCGCTGGGACCATTGCGCGCCGGATGAGGGAGCGGGCGCCGATCGGACTTCTCGCGCTCGCGCTGGTGGCTTCCGGCGCCCTGCTGCTGACGCTCGCGTCGAACCTGACCTTTGTCAGCGACGGCTGGGAACTCCTCGCAGGCAGGCCGGACTGGACCGCAGGCACCTTCCTGCGTCCCTTCAACGAACACCCGATCATGCTCCTGGCCCTGGTCTACAAGGTCCTCCTGGCGCTGTTCGGAATGGAGTCGGCGCTCCCCTTCTACCTCGTCTCGATATCGCTGTTCCTCGGCTCCGCCGTCCTGCTTTTCGTCTACATGCGCCGGCGCGTCGGCCCCTGGGGCGCGCTTGCCGGGGCGGTCCTCGTCCTGTTCATGGGCGCCGCCTGGGAAGACCTCCTCTGGGAGTTCCAGATGTGCTTCTTCGGCTCGATGGCGGCGGGCCTGGGCGCGCTTCTCGCGCTCGATCGGGAGGACGACGCCGGCGACAGGCTCGCGTGCCTGCTGCTGGTGATCGCGAATGCCAGCTCCAGCCTCGGCGTCCCGTTCATCTTCGCCGTCACCGCAAAGCTGGCGCTGGGCCCGAGGCCGATCCGCTGGCGGCGCGCGTACGTGGTCCTGCTGCCGCTCGGTCTCTATGCGATCTGGTGGCTCGGCACCGGGCATGCGGCTGGGCACCGAATCGGACCCGGCGACATCCCTGACTTCCCCCGCTACATGTTCGATGCCGCAGCGGCGGGCATCGCCTCGCTGCTCGGGCAGCAACCGATCGCCGGAGACGGAGGGCCTCCGCCGCTCGCCCAGCTCCTGGCATTGCTCCTGACCGCCGTCCTCGCCTACCGGATCTACCGCGAGCGCCGGCTCTCCCCCGGCCTGATCGTCGCCCTCGTGCTCGTCTTCAGCTTCTGGGGACTGCTGGCCATCGACCGCGGGCCCCAGCGGTTCTCGAGCCGCTTCCAGTATCCGAGCGCGGTCTTCCTCCTGATCGTCGCCGCCGAGGCGCTGCGGGGCCAGCGTTTCCCACGCTGGGCCGTCTCGGTCCTCGCGGTGGTCGTGGTGGCGGCTGTGGTCGGTGGAATCTCCCTGCTCGACCAGGGCTACGAGTTCCGGAAGTCCACCTCCCAAAGCACGAAGGCGAGCCTCGCGGCGATCGAGATCGCCGGTGCCAACGCCGACCCGCTGTATCGGATCGCCTTCGTTCCTTCGATCTACCTGAAAGTGCAGAAGTACCGGAAAGCCGCGCGCGAGCACGGGACTCCGGCCTTCTCCGAGGCCGAGCTGATGGCGGCGCCGGAGAGTCAAAGGCAGGTCGCCGACATAACCCTCGCCGCCGCCACCCGCCTCCGCCTCGAGCCCGCGAGGCACTCCGACCGCGCGGGTCGCTGCCGTCAAATCCGCCCAGCCGGGGATGGGTCTGCCGAAGGCCCTCTCGCGCCGACCGGGAGGTTCGCGATCGACAACCGGGGCGAGGAGCAGGCCATTCTGGCGCTGGGGCGGTTCGCCCGCACCGGCAGCGCTCAGCTCGGCGTCCTCCCCGGCGGAGCGAGCCGCTCGCTCTACCTGCCCCGCGACAGATCGTCCCGCCCCTGGCGCCTCGACGCTCGCGGCGCGACGATCCGCGTCTGCGCGATCGGCTGAGGCTCAGCGGATCTTTTCGTAGATGCTGAACAGCGGCAGGTACATCGAGATGACGATGAAGCCGACCATGCCGCCGACGAAGCAGATCATCACCGGCTCGATCAGAGCGGTCAGGGCCTTCACCTTGGCGTCGACCTCGGCCTCGTAGAAGTCGGCGATTTTGGAGAGCATCGTCTCCAGCTGCCCGGTTTCCTCGCCGACCGCGACCATGTGGCCGACCATCGGCGGGAAGATGTCGTGCCGTTCGATCGGCCCGGCCAGCGAGCCGCCGGTCTTGACCGACCTGTAGACGTCCTCCATCGCCTTCTCGACGACGACGTTGCCGGCGGTTTCGCCGGTCAGCTTGATCGACTGCAGCATCGGCACGCCGGAGGACACCGAGCCCGAGAAGGTCCGCGACCAGCGGGCCAGCGCCACCTTCTGGATCACGTCGCCGATCTTGAACGGCAGCCGGAGGATGATCCGGTCCCACTGGTCTTTGCCGCGCTCGGTCTTCTTCCACCTGAAGAAGACCCAGAAGCCGAGGACGATTCCCGGCAGCAGCACGAACCAGTAGCCGGTCAGCACTTCCGAGAGGGTGACGCAGAACTGGGTCGGCGGCGGCAGCCCGCTGGCTTCCTCCGGATGTTCTTCGCCGAGTTCCTTGAAGATGTTGGCGAAGACCGGGATCACGAACATCACGATCGCGACGAGGACCACGATCGCGAAGCCGAAGACCAGCGCCGGATACATCATCGCCGATTTGACCTGCCGCCTGAGGGCGTCGGATTTCTCCACCTGGAAGGCGATCCGGTCGAGCGCCTCGTCGAGGCGACCCGACTGCTCGCCGGAGCGGACCATCGCCCGGAAGAGGCGGTCGAAGACGCGCGGGTGCCGCTCCATCGCCTGCTCCAGCGTGCTGCCCGCTTCGACGTCGGCGCGCATCCCGGCCGTGGCCTCTTTGATCTCCTCGTCCTGGGTCTGCTCCTCGAGCGTGTGCAGGGTGCGGAGCATCGGCATCCCGGAGGCGACCAGGGTCGCGAACTGGCGCGAGTAGACGGCCAGTTCGCGCATGTCGACGCTCTTCCAGCGCCGCATCACGTCCTCGATCTTCAGCGGGTTGGCCTTCTCGCTGACGTCGAGGACGATCAGTCCGCGCTGGCGCAGCTGCTCGGAGACCTGCGACTTGGAGTCGGCCTCGAGCTCGCCGGCCGTCGCCGTGCCGGCGACGTCCATCGCGCGAAAGGTGAAGGTGGTGGCGGTGGCCATGACCTAGCCGCCGGATACGTAGGACGGAGGCTGCGGCGGCCCCTGAAGCCCGGTGTCGTAGGCGGGGACCGCGCTCGGCATCACCGGCTGCTCTCCGCCGAGGACGCGTTTGAGCTCCTCCGGCACCGAGGAGCGCTGTTCGGCCAGCGCGCGGCTGACCTGGCCGCCCCTGACCAGGCGGGCGAGGTCGGCGTCCATGGTCTGCATGCCGATCGCCCCGGAGGTCTGGACGGCGGCGTAGATCTGGTGGGTCTTGCCCTCGCGGATCAGGTTGCGGATCGCCGGGGTCGGGACCAGCACCTCGGTGGCGACCACCCGGCCCATCCCGTCGGCGGTCGGCAGCAGCTGCTGGGTGACGATCCCCTGCAGCGCGATCGAGAGCTGGGCCCGCACCTGCCCCTGCTGCTCGGGCGGGAAGACGTCGATGATCCGGTCCACCGTCTGCGCGGTCGACTGGGTGTGCAGGGTGGCGAAGACGAGGTGGCCGGTCTCGGCCGCGGTCAGCGCCGTGGCGATCGTCTCCAGGTCCCTCATCTCGCCGACCAGGATCACGTCGGGGTCCTCTCGCAGCGCGGCCTTCAGCCCGAGCGCGAAGTCGTCGGCGTCGGAGCCGATCTCACGCTGGTTGACGATCGACTTTTTGTGGTGGTGGAGGAACTCGATCGGGTCCTCGATCGTGAGGATGTGGTCCTGGCGCTCGCGGTTGATCACGTCGATCATCGCCGCCAGGGTGGTGCTCTTGCCCGAGCCGGTCGGCCCGGTGACGAGGACGAAGCCGCGCGGTTTCTGGGTCAGCTCGCGCAGCACCTGCGGGACGCCGAGCGAGTCGAGCGCCGGGATGTCCTGCGGGATCAGGCGGAAGGCGGCGCTGACGGCGCCGCGCTGGAAGAAGCAGTTGACGCGGAAGCGGGCGACGCCGGGGATCGCGTAGGCGAAGTCGAGCTGTTTCTGCGTCTCGAAGCGTTTGCGCTGGTCGTCGTTGAGGATGCTGTAGACGACCTCGCGGGTGTCCTGGGTGCCGAGGACGGGGAAGCCGTCCATCGGCGTGATCTTGCCCTTGTCGCGGATCGCCGGCGGGAAGCCCGCGGTGAGGTGCACGTCCGAGGCCCGCGCCTCGACCATCCGCCGCAGCACCTCCGAGAAGTCGAAGTCCATGGCCTCTAGATCGACCTCCTAGGCCGAATCCTTAAGCGGTGACACGGAGGACCTCCTCGAGGCTGGTCAGCCCGCCCCGCACCTTCTCGACCCCGTCCTCGCGCAGCGTGCACATCCCCTCTTCGCGCGCCGCGGTGGCGATCTCCGCCTCGGGGGCGTGGGCGACGGCCATCTCCTTGATCCGCTCGCTCAGGCCCATCACCGAGTAGAGCCCGACCCGGCCTTTGTAGCCGCTCTGGTTGCAGCGGCCGCAGCCCACCGGCTCGTAGGCCTCGAGCTCGGCGGCGGCGCGGAGCCCCGCTTCCTCCAGGGCCTGAACCGGGATCACCAACCGTCGCTTGCAGTGGCTGCAGAGCTTCCGCGCCAGGCGCTGGGCGACGACGCAGTCGACCGCCGAGGCGATCAGGAAGGACTCGATCCCCATCTTCGTCAGGCGGGTGATCGCCCCCGGAGCGTCGTTGGTGTGCAGGGTCGAGAGCATCATGTGCCCGGTCAGCGCCGCCTCGATCGCGATCCGCGCGGTCTCGCCGTCGCGGATCTCGCCCACCATCACGATGTCGGGGTCGGCGCGGAGGATCGAGCGCAGCCCGGTGGCGAAGTCGAGCCCCGCCTTGCGGTTGACGTTGATCTGGTTGATGCCGTTGATCTGGTACTCGACCGGGTCCTCGATCGTGATGATCTTCTTCTCGACGTTGTTGAGGTCGCCGAGCGCCGCGTAGAGGGTCGTGCTCTTTCCCGATCCGGTCGGGCCGGTGACGAGGACGGCGCCGTAGGCCTGCTGGAAGGACCGCTCGAAGCGCCGGCGTGCGTCCCCCTCCATCCCCAGGTCGTCGAGCGAGCGCTGGGCGTTGTCTTTGTCGAGGATGCGGATCGTGGCCCCCTCGCCCTTCTGGGTGGGGAGGGTGGTGATCCGCAGGTCGACCCGGCGGCCCTCGACCGAGACGCTGACGCGACCGTCCTGCGGCACCCGTTTCTCGGCGATGTTGAGGTCGCTCATGATCTTCACCCTGGAGATCACGGCGCTGATCATCCGCTTTGGCACGTGGGCCGCCTCGCGAAGGACGCCGTCGACCCGGAACCGCACCCGCATCTCGTCCTCCGCCGGCTCGAAGTGGATGTCGGAAGCCCCCTCCCCCACCGCCTGGCCGAGGACGCTGTAGACGAGCTTGATCACCGGCGCGTCTTCGGCGCTGACCTGCATGTCGGCGACTTCGCCGAGCTCTTCGTCCTCGGCCTCGTCCTCGACCGTCGCCTCGGTGACGGCGCTCTGCAGCGTGTTCAGCCTTCCCAGCAGCCCCTCGACGTCCTCCTCGGCGGCGACCGCGACCCGGCAGTCGAGCCCGGTGGCGATCTGGATGTCGTCGATCGCGAGGACGTTGGTCGGGTCCGACATCGCCACCAGCAGCGTCTTCTTGTCGATGAAGCCGACCGGGATCGCGTTGTAGCGCCGGGCGGTGTTGACCGAGACGAGGTTGGCGGCCGCCATGTCGACCTGGTAGGTGGTGAGGTCGACGTGGTCGAGCCCGTAGCGCTCGGCGAGAGCGCGAGAGAACTGGTCGGCGCTGATCGCCCCCTGCTCGAGCAGCAGCCGCTCCGGCGGCCTACCCGCGGTGCGGGCTTCTTCGATCGCCTGGCGGGCGCGCTCGTCGCCGACGTAGCCGAGGTCGACGATCACGTCGGTGACGAAGCCGCTGGAGCGACCGCGGGTCTGCGGCGGGGTCAGGCCCGGGGTGCCCGCGGGCTCGTGCTCGAGCGCGGGCGCGGTGGAATCGCCGGACGTCGGGACCGGCCGCAGGTGGCTCGGGAAGTCCCTGGAGTCCATGCTCACGGGTGGTAGGGAAGCGTCCCGCCGTGGTATCGGGCGTCGACCACCGCCTGGACGACGCTCTGCCCGCTCTGGAAGCCGTACTGGACCGAGGCGGGGTTGTACTGGTGGCTGAGGTTCTCGGGCCTGATCACGACCAGGGCGGGGACGCGACTGAGATCGACGCCCTGCGCGATCGAGACGTAGCGGACGAGCTGCTTGGTGGGGACGACGAAGGTCGTGACGCCGCCGATGGCGTCGAGCTTGCCGACGGATTCGTGGACCAGCCGGTCGTCGATGCCGCCGTCGCGGACGAAGAGGATCGCCACGATCTGACCGGCGTCGACCGCGTCGACGACCGCGCGGGGCGGCGCCGGCGGTGCCCCCGGGCCGGAGCCGGGAGCCGGGAGCCGCAGCGGCTGCTGGCCGGCTTCGAGTTCGGTGGCGACCGCGGCAACCGCGGCGTCGGCGGCGGCAGAGCCGCCTTCTTCTTCTTCTTCGGAGCCGCCGCCCATCTTCCCGAGCAGGAAGACGGCGGCGAGCACGAGCAGGACGCCGACCAGGGCGATCTGCGCCATCGGGTTGTCGTTCAGCTTCTCTCTCATACGTTCGCCTAGAAACCCTTCGGCCGCGGGAGGCCGAAGCTTGAGCGCCGCGAGGAGTCGCCCGGACCGGGGCTCAGCAGCTGGCGTTGGGGGGCGACGCGGTGCCCCCGGTGCACTCGACGTAGCGGGTGCGCTGGAAGAGCCCGGAGTAGGTGATGTCCGGTTCTTTCAGGTTCGAATCCGACTTGAAGGTCGGGTTTCCGTGCATGTAGATGCTCTTGCCGGCGATCATCCCGATCCATTCGGCGTTGCCGCCGAAGTCGATCGCGCTCTGCGGCGCGTAGATCAGCACGTGGTTGGTCCCCGAGTTGGCGGTGATCGTGACGCCGCCGTTGCCGAGCAGGTAGATCGAGGGGATTTCGTAGATCCCCTGTTTCGGGTTGTAGCCGCTGGAGACGATGTTGGCGTTGCCGCTGATGTCGACCTGGTTGGCGCCGGAGGCGAGGCCGCAGTTCTGCGGCGTGTCGATGAAGATCCGCACGTGGGCCTGGGCGGACATGTAGAGCGTGCCGGGGCCCACCTTCAGCTGGCAGACGAAGTAGTCGTTCCCGTTCATCGTCAGGGTCCCGTTGCTGCCGACGTCGATCACCCTGGTCGCCGCGGTCCAGGGGTTCTGTTTGGTGTAGGTGTCCACTTTCCCGGCGTAGGGGCCGGAGGTGCATTTCTGCGACAGCATGCAGTTGGCGTTTTCGGTGGCGATGTTCGCCGGCGGCACGATCGCCGGCAGTTCGCGATTTTCTTCGGTTTTCACCCCCGAGCAGCTCGGCGTCGGCGCCGATTTGCCGATCCCGTGCCGCTCGTCGCCGCAGATCGTTCCCGAGGCCCCGTTCTTGGTGATGTAGCCGTTGGTGCCGATGTCGGCTTCGATCCGGATGTTGCCGTTGACTTCGATTTTGTCCTGGCCGACGAATCTCTCGTCGGCGAAGATGCTTTTGCCTTTGGAGCTGTTGAGGGCCACGTTGACCCGGCGTTTCACCGTGCCCGAGGAGCCGACCGAGACGACGTTCAGCGGGGTGCCGGTGCCGGCGTAGGCGCTGACCGCGTAGCTGTAGGTCGCGCCGCCGACCGATTCGGTCGTCGTCGCCGGGCACCAGCCGCTGACCGCGGTCTGGAATTCACCGTCGGGCCCGATGCAGGGATGGGCGAGCGTGAGGCTGGCCTGATACCTGTTGAGGCGCAGCAGGGCGATGTTCGCGCCGGCGTCGGCGGCGGCGATCGCTTCCTTGGAGTCGCGGTCGCGTTTGGTGCCCTGCTGGACGTCGACGGTCGACATCACCGCGACGCTGGAGATCGCGAAGGTCGCGACCAGCGCCATCAGCGCGGTCGGCACCGCGATGCCGCGCTCGTTCCCACGCAGCTCGCGGATCAGCAGGATGAAGCGGTCGAGAGCCGGCATCGCAGCTCCCATCGGCCGGGGGCGGCGGCCGCTTGAGCCGATCGACGAAGGGTTCTCGTTCACTGGACGACCGCCCTAATCAGTTGCGGGTGCGAGCTGCTCGATGCCGCTCGCCCGCTGGCCGCCCGCCGCCAGCATCAGTTTGAAGTCGTGCGGGTTGGAGGCGAACTCGAGCGCAACCGACTCGGCGACCTTCCCCTCCATCACGTAGTGCATCAGCGACTGGTCGAAGGTCCGCATCCCGTAGTACTCGCCCTCGGCGATGACTTCGGTGATCTTGCCGGTCTCCTCCGGGTTCATGATCAGGTCCTGGACCCGGCCGGTGACGACGAGGATCTCCGAGGCGGGGACGCGGCCGTCGCCGGTGACGTCGGGGACGAGGCGCTGGGCGATCGCCCCCCTGAGGGTCGCCGCCAACATCACCCGCGCCTGGTGCTGCTGGTGGGGCTCGAAGAAGTCGACGATGCGGTTGATCGTCTCGGTCGCGTCCAGGGTGTGAACCGTCGAGAGCACGAGGTGGCCGGTCTCGGCCGCCGACAGCGCCGTGCGCACCGTCTCCTCGTCGCGCATCTCGCCGATCAGGATCACGTCGGGGTCCTGGCGCAGGACCCGGCGCATCGCGCGGGCGAAGCTTTCGGTGTCGGAGCCGACTTCGCGCTGGTTGATGATCGAGTTTTTGTCCGGGTGCAGGTACTCGATCGGGTCCTCGAGGGTGACGATGTGATCGGTCCGGGTGCGGTTGATGTGGTCGATCATCGCCGCCAGCGTCGTGCTCTTGCCCGAGCCGGTGGTGCCGGTGACGAGGATGATCCCGCGCTGCTCCTCGGCCAGCTTGGTGACCACCGGCGGCAGCCCGAGGTCGTCGACCGAGCGGATGTCGAAGGGGATCGCCCGGCAGACGATCGAGATCGAGCCGCGCTGCTTGAAGGCGTTGACGCGGAAGCGCGAGAGTCCCTTGATCGCGTAGGAGAAGTCGGCCTCGCCGCATTCCTCGAATTCGGTCATCGACCGCACCTCGGCCATGTCCTGGAACCCCTTTTCGGTGTCCTCCGGCCGCAGCGGCTGGTACCCCTCCAAGGGCGCCAGCTCGCCATGCAACCGAGCCGTCGGCGGCACCCCGACCTTCACGTGAAGATCGGACCCCTCCCGCTCGATGAGCGTCCGCAGCGCTGAATCGATGTCGAACATCTCCCCACCCCTATCGGCGGGAAGCGGGAGTCACTTAACGCTGACGGTGGATCACCAAGACCGCTCGCAGGAGGGGTGGTTGCCCCTCCCACGAAGGCTCAAGAAGTCACGCTGCGCAGCCATAGGTTCGACCAGCTGCGCGACGGTCTTGGGGGGGAGGGGCAACCACCCCTCCTCCCCAACGAAGACCGCCTTTAAGCGACCTCGCGCAGTTTCTGGGCCTCGCCCAGCGACTGCAGCTTTTTCAAGCTCTGGTTCTCGATCTGCCGGATCCGCTCGCGGGTGACGTTGAAGGTGCGGCCGACCTCGTCCAGGGTCCGCGGGTGCTCGCCGCCGAGCCCGTAGCGGAGCTCGAGCACGCGGCGCTCGCGGTAGGAGAGGTTCTCGAGAGCCTCTTTCAACGCCTCTTTGGTCAGCAGGTCCGCGGCCCGGTCGAACGGGCTCTCGGCCTTCTCGTCGGCGATGAACTGGCCGAACTCCGACTCCTCCTCGTCGCCGACCGGCTTCTCCAGCGAGACCGGGGCCTGGGCGGAGCGCTTGATCGAGTCGACCTCCTCGGGATCGATCCCCGTCACCTCGGCGATCTCCTCCGGGGTGGGCTCGCGGCCCAGCTCGGTGACCAGCTTGCGCTCGGCGCGGCCGATCTTGTTCAGCTTCTCGACGACGTGGACCGGGATCCGGATCGTCCGCGCCTTGTCGGCGAGCGCGCGGGCGATCGCCTGGCGGATCCACCAGGTCGCGTAGGTGGAGAACTTGAACCCCTTGCGGTAGTCGAACTTCTCCGCCGCGCGGACCAAGCCGAGGGTCCCCTCCTGGATCAGGTCGAGGAAGGGCAGTCCCTGGTTCCGGTAATTTTTCGCGATCGAGACGACCAGGCGCAGGTTCGACTCGACCATTTTCTGCTTCGCGTCGAGGTCGCCGCGCTCGATCCGTTTGGCGAGTTCGACCTCCTCCTGGGCGGTCAGCAGGCGGACTTTGCCGATGTCCTTGAGGAACAGCTGCAGGGAGTCCGTGGTCATGTCGGGTTTCAGGTCGAGCGCCTGTTTCTGGCGGCGTCGGCCTTTTTTCCCGGTGTCGGCGGGAAGCGCTTCGGCGGCGGCTTTCTGCGCCGGGTCCATGTCCTCGACGAGCTCGATCCCCGACTTCTCGAGGTGGCCGTAGAGGTCCTCGACGTCAGACTCGTCGAGGTCGACCTCGGAGACGGCCGAGGCGATGTCGCCGAAGGTGAGCACGCCGAGCTGCTGCCCGCGGTTGATGAGGTTCTTGACCTCGTCCAGTTCCTGAAGCTCTGCTACCAGCATCCGTTCTTACTCGTTCCCTTGCGCTCGATGTTTAGTCCTGGCGATGAAATACCGTCGCGACCCGAAAGTCGCGCCGGAGCGACAAAAAGCGGACCCGACAGGTGGTCCGCGAAGTAGCGTCTACATCGTCATTGTGCCCGGGTGGGCGGCGCTTGAAATACGTCAAACGCCTGTTCGCATGGTAGTCGCTTCAGTTTGTGAAGTCAATGCCCAGCTCCCTCCGCCATCCCACCCCCTGGCTGCGCGCCTTCTGGCAGCGTGCCTACACCGAGAACGTCACCGGGCTCTCGGCGATGGTCGCCTACAACCTGATGCTGGCGGTCTTTCCCTTCGCCCTGCTCGTCCTCTTCGTCTTCGGGCAGGTGCTGAAGATCGGCGGCGTCGAG
This sequence comes from Solirubrobacterales bacterium, assembly GCA_035712025.1. Taxonomy (GTDB): domain Bacteria; phylum Actinomycetota; class Thermoleophilia; order Solirubrobacterales; family 70-9; genus VAYN01. Next base: position 27,781 of record DASTBO010000117.1, read on the forward strand.
GAGAGCGTCCTCGCCGACCTCCAGCGCCTCTTCCCCAACGTCGAGCAGCAGACCCTGACCGACGCCCTCGGCAGGATCGAGAGCAACACGGCGACGATCGGGATCGCCGCCTTCGCCGGCTCGCTCTGGATCGGCGCCTCCTTCTGGGGGGCGATGGACACCGCGTTCTGCCGGATCTACCACGTCGAGTGCCGCGGCTGGGTCGAGCAGAAGCGCTTCTCCTTCGCGATGCTGGTCGTCGTCCTGCTCTTCATCGCCGCCAGCATCTTCGTACCGACGCTGGAGAGCGCGGTGGTCAACAGCACCGACCGCCTCCCGCTCGGCCTCTCGGACATCAAGGCGATCGACACGATCCTGCTGCTGGGGGCGGCGCTGCTGGTCACGTTCGGCATCTGCTCCGTGATCTTTTGGGCGGTTCCGAAAGGTCATATGCCCTGGCGGGCGGTCTGGCCCGGGGCCCTCTTCGTCACCGTCGGCGCCGGCGTCGCCAACTGGCTCTTCCCGTTCTATCTCTCCAACGTGTCCAGTCTCTCGCGGTTCGGCTCAACCCTGGGCTTCATCCTCATCGCCCTGCTCTGGTTCTACGTGCTCAGCCTGGCGCTGATGGTCGGGGCGGTGATCAACTCGCTGCGCTTCGAGTTGCACGACACCGGCGAGCTGCCCTACCGCCGGGAGAACCCGCGCCCCTGCCACGAATGCGACGAAGAACGGGCTTCTCCGGAAAATCGGACTTCTTCCACCAGTTAATAAAAACTTTCGTATCCTTGAGCGGATAACCACCCGGAACTGGACCGCCGGTCCAGGCAACCGGGCAGGGTGGAAGAATCCGCATTGATGCAAAAACATCGGAGTTCTGAAAGGTCGGGGAGCGTTCTGCGACCCACTACTCCTCCTGACATCGCCAGCCAGTCGCAACGTCAGAGGATCGTCGACGGCATGATCGAGAGCTGCGCCGAGAAGACCTACGCGACGACCACGATCGCCGACATCGTCGCCCGGGCGCACATCTCCCGCACGACCTTCTACAAGCACTTCGACGACAAGCGGGACTGCTTCGACGCGGCGATCGACTACTGCGTCGGCGAGATGCAGCGGGTTGCCGCCGCCGCCCACTCCCCCGCCGACTCGCCGGGGGACGCCGCCCGCAAGGCGGCGAGCGCCGTGGTCGGGGCGCTGGCGGCGAGGCCCGGCCTGGCCCAGGTCCTGACCGGCGACGCGATGGCGGTCGAGCCGCAGGTGATCGAGCGCTACCGCAGCGCCACGATCCCGGCGCTCGAGGCGCTGTGGAGCGAGAACGGCGACAGGCCGGCGGTCCACACCGATCCGCGCCTCGCCTTCGGCCAGGCCCAGGTCCTGATCCTCAACCAGATCGCCACCGGCAAGCCGGACCGGCTGCTCGAGCTGCTGCCGGAAATCGTCTACCTGGCGGTCGGCCCCTACGGCGGTCACGAGGAGGCGCTGAGGCAGTCCCGCCGGGCGGGCGAATCCGCGATCCCCGGTGCCGCCGCCAGGTGACCGCCGAGCACGAGGACCTGCGTCAGTGGCGGCTGCCGCGGGGTAGGCACGGGCTCCCGCGGGAGCTGGTCGAGCGCTCGCAGCGCGAGCGGCTGCTCGCCGCGGTGGTCAGGGTCACCGCCGCCAACGGCTACGAGTCGACCACCGTCGGCGACGTCCTCGGCGAGGCCGGCGTCGGCCGCGAGAGCTTCTACGAACTCTTCGAAGACAAGCTCGACTGCATGCTCGCCGCCCACAAGATCCTCGCCGACGACCTCGAGAAGCGGGTGCGGGCCGTGTACCTGGAGGAGGGGCCGTGGCCGCAGCGGGTGCGGCGCTCGCTCGCCGCGACGCTCGAGTGGTTCGCCGCCGATCCCGAGGCCGCCCGCTTCTTCCTGGTCGAGCTCAGCACCGTGGGGCCGGCCTTCCGCGCGACCTTCAAGGCCGAGTACGCCCGCTTCACCGAGCTCCTCGACGAGGGGCTCGGCGACGACGGGCCCAACCCCGAGCTGACACGGGCGACCCAGATGGCGGTGGGGGCGATCATGGCGCGGATCTACGAGGAGGCGGTCCTCGGCCGCGCCGCCGAGCTCCCCCGCCTGCTCCCCGACCTCACCTACGGCTTCCTCGTCCCCTTCATCGGGGAAGAGGCGGCGCGGGTCGAGCGGGAGCGGGCGGGCGGGAGCTAGGCGGGTCGGGGATCCGAAGGCTTCTAGTTCTCCACCCCCACGTTCGCCGTTGTCATTTTGTAGCCACCGGACCAGTTGGCGGTGCCGCACACGCCCATGTCAAGTACGCCGTTGAGGTCGAAGAGGCCGTTGCCTTCTTTGACGCCTGTGTAGGTACCGATCGCGGTGCCCGCACCGGTAACGGCGATGCAGGAGATCCCGAAGATTGTGGACACGAATGTCACTTCCGCGCCGGACCAGCTGACCGAGGCGTTTGTCCCGGAGGTCCAGGCGAAGTGGAGCTTGCCGTTTTTCAGGACCACCGTTTTGTGGCTGCAGCCGTTGAAGGTCAAGCTCGCCACCGATGCTGTGACCGTAGGGCCGGTGTAGTCGCCGCTGGTGTCTTTCTCCGTCGTGCCTTTGAAGGTCGATTCTTTGCATGTCTCGACGACGAAGCCGTTTGTGTCTTTGAGGATCTCCCCGCTTCCGGAGGGGATCGAGAGTTCAAGGGTCTCGGCGGCGTTGATCGCCGCCCCTTTTGTCGAGATTGTGGTCGCTGAAGCCGATCCCGCGAGGGCCATCAAGGCGAGAGCCGCGATCCCGGTGAGACCAAGCATCTTCAAGTGCTTCATGTCATTTCTCCTGTGTTCGAGCGCAACGCGCGCGCCTTTCGGTACGCCTGCGTTTTAGCGTGGAACACTAGATTATTCAGGAAGCCCTGGTCAATCGCGCTCGGCGAGGGCAGCGGCCAGCGCCTCGCGCAGCGGCGTCCGCTCAACGCCTCCGAAGATCTCCATCCCGGACGGATCGCTGACCACGGTCTCGGTCGCGAGGCCCTCGATCAGGGGCTTGGCGACGCCGGCGTCGACCGGCGTCACCAGGCCGATCCAGAGCGAGGAGAGGAAGGGGGTCAGCAGCGGCACCGTGATCCGCAGCGGCGGGCGCCGGCCCTGGGCGCGAGCGAGCTCGTCGATCATCCCGCCGTAGGTGGTGACGTCGGGACCGCCGATTTCGATCTCCCGCTCGCACGGCAGGTCGAGGACGGCGGCCGCGGCGAGAAAGGAGACGGCGTCGGCGACGGCGATCGGCTGGGTGCGGGTGGCGACCCAGCGCGGCGTCACCATCGCCGGTAGGCGGCGGACCAGGTAGAAGGCGGTGCGGAAGCTCTCGCTGCCGGCGCCGAGCACGGCGGCGGCGCGGAAGTAGGTGACCGGGACCGCGCCGCCCCTCAGCGCCTCAGCCGTCCGGTGGCGCGAGTCGAGGTGCTTCGACCCCTCGCCCAGCCCGCCGAGGTAGACGATCCGCTCGACCCCGGCCGCCGCCGCGGCGGCGGCGAAGTTCTCGGCGCCGCGGTGGTCGCGCTCGGCGAAGTCGCCGTCGGAGCCGCGGCCCATCGAGTGGACGAGGTAGTAGGCGACCGCGGCGCCCTCCAGGGCCGGCCCCAGCGTCTCGGGCTCGAGCACGTCGGCGCGGACGACCTCGCAGCCGGCCTCCTTCAGATCCTCGGCGCGCTCGGGATGCCGCGCCAGCGCTCGCACCTCCCGTCCTTCCTCGCAGAGCCGCTCGCAGAGCAGCCCGCCGATGTACCCGGTTGCGCCGGCGACCGCGATCACAGCGGTCCTCTACCCGCGATGCGGGAAATCAGCCGTAGCGCTCGCCGATGATCTCGCGCAGCTTGCTGCGGTCGTGGCGGGCGTGGACGCGGCGCACGGTTCCCGAGCGGGAGCGCATCACCAGCGACTCGGTGGTGGCGCCGGGACCGCGGTAGCGGACGCCCTGCAGGACGTCGCCGTCGGTGACGCCGGTGGCCGAGAAGAAGACGTCGTCGCCGGAGCAGAGGTCGTTGGCGGTGAGGACGCGGTCGAGGTCGTAGCCGGCGTCGAGGGCCGCCGAGCGCTCCTCGTCGTTCCGCGGCCAGAGGCGGCCGATCAGCTGGCCGCCCATCGACTTCAGCGCCGCGGCCGAGAGCACGCCCTCCGGGGTGCCGCCGATCCCCCACAGCAGGTCGACCGGCGAGCGTTCGCTGACCGCCAGCAGCGCCGCGGAGACGTCGCCGTCGGAGATCAGCCGGATCCGGGCGCCGGCCTCGCGGATCTCGTCGATCGCCTCCTCGTGGCGCGGGCGGTCGAGGACGACGACGGTCACGTCGCCGATGCTGCCGCCCTTGCGCTCGGCGACCAGCTTCAGGGTCTCCGGCAGCGGCCGGTCGAGGTCGAGCAGGTCGGCGATCTCCTCGCCGCCCGCCATCTTTTCCATGTAGACGCAGGGCCCCGGGTCGAACATCGAGCCGCGCTCGGCGAGGGCGATTACGGCGAGGGCGCTGGGCATCCCCTTAGCGCAGAGCGTCGTCCCCTCCAGCGGGTCGACGGCGATGTCGACCACCGGCGGGCTGCCGTCGCCGATCTGCTCGCCGTTGAAGAGCATCGGCGCTTCGTCCTTCTCGCCCTCGCCGATGACGACGACGCCGTCCATCGCGACCGAGTCGAGGACGAAGCGCATCGCGTCGACGGCGGCGCCGTCGGCGGCGATCTTGTCGCCGCGGCCGACCCAGCGCGCGGCGGCGAGCGCAGCGGCCTCGGTGACGCGGACGAGCTCGAGCGCGAGGTTGCGGTCGGGCTTGGCCGCGGATGCGGCGCTCCCGGCCTCCTGAGAAGTGGACCCCATGTGCGCCGCAGGCTAACGGAACGGCAGACGCCGACGCATGCACGAATCGGCGCCCAGGTCTCAAGTGACCATCGGCGCAGGCCGATGAGCCAAATCATGGGAGCGCCTGAACTGGAGCGACTCGGCAGGGAGCTGAGCTCTCGAACCGACGAGGTGGTCGCGCGGATGATGCGCAGCTCGGCGGAGTCGAGCACGACACTGGCGAAGGTCGTCGAAGAGAGCTTCGAGGGCGTCGGCACTGTCTCCACCGTCGCCGTCGCCCGCTGGATGGCCGGCGAAGGAGAGGATGTCGCCCGCGAGGTCGGTCAGGAGTCGTGGCGGATCTTCGCCCAGCTCGCCTCGCAGCGGGAGGCGGCGCTGAACGAGGTGACGAAACGCTGCCTCCGCTGGCGCGACGCCACCCTCGAAGTGCTGGACGAGAGCGCCGCCGATCTCGATCTCCCCGGGGAGACGCTGACGACCGCCAGGGCAATGGTGCAGCGCAGCCTCGACGTGACCCTGGTGCGGATGTGCCAATCCTTCGAGGACGAGCGCCAGAAGGCCCAGGACGAACTGATGAGCCGCGAGAAGGAACTGGTCTTCCTCGCCACCCACGATGCCCTCACCGGGTTGCCGAACCGGACCCTGATCCTCGACCGAATCGAGCAGACCTTGACCCGGACGCGGCTGAAGCAGGAGCCGGTCGCGGCGCTCTTCGTCGACCTCGACAACTTCAAGGCGATCAACGACTCGCTCGGCCACGCCTGCGGCGACGAGCTGCTCTGCGCCGTGGCGGAACGGCTGGAGGGCGTGATCCGCGAGACCGACGCGCTGGGCCGACTCGGGGGGGACGAGTTCGTCGTCGTCGCCGACGGCCTCTCGCTGGCGGCTGGTCCGGAGCTGATCGCCGAGCGCCTGCTGGAAGCCTTCTCCGAGCCGTTCGCTCTCGGGAGCGAAGGCGAATCCCTGGTGCACGTGAAGGCCAGCATCGGCATCGCGACGGGCGATCGCTCGACCGCCGAAGAGCTCCTGCGCGACGCCGACATCGCCATGTACAGGTGCAAGTGGAGCGGCAAGAGTCGCTACCTCGTCTTCGAATCGGGGATGGAGGACGAGGTTCAGTCGCGCCTGGAAACGGAGATGGATCTGCAGAGCGCCCTCGACGACGGGGAGTTCTTTCTGCTCTACCAGCCGACCTTCGACCTGCAGACGATGACCCCGACGGGGGTCGAGGCGCTGATTCGCTGGCGCCGGCCCGGCCGCGGCGTGGTCGAGCCGGACGAGTTCATCCCGCTGCTTGAGGAGTCGAGGCTGATCCTCGACGTCGGCGCCTGGGTCTTGAAGGAGGCCTGCTTCCAAGCCGCTGGCTGGCAGCAGGAAGGGCGCCCGCTCGAGCTCTCGGTCAACGTCTCTGCGCTGCAGCTCGACACCGACGACCTGATAGACGACGTCAAGGATGCCCTTCAGTTGAGCGGGCTGCGGCCGGAGGCGCTGACGATCGAGATCACCGAGACGGCCCTGATGACCGATGCCGATGAAACGGCGCGGCGACTGAGCGAGTTGAAGCAGCTGGGGATCAGGATCGCCGTCGATGACTTCGGAACCGGTTACTCCTCCCTCTCCCACCTGCGCCAGTTCCCGGTCGACGTGCTGAAGATCGACCGCTCCTTCGTCTCGCAGCTGGCCGAGGGGGGCGAGGGGGAGATCCTCCTCCACACCCTGCTCCAGCTCGGCAAAGCGCTGGAGATCGAGACCACGGCGGAGGGGATCGAGCGCCCGCAGGATCTTTCGCTGATCCGCGACAAAGAGTGCGACAACGGCCAGGGCTTCCTCTTCACCAGGCCGCTCACCGCCCAGGACGCGGAGTCCTTCTTCAAGCAGTGGTCGCCAACCCGCCGCTTCGAGGTTCGCAGCGAGCGACCGGGCGACGATAGGGTCCTTGCCGATGGATCGCTGGGGCCTGACGCTGCCACTCCCTGGACTGACGCTCTCTGACCACGAGGAGCTGGTCCGGCGCGCCGAGGCCGCCGGCTACACCGACCTCTGGACGGGTGAGACCGCCGGGCCGGACGGCTTCACTCCGCTGGCACTGAGCGCCGCCTGGACCGAGCGTGCGCGCCTGGGGACCGGGATCGTCGGCGTCTTCCAGCGCGGACCGGCGCTGCTGGCCCAGCAGGCGGCGGCGCTCGCCGACGCCTCGGAGGGGCGCTTCGTCCTCGGCCTCGGCTCCTCTTCGGACAGGATCGTCGAAGGCTGGAACGGGATTCCCTTCGAGAAGCCGCTGAGCAGGGTGAGGGAGACGCTCGACTTCCTCGAGCCGGCGCTGGCGGGCGAGCGGACGGCGACAGGGTTCAAGCTCGAACAGAAACCGGCCCACCGGGTGCCGATCGTCCTGGCGGCGCTGCGCGGCAAGATGCTCGAGTTCGCGGTCGAGCGCGCCGACGGCGCCTTCACCAACTTCCTCCCGCTGAGCGGGCTGAGCAAGGTGACGGCGCAGCTGGATGACGCCCCGGACGGCTTCGAGCTGCTCTGCCGTTTCTTCTGCATCCCGGGCGAGCGCGAGCAGGTCGAGCCGCTGGCCCGCTTCATGTTCTCGTCCTACATCACCGTCCCGGTCTACGCCAACTTCTACCGCTGGCTCGGCTACGGAGAGCAGATCGAGCCGATGGTCGCGGCCTGGGAGGCGGGCGACCGCCAGGCGGCCGCGGCGGCGGCACCCTGGGAGCTGATCGAGGACATGTTCGTCTTCGGCACGCCCGAGCAGATGAAGGAGCGCCTCGCGGAGTTCGTCGCCGGCGGCATCACCCTGCCGATCGTCACCCCGATCGTCTCCCCCGACAAGCTGGCCGAGACGATCGACGCCCTGGCGCCCTAGTCGGCGAGCGAGCCGTAGGCGTCGGGGCGGCGGGTGGTGAGGAAGGGGAAGAGCTCCAGCCAGTCGCGGCGCTGGTCGAGGTCGAGGTCGGCGACCAGAACCGCCGGTTCGTCGCGGGGGGCCTGGGCGAGGATGCGACCGTAGGGGTCGGAGATGAAGGAGGAGCCGTAGAAAGTGAGGGGCGGCTCCTCGCCGATGCGGTTGATCGCGACCATGAAGACGCCGTTGGCGATCCCGTTGGCGACGATCACCTGCTGCCAGAGCGGCTGGGTGTCGAACTCGGGGTGGTCGGGCTCGGAGCCGATCGCGGTCGGGTAGACGAGGACGTCGGCGCCCTCGAGGCTGTAGGCGCGGGCGAGCTCTGGGAACCACTGGTCCCAGCAGGTGGGCAGGCCGAGCCTGGCCTCGCCGAGGCCGACCAGCGGGAAGGCGCCGGCGCCGTTCGGGCCGGGGCGGAAGTAGCGGTCCTCGTGGTAGCCGGCGGTGACGGGGATGTGGAGCTTGCGGGTGCGGGCGATCAGCTCGCCCTCCGGGGAGACGACGACGGCGGTGTTGAAGCCGAGGCCGTCGCCCTCCTCGGCGCGCTCGTAGAGCGAGGCGTGGACGTGGACGCCGGCCGCGGCGGCCATCCGGGCCGCGAACTCGAAGGTGCGCCCGCCCGGCAGCTCCTCCGGCTCGGCGCCGGCCGCCTCGGGCCCGGCGGGGTCGACCGCGAAGTAGCGGCTCAGGGTCAGCTCCTGCAGGCAGACGAGCCGCGCCCCCTCCCCGGCGGCAAGGCGGATCCCCTCCCCCAGCGCCGCCTCGTGCTCGACGGGGTCGGGGTGCCAGCGGTGCTGGACGGCGGCGATCCGGAACGGCGGCCGCTCCGGCTCCCGCGTGCGCGCCGGCGACTCGGGCGGCTGCTCGGCACGGATCAGGCGGATCTCGTCCACTGGTTCAAGATAGAGGGCGGTGAGTCCGACCCTGAGATCGACGCCCGCGGCAGACGGCTTCCGGATGCCGGCCGAGTTCGAGCCGCACGAGGGCTGCTGGATGATCTGGCCGGAGCGGACCGACAACTGGCGCCTCGGCGCCAAGCCGGCGCAGGAGGCCTTCGCGGCGGTTGCGGCGGCGATCGCCGCCTCCGAGCCGGTGACGATGGCGGTCTCCGACGCGCAGTTCGAGCACGCGCGGGCGATGCTGCCGGCCGAGGTGCGGGTCGTCGAGGTCTCCAGCGACGACGCCTGGATGCGCGACTGCGGCCCGACCTTCGTCGTCGACGGCGCCGGCGCCCGCCGCGGCATCGACTGGCGCTTCAACGCCTGGGGCGGGACCGACGGCGGCCTCTACTTCCCCTGGGACCGCGACGATCGGGTGGCGGCCAAGGTGCTGGAGATCGAAGGTGCCGACCGTTACCGGGCGCCGATCGTGCTCGAGGGCGGGGCGATCCACGTCGACGGCCAGGGGACCGTGCTGACCACCGAAGAGTGCCTGCTCAACCCCAACCGCAACCCGGAGCTCTCCAGGGAGCAGATCGAGCGGGTCCTGCGCGACCACCTCGGGGCCGAGAAGGTGGTCTGGCTCGGGGCGGGCGTCTTCGAGGACGAGACCGACGGCCACGTCGACAACATCGCCTGCTTCGCCCGGCCGGGCGTCGTCCTGCTGACCTGGACCGACGACGAGGACGACCCCCAGCACCGGATCTCCCGCGACGCGCGCGAGCGGCTCGAAGCCGCGACCGACGCGCAGGGGCGCTCGTTCGAGGTGATCCTCCTCCCCTCCCCCGGCCCGCTGCGGATCTCAGCCGAGGAGGCTGCCGGCGTCGACGCCGGCGAGGGGACGCAGCCGCGCCGCGCCGGCGACCGGCTGGCCGCCTCCTACGTCAACTTCTACCTCGGCAACTCGCGCGTCGTCTGCCCGCTGCTCGACCCGCGGCAGGACGAGGAGGCGGCGGCGGTCCTGCGCCGGGCCTTCCCCGAGCGCGACGTGGTCGGCGTACCGGCGCGCGAGATCCTCCTCGGCGGCGGCAACATCCACTGCATCACCCAGCAGGTGCCGCGAGGCTGAGGGCGTAGTCGCCCGCCTCGTCGGCGAACCAGCCGCGCAGCTCCAGGCCGGCGCCGGCATAGACCGATTCGAGCCGCTCGCGGGTGAACTTGGCAGAGATCTCGGTCCGCATCTGCTCGCCGGCGGCGAAGGCGACGTCGAGGTCGAGCCGGTCGATGCGAACCTCCTGGTCGGCGAGCGAGCACAGGCGGATGTCCATCCGCTCCGCCTCGGCGTCGTAGCGGGCGACGTGCTCGAAGGCGTCGAGGTCGAAGTCGGCGCCGAGCTGTGTGTTGAGGACGGCGAGGACGTTCTTGTTGAATTCGGCGGTGACCCCGGCCGAGTCGTTGTAGGCGGCCTCGAGCCGGACGCGGTCCTTGATCAGGTCGGTGCCGAGCAGCAGGTGGTCGTCGGGCCCGAGCAGCGCCCGGATCCGCTCGAGGAAGGCCTGGCGCTGGCGGGGATAGAGGTTGCCGACCGTGCCGCCGAGGAAGGCGATCATCCGCTGGTCGGTGCCGTGCGGAATCCGCTCCAGATGCTGCTCGAAGTCGCAGACGAGGCCGTGGACGTCGAGGCCCGGGTACTCGTCGACGAGCTCGGCCGCCGTGCGCTGGGTGATCTCCTCGGAGATGTCGACCGGGACGTAGGTGTCGAGGCTGTCGAGGTCGCGCATCGCGCTCAGCAGGTGGCGCGTCTTCGCCGCCGAGCCGGAGCCGAGCTCGGTCAGGGTGCTGGGCCGGCCCGCCGCCTCGAGGATCTCCGGCGAGCGCCGTTCGAGGATCTGCCGCTCGGCCCGGGTCGGGTAGTACTCGGGCAGCTCGGTGATCTGCTCGAAGAGGCGCGAGCCGCGCTCGTCGTAGAAGTACTTCGGCGCCAGCTCCTTCGGGTAGTCGCAGAGGCCGGCGCGGACGTCCCGCGCCATCGTCGCCGCGGCGTCGGCGTCGAGGTGGACGTCGATCGCGATCGTCATGCGGTCCTCGCGCAGCGCATGCCGGCGAAGATCTGGCGCCGCTCCGGCAGGTCCCAGTTGCGGAAGGTCGGCCGGGCGACGCGCGGATGGGTCGCCCAGGAGCCGCCGCGCAGCACCTTGTAGCCGCCGCCGAAGAAGACCTCGGAGTACTCGCGGTAGGGGAAGGCCTCGAAGCCGGGGTAGGCGAGGAAGTCGGAGGAGGTCCATTCCCAACCGTGGCCGACGCCGTCGAGCCGCGGGAACGCCGCCTCCCACTCGAACTCGGTCGGCAGGCGCATGCCGGCCCAGCGGGCGAAGGCGTCGGCCTGCTGCCAGGAGACGTGGAGCACGGGGTCGCCGGGGTCGATCGGCTCGCGGCGACCGCGCGAGGAGTCGACCCAGCTTTCTCCGTCGCGCCCCCAGTAGAGCGGCGCCGCGGCCCCGGTCGCCTCCATGTAGGCGATGTAGGCGCCGTTGGTCACCGGGGTTCGATCGATCTCGAAGGCGGCGAGCTCGACCGCGTGGCGCGGCCGCTCGTTGTCGTAGGCGAAGCCGCGCCCGGGGGCGCCGACCTCGTACTCGCCCGCCTCGATCCCGATCGCGTCGACCTGCTCGTGGGCGGTCGTCCCCGACCGCCGGGGAGCAGTGCGGACGGCGTCGAGGTCCGGCGGCAGCTCGTAGCCGTCGACGAGCTGCAGCAGCTGCAGCATCGTCTCGTTGTGCTGCAGCTCGTGGGCGAGCAGCATCTCGTAGACGAACCCCTCCCGCAGCAGCGGGTCCTCGGCCTCGGGATCGACGTCCACGCCCTCCAGTACGTCCAGCGTGCGCCTGCGGACGTCCGCCATGTAGGCCCGCAGCTCGGCGTCGCGCAGGATCGGCAGCTCGCCGCGGACCTTGCGCGGGTTCTCGATCGCGTCGTAGAAGCGGCCGAGGTCGCCGTGCAGCGGCTCCCGCCCGCCGATCGTCTGCACCAGCCAGAGCTCCTCGAAGTTGGCGATGTGACCGAGGTCCCAGGCCAGCGGGCTGAGGATCGCCGAGTAGACCGTGTTCAGCTGCGCGTCGTCGAGCGGCTCCACCAGCGCGAGAGTGCGTTCTCTCGCCTCGGAAAGAGCTTCCGCGATCTCCGCCTTCGACACTGAGGTCACGTCGGCCCGGATTGGGAAACCCTAGCGACCATTGCGAAATCGGATGTGTCCTCAGCCGGTTCCCTCCGCCTCGGGGTCGAGCCAGACCCGCTTCTGCCAAGGGGGCGAGACGGCGAAGCGGGTGTGGCTCTGGGCGGCGATCGGCTCGAGCGGGATCAGCTGGACGCGGTGGCCGGGGGTGTAGCGATCGCTGTTGGCGAGGCCGATGGTGCTGCCGGCGTGGCTGCCGCCGGCGACGAGCAGGAGGCGGGTCTCGCGGCCCCAGCCGGCGTGGGCGAGGACGCCGGAGTCGTAGGCCCAGTTGGTGGACCGGCGCGAGCTGTTGTAGCCGTGGTGGGAGGAGGCGCGCTGGTCGACGCCGCCGTCGGGGCCGATGCGGAACTGGACGCTCTCCCAGTCGTCGCGGTGATAGCCCCGCTCCCCCGCCACCGGCACCCCCCGCAGGGTGGCCGAGTCGGCGTAGTAGAGCCAGTACTGGAGGTAGACGTTGCCGGCGCGCTCGCCGGAGCAGTCGGCCCCGGCCGCTTCGGCCAGCTCCGCCTCGCCCTCGCGGCAGTCGATCGCGTGGACGAAGGCGGTCACCGGCAGGCCTTGGTCGGTGGCCTCGATCAGCCCCTCGCCGGCGGCGTCGCCGCACTCGCTGCGGCGGCAGCGGCGGAAGTCGACCGGCACCGCCCGCGAGTCCCGCTCGAAGGCGAGCATCGGCATGTACCGGTGCGCCAACCGCCCCACCTCGCTCCCGTAGGCGGCGATCAGCGCCGGCTCGTCCCCGCACTCGTCGCCGAGCGCGGCGGCGCAGAGGATGCGGTCGGCGAGGGCGCGCGCCAGCGGCGCGCCCGGGACCCGCACCCCGGCCGCGACGGCCGCCAGCAGCGCCAGGGATACGAGCGCCACCAGACCGACCCACTCGACCGTCCCCTGTCCCCGCTCCGAGCCCATGGCCCGAAGCTAGGGAGCAAGGTCCTACGCGTGGGTGCCTAGAGTGCCGGCTTCGTGCCGGAACGATGGCGACTTCGATACGTGGTGGCCGTGGCCCTGATCGCCAGCCTGCTCCCGGTCGCCGCGCGAGCCGACGAGCGCGCGACGATCGGCCGCTCGGTCCAGGGCAGGCCGATCGTCCTCCTCACCGACAGCGCACCGGCTCCGGCGCTGAAGGTCCTCGTCGTCGGCGACATCCACGGCGACGAGACGGCCGGGACGCGGATCGCCCGGCGCCTGATCGCCGCGAAGGCGCCGGCCGGGACCGAGCTCCTGGTCGTGCCGACGATCAACCCCGACGGCGTCGCCGCCGGCACCCGCGGCAACGCTCGCGGCGTCGACCTCAACCGCAACTTCCCCTTCCGCTGGCGCCCGCTCGGCGGCGGCGAATACTCCGGCGCCGGCCCTCTCTCCGAGCCCGAGTCCCGCGCCGCCCACGACCTGATCCTCCGCGAGCGGCCCGACGCGACGATCTGGTTCCACCAGCCCTTCGGCCTGATCGACAAGCCCGAAGGCAACCCCTTCGCCGCCCGCCGCTTCGCCGCCCTGATCGGCTTCCCCCTGGTCCGCCTCCCCGGCCCCTACCCCGGCAGCGCCTCCCGCTGGCAGAACCACCGCATCCCACAGAGCACCGCCTTCGTCGCCGAGCTGCCGCGCCACGTGAGCACCGCCCTCATCGAGCGCGGCACCACCGCCGTCCGCACCCTCGCCTCCGAGTTGGCCGGCCCCCGCCTGGACCCGGCATCGCCCGGCCTCTCATCTGTTCCTTTCGGTCACCCAACACGGAAAAGGAACAGGTGAATACGGGGGGCCCTCCTCGTCTGTTCTTTATGGCTGCATGGCAACGGAAAGGAACACACGAACGGATGCTCGCGATTGAGGCTCCGAGGAGCGGCCGCGGGTCCACCACCAAACGGGGGGGGTGAGCGTTAGGCGCTCCGGCTTGGAGCGGCGCTGCCCGCGCCGGCTCTAGAGGTTGCCGATCTCGGATGCGATGTCCGCCGCGGCCTGTTTGGCGTCGGCGAACAGCATCGAGGTGTTCGGTTCGTAGAAGAGGTCGTTGTCGATGCCGGCGAAGCCGGGGCTGAGGGAGCGCTTGATCACGATCACCTCTTGGGCCTCGGAGACCTCGATGATCGGCATCCCGGCGATCGGCGAGTCGGGGTCGTTTTTGGCCGCCGGGTTGGTGACGTCGTTGGCGCCGACGACCACGGCGACGTCGGTGCGCGACATCTCCGGGTTGATCTCCTCCATCTCCTTGAGGTTCTCGTAGGCGACGTCGGCCTCGGCGAGGAGGACGTTCATGTGGCCGGGCATGCGGCCGGCGACCGGGTGGATCGCGTAGTTGACGGTGACGCCGCGGGCTTCGAGCTCGTCGGCGACCTCCTTGATCGCGTGCTGGGCCTGGGCGACGGCGAGACCGTAGCCGGGGACGATCACCACGGTGTCGGCGTAGGCGAGCTTGATCGCCGCGTCCTGGGCGCCGATCGAGACGTGCGGCTTTTCCTCGCCGCTGCCGGCGCCGCCGCCGGAGGGCGCGCCGCCGAAGCCGGAGAAGAGGATGTTGGCGACCGAACGGTTCATCGCCGTCGCCATCTCCATGGTGAGGATCGTTCCCGAGGAGCCGACCAGGGTGCCGGCGACGATCAGCGCGACGTTGTCGAGGGCGAACCCGGCGGCCGCGGCGGAGAGGCCGGTGAAGGCGTTCAGCAGCGAGATCACGACCGGCATGTCGGCGCCGCCGATCGGCAGGACGACGAGGTTGCCGAGGATCGCCGCGAGGACGAGGAGGAGGATGAAGAGGCCCTGCGAGGGCGACTCGTGGTCGACCGCGAGGATCACGCAGATGGCGACGATCGCGATCAGCAGGACGGCGTTGATCACCTGCTGCCCCGGCGCTGCGATCGGCCGGGTCGGGATCAGGTCCTGGAGCTTGGCGAAAGCGACGTTCGAGCCCCAGAAGGAGACCGAGCCGACGACGCCGGCGAAGATGATCGGGATCAGCTCGTCGAGCGGGAAGTCCTCGCCGAGGGAGATCCCGTGGCGGATCTCAGACCAGGCGATCAGGGCGACCGCGCCGCCGCCGACGCCGTTGTAGAGGGCGACCATCTGCGGCATCTCGGTCATCTGCACCCGGACCGAGGCGATCACGCCGACCGCGGTGCCGATCCCGAGGCCGAGGAAGATCAGGCCCCAGTTGCCCATCCCGTCGAGCAGCAGGGTGGTGACGACCGCTACCGCCATACCGCCGGCGGCGATCAGGTTGCCGCGTTTGGCGGTGGTCGGGTGGGTCCCCTGTTTGATCCCGATGATGAACAGCGAGAAGGCGACGATGTAGAGGGCGGTGGCTCCGTCGCCGCCCGGCTCCAGCACAGCGCGGACCATCAGGTGCCGCCCTTCCCGTCAGAAGCGGCTTTCGGTCTGGGTTTTTTGGCGAACATGCCGAGCATCCGGTCGGTGACCATGAAGCCGCCGACGATGTTGATCGCGCCGAAGGCGACGGCGATCGTGCCGATCACGTACTCGAGCCCGTCGCCGGCGTAGCCGAGGACGATCAGGCCGCCGAGCATGACGATCCCGTGGATCGCGTTGGTCTGTGACATCAGCGGCGTGTGCAGGGTCGTCGGCACCTTCGAGATCACCTCGAAGCCGACGAAGACGGCGAGGACGAAGATCGTGATCTCGGTCATCAGGTCCATTACTTGGCGGCCCTCTCGTTTTTGATCTCGCCGCTCTGGGTGATGCAGGCGGCGGCGATGATGTCGTCCTCGAAGTCGACCTTGGTCTCGCCCTCCTC
>DASTBO010000118.1:0-3971 GCA_035712025.1 Solirubrobacterales bacterium
GGGACCCCCGACCCACCCTTCAGGCGTAGGTGACCGACTCCAGGTACAGGCCGTGGGGTGGGGCGGTGTCGCCGGCGGCGGTGCGGGGGGCTCCCTCCAGGAGGGAGATGAAGTTCTCGACGGTGCGGCGGCCGCTGGCCACTTCGAGCTGGGTGCCGACCAGGGCTCGGACCATGTTGCGCATGAATGCGTCGGCGGCGATGCGGAAGGTGAGGATGTCGCCTTCCTGGGTCCAGGAGGCGGCCAGGACGTCGCGGTCGAAGCGGACGTGGTCGGTCTGAGTGGGGGTGAAGGCGGTGAAGTCGTGGGTGCCCGGGAGGGCGGCGGCGCAGGCGTCGAGCGCCTCGCGGTCCACCCGGTGGGGCCACCAGAGCGCCTTGCCAAGCTCGAAGGGGCTGGGGGAGGAGCGGGCCAGCAGTCGGTAGCGGTAGCTGCGCGCCGTGGCGTCGCGGCGGGCGTCGAAGCCGTCGGCGACCGGGGCAGCGGCGGTGACCGCGACGTCGTCGGGTCCGACGCCGTTGAGGCGGCGCGCCAGGTCCGCGGGCACTTCGGCGGCGGTCTCGAAGCTCGCCACCTGGCCGAGCGCGTGGACCCCGGTGTCGGTGCGGCCGGCGACGGTCAGCTCGACCGGTTCGCGCAGGATCGTCGCCAGGGCCGTCTCCAGCTCGCCCTGCACGGTCCGCAGGCCGGGCTGGCGGGCCCAGCCGCGGAAGCCGGCGCCGTCGTATTCGATCTCGAGCCGTACCGTGGACACGGCGGCAGTATCTCCGACCGTCGGCCTGTCGCGGCCCCCACCTAGAATCGGGGCTGTGCGCATCCTCCTCACCAACGACGACGGCATCTCCGCCCCCGGGCTGCAGGCTGCCCGCCGGGCGCTGGTCGAGCTCGAGGGGGTCGAGGTCGACGTCGTCGCCCCCGACTCGAACCGCAGCGCCACCGCGCGCAGCATCACCACCCGCTCGCCGCTCAGCGTCGAGGAGGTCAGCTTCGAAGACGGCCGCATCGGCTACGCGACCGACGGCACCCCGGTCGACTGCGTCCGCTTCGCCGAGCTCGGCCTGGTCGGCAACCGGCCCGACCTGATCGTCTCCGGGATCAACCACGGCGCCAACCTTGGCGACGACATCACCTACTCGGGGACCGTCGCCGCGGCGCTGGAGGGCATCGTCCTCGGGATCCCGGCGATCGCCGTCTCGCAGCAGTCCTCGGCCGGCGGCCTCGGCTACGTCAGCGGCAAGTTCGACTTCGCGGTCTCGGCCGCCTTCACCGCCCAGCTCGTCTCCCGCCTGCGGCAGGAGTCGATGCCGGAGGCGACGCTGATCAACGTCAACTGCCCCAACCGCGAGCCGACCGGGGTCGAGGTGACGAAGCTCGGCAAACGGATCTACAACGACGAGCTGAAGCTGATCAGGGAGAGCGACGGCCGCCGTCACTACGAGATCTACGGCTGGCAGCCGGGCTACGAGGAGATCGAGGGCACCGACCTCAACGCCGTCGCCCAGGGTCGGATCGCGGTCACCCCGATCCACTTCGACCTCACCGACCACGGCGGCCTCGAGCGCCTCGGCGGCTGGGGGTTCGAGGAGATGCTGGCGGCGAGCGCCGCGACGGCGTGAGCGTCCCCGCCGCGCAGCGCGTCGAGGAGCTGCGTGGGCTCCTCGCCCACCACAACCGCCTCTACTACGTCCTCGACGACCCGGAGATCGGCGACGACGACTACGACGAGCTGCTGAACGAGCTGCGGGACCTCGAGGCCGAGAACCCGGAGCTGCGCACGCCGGACTCGCCGACCCAGCGGGTCGGGGCGCCGCCGCTCGACCGCTTCGAGCAGGTCGAGCACCGCGAGCAGATGCTCTCGCTCGGCAACTCCCGCAACGAGGAGGAGCTGCGCGGCTGGGAGAAGCGGATCGCCAACCACCTGAAGCGGATGGACATCGCCGCCTCGCAGTTCAGCTACACGACCGAGCCGAAGATCGACGGCCTCGCGATCACCCTCACCTACGAGGACGGGGTGCTGGTCCGCGGCGCCACCCGGGGCGACGGCCGGATCGGCGAGGACGTGTCCCAGAACCTGCGGACGATCGGCTCGGTGCCGCTGCGGCTCTCCGGCAAGGCGCCGGAGCTGGTCGAAGTCCGCGGGGAGGTCTACCTGCCGATCGCCGCCTTCAAAGCGTTGAACGAGCGCCGCGCCGAGGCCGGCGAGCCGACCTTCGCCAACCCCCGCAACTCGGCCGCCGGCTCGATCCGCCAGCTCGACCCGGCGCTGGCGGCCGAACGGCCGCTATCGACCTGGATGTACGGGATCGGCGCCGCCCGCGGCCTCGACCTGCCGACCCACATGGACGAGGTCGAATGGCTGCGGGAAGCGGGCTTCAAGGTCAACCCCGACACCGCCCACCACGGGGGCGTCGAGGGGGTCGTCAAGCGCTGCCACTGGTGGGAGGAGCGGCGCGAGGAGCTCGACTACGAGATCGACGGCGTCGTCGTCAAGGTCGACGAGAAGGCGCTCTGGCGCGAGCTGGGCGTGGTCGGGCGCGAGCCGCGCTGGGCGATCGCCTGGAAGTTCCCGCCGACGACGGCGACGACGACGCTGAAGAAGGTGGTCTGGAACGTCGGCCGCACCGGCCACCTGGTCCCCTTCGCGATGCTGGAGGCGGTCCACGTCGGCGGCGTCACCGTCACCACCGCCACCCTCCACAACGAGGAGGACCTGGCCCGCAAGGACGTGCGCGAGGGCGACGAGGTGGTGGTGACGCGGGCCGGCGACGTGATCCCGCAGGTCGTCTCCCCGAAGCTGCCCCGCAAGAAGAAAGGCGCCCGCCGGGCGAAGCCGCCGAAGAAGTGCCCCGCCTGCGGGACCGAGACGGTCAAACCCGAGGACTCGGTGTTCACGATCTGCCCCAACCGCTCCGGCTGCCCGGGCCAGTCCTTCCAGCACGTCAAGCACTTCGTCAGCAAGGGGGCGATGGACATCGAGGGGCTGGGGGAAAAGCAGGCGCTGCGCTTCCTCCAGGAGGGCCTGATCGCCGACGTCGGCGACATCTACGACCTCACCGAGACCCGCCTGATGGAGATGGAGCGCTTCGGCGAGACCTCGGCCCGCAACCTCGTCGCCTCGATCGAGGGCTCCAAGCGGCGCCCGTTCAAACGCGTGCTCTACGCGCTCGGGCTGCCGGGCGTCGGCTTCGTCACGGCGGAGGCCCTGGCCGACCACTTCGGCTCGATCGACGCCCTCCACGAGGCCGACCCGGAGGCGATCGAGGAGGTCGAGGGGGTGGGGCCGATCATGGCGGTCCAGATCGCCGAGTCGCTCGCCGACGACGCGACCTGGGCGCTGGTCGGGAAGCTGCGCAGCAAGGGCGTGCGGCTGGAGGCCGATGCCTCGGAACGACGCCGGGAGGGCGGGCCGCTGGAGGGCAAGACGGTCGTCCTCACCGGCACCCTGCCGGAGCTGACCCGCGAGGAGGCGGCGGCGCTGGTCAAGTCCGCCGGCGGCAAGGTGACCAGCTCGGTCTCGAAAAAGACGGACTACGTCGTCGCCGGCGAGAGCCCCGGCTCGAAGCTCGCCAAGGCGGAGAAGTTCGGCACCGAGATCCTCGACGAGGCCGGGCTGCGCGAGCTGGTCGGCGGGTAGTCGCGCTAATAGCCGGCGACGGCGGCGGCGATCCGGTCCTGGTCGAGGTGGGCGAGGCTGAGGTTGCCGACGCCCGCCATCAGGATCGAGAAGGCCATCACCCGGCCGCTGCGGTTGAAGCAGTAGCCGGAGAGGTTGCTGACGCCGCTGATCGTCCCGGTCTTGGTCCGGCAGCGGCCGTAGGCGGCGGTGCCCTCCATGCGGCTGGCGACGGTGCCCTCCTGCCCGGCCAGGGCGAGGTCCTGGACGAACTCCTCGCCGGCTTCGTCTTCCTGCATCCCGAGCAGCAGGTCGACGACCTCCCGCGGGCTGGAGCGGTTGGAGCGGGTCAGGCCGG
>DASTBO010000119.1:0-16989 GCA_035712025.1 Solirubrobacterales bacterium
CCTGGGACCGTTTTCGCGGACTCGACAATTCGGGGTCGGGGGAGGTGGCTTCTCCGCCTCCGCAACCGAGGAGGAGGGCCGCGGCGAGGATGCTTGCGACCCCCGCCCGCGTCGTGCGAGGGCCCGACCGCCTCCGACGCCCGACCCCGGTGAGCATCACATCCGGTAGACGGGAGCGGCCAGGTCCTCGAGCGGGGCGGCGGCGCAGGCGGCCAGGGCCTGGGCGAGGACCTGGCGGGTGTCGCGGGGGTCGATGACGCCGTCGTCCCAGAGGCGGGCGGTCGAGTAGAGGGGGCGGCCCTGGCGCTCGTACTGCTCGCCGAGCTGCTCGGCGGTCTCGGGCTGGCCGACCTCGCGCATCACCGCCGCGGCCATCTCGCCGCCCATGACGCTGATCCGGGCGTTGGGCCACATGAAGAGGAAGCGGGGCGAGTAGGCGCGGCCGCACATGCCGTAGTTCCCGGCCCCGAAGGAGCCGCCGACGATCACCGTCAGCTTGGGGACGCGGGCGGTGGAGACGGCCGCGACCATCTTCGCCCCGTCCTTGGCGATCCCGCCCTGCTCGTACTTGGAGCCGACCATGAAGCCGTTGACGTTCTGGACGAAGAGGAGGGGGATGCGGCGGTGGTCGCAGAGCTCGACGAAGTGGGCGCCCTTCAGCGCGCTCTCGGAGAAGAGGATGCCGTTGTTGGCGACGATCCCCACCGGGTGGCCGTCGAGGTGGGCGAAGGCGCAGACCAGGGTTTTGCCGTACTTCTCCTTGAACTCGCGCAGCTCGCCGCCGTCGACGACGCGGCGCAGGACCTCGCGCACGTCCCAGGGCGCCCGCGAGCCGATCGGGACGACGTCGAGGATCTCCTCCGGATCGCCGGCCGGCGGCCGCGGCTCGATCCGCTCCCAGGGCGGCGCCGCGGTCGGCGGCAGGGTGGCGACGATCTCGCGCAGGATCCGCAGCGCGTCGGCGTCGTCCTCGGCGAGGTGGTCGGCGACGCCGGACTTGCGGGCGTGGACGTCGCCGCCGCCGAGCTCCTCCGCGCTCACCTCCTCCCCGGTCGCCGCCTTCACCAGCGGCGGCCCGCCGAGGAAGATCGTCCCCTGGTGGCGGACGATCACGGTCTCGTCGCTCATCGCCGGCACGTAGGCGCCGCCGGCCGTGCAGGAGCCCATCACCGCCGCCAGCTGCGGAATCTCCCGCGCCGACATCGTCGCCTGGTTGAAGAAGATGCGGCCGAAGTGCTCGCGGTCGGGGAAGACCTCGTCCTGCAGCGGCAGGAAGGCGCCGCCGGAGTCGACCAGGTAGATGCAGGGCAGCCGGTTCTGCAGCGCGACCTCCTGGGCGCGGAGGTGCTTCTTGACCGTGATCGGGTAGTAGGTGCCGCCTTTGACGGTGGCGTCGTTGGCGGCGATCACGCACCTGCGGCCGCTGACCGTGCCGACCCCGGCGACGATCCCCGCCCCCGGCGCCGCGTCGTCGTACATCCCGTGCGCGGCCAGCGGCGAGAGCTCGAGGAACGGCGTGCCGGGATCGCAGAGGCCGTCGATCCGTTCGCGCGCGGTCAGCTTGCCGCGGCCGCGATGCCGCTCGACCGCCTTCTCGCCGCCGCCGGCGCGGGCCCGCTCCAGCTCGGCGTTCAGCTCGGCGATCAGCTCCAGGTGCTTCTCGCGCATGCCCTCGGCTCCCTTGACCGCGCTCATCGCGGCGGGTTCTCCTTGAACGGGTCGCGCTCGGCGTGCCACTCGACCGGGCCGGCAAGCAGGGTGTGGGAGGCAAGTGGGCGGCCGAGGACGTCCTGGGCGGCGCCCGCGGCCTCCAGCAGCAGGCCGAGGTCGATCCCGGTCTCGACCCCCATCTCGTGCAGCATCGAGACCAGGTCCTCGCTGGCGACGTTGCCGGTCGCGCCGGGCGGGACCGGGCAGCCGCCGAGCTGGCCGAAGCTCGACTCGAAGGAGTCGACTCCGACCTCGAGCGCGGCGAGCACGTTGGCGAGCGCCTGGCCGCGGGTGTCGTGGAAGTGGGCGGTGCGCTCGACCTCCCCCAGCTCGTCGGCGGCGCGGCGGAAGAACTCGCCGACCTGGATCGGGTTCGCCATCCCGGTGGTGTCGCCGAACCCGATCTCGACCGCGCCGGCGGCCGAGAGGCGCTTGGCGATCTCGAAGACGCGCTCGACCGGGACGTAGCCCTCGTACGGGCAGCCGAAGCTGGTGCTGATCACGCCCTCGCAGCGCAGCCCCTCCTCGGTCGCCCGCGCCAGCACCTGCTCCAGCCCCGCGAGCGACTCCTCGACCGAGCGGTTGACGTTGCGGCGGTTGTGGGTCTCCGAGGCGGAGAGGAAGACGTTGACCTCGTCGATCCTCTCCCGCACCTCGAGCGCCGCCTCCAGCCCGCGCATGTTCGGGACCAGGACCGAGACCGAGACCTGCTCGGGAATCTCGGCCCGCTCCAGCACCTCGCGGCCGTCGGCCAACTGCGGGACGACGTCGGCGCGGACGAAGCTCGTCACCTCCAGCCGCCGCACCCCGGTCCGGGCGAGCATCTCGACCAGCCGCACCTTGTCGGCGGTGGCGATCGTCTCCGGCTCGTTCTGGAACCCGTCGCGGGGGCCCACCTCGCGGATGCGGACGGCCTTCGGAATCACGGCGGTCAGGCTCCCAGGGCGCGGGCGATGACCATCTGCTGCACCTCGTCGGTGCCCTCGCCGATCGTCAGGATCTTGGCGTCGCGGTAGAAGCGGCAGACCGGGTACTCCTCGATGAAGCCGTAGCCGCCGTGGATCTGGACCGCCTCCTCGCAGCAGCGGACCGCGAGGCGGCCGCTCTTCAGCTTCGCCTGGGCGGCGGTGAGGCTGAAGTTCTCGCCTCGGTCCTTCATCCGCGCGGCTTTGTAGACGAGCAGGCGGGTGGCCTCGATCTCGGTCGCCATGTCGGCGAGCTTGGCCTGGATCGCCTGGAAGCGGGAGATCGGCTGGCCGAAGGCCCGGCGCTCCTTGGCGTAGGCGAGCGCCTCGTCGAGCGCCCCCTGCGCGAGCCCGACGCCCATCGCGGCGACGCCGATGCGGCCGACGTCGAGCACCTGGAGGAACTGGCGGAAGCCCATCCCCCGCGGCCCGAGCAGGTTCTCCTCGGGCACGCGGCACTCGGTGAAGGTCAGCGGCCGGGTGTCCGACGCGTTCCAGCCCATCTTCCGGTACGGCTCGCCCTGCTCGTAGCCGGGGGTGCCGTTGGCGACGATCAGGTTGGAGATCTCGTCGTCGCCGGTGCGGGCGGTGATGCAGACCAGGCCGGAGACCTCGGTGCCGGCGTTGGTGATGAACTGCTTGGCGCCGTCGATCACCCATTCGCCGCCCTCGAGCCGGGCCTTGGTGCGGACGTTGCCGGCGTCGGAGCCGGCCTCCGGCTCGGTCAGCCCGAAGGCGCCGAGGATCTCGCCGGCGCAGAGCCGCGGCATCCACTCTTGCTTCTGGGCCTCTGAGCCGAAGAGATATATGGGCTGGGTGCCGAGCGAGGTGTGGGCGCAGAGGGTGATCGCGACCGAGGAGTCGACCCGGGTCAGCTCCTCGACCGCCAGCGCGTAGGCGAGCGAGTCGCCGCCCCCGCCGCCGTACTCCTGCGGGAAGGGGATCCCCATCAGGCCGAGATCGCCGAGCTTGGCGACGATCTCGTAGGGGAACCGCTTCTCGCGGTCGAGCTCCTCCGCGACCGGCGCCACCTCCTGGGTGGCGAAGTCGCGGACCGTTCGCTGGATCAGGCGATGCTCGTCGCCGAGGTCGAAGTCCATCCGCGCAGAATACCGAATCGGCGTTCGGTATTCGCTACCCTCGCCCGATGCCGGTTCCCTCCCCCCCGACCCGCCCGGCGCTGCGCGCCCGCTACGACGCCCGCCGCCGCGAGGTCGTCGACACCGCCGCCCGCCTCTTCGCCGAGCGCGGCTACGCCTCGACCTCGATCAGCGAGCTGACCGAGGCGACCGGGCTGGCGGCGGGCGGCCTCTACCACTACATCGAGGGCAAGGACGACCTCCTGATCGCGATCTGCGACGAGCTGCTCGAGCCGCTGCTCGAGCGGGCGCGGGAGATCGTCGCCGCCGGGGCGCCGCCGGTCGAGCAGCTGCGCGAGCTGGTCGCCGCCTGGGTCGGCCACGTGGTCGAGCACCGCCACCACATGCTGGTCTTCACCCAGGAGCGCCAGGCGATCGAGCGCGAGCCGCGCTGGCGCCGGGTCCGCTCCCAGCGCCGCGCCTTCGAGCAGATCCTCGACGATGTCCTCGCCCGCGGCGAGGCCGACGGCTCGATGCGCTTCGCCGACCGCCGCCTCTCGCTGCTGGCCCTGCTGGGGATGGTCAACTACACGCCGCAGTGGGTGCGGCCGAACGGCCGCCTCTCCCCCGCCGAGATCGCCGACGGCTACTGCGCGATGGCGCTGGACGGGCGGCGATGAAGGCCCTGCGGACGATCGGCGTCTACGGCTTCGACCGCGACTCCTTCCTCGCCGCCCTGCAAGGCGCCGGCGTCGACCTGCTGCTCGACGTGCGACAGCGGCGCGGCGTGCGCGGCAGCGAGTACGCCTGGGCCAACGCGAAACGGCTGCAGGCCGCGCTCGCCGAGGCGGGGATCGGCTACTCCCACCTCAAGGAGCTGGCGCCGACCACCGAGATGCGCCAGCTCCAGTACGAGGCCGACGCGCGGCTGGGCGAGGGCAAGCGCAGCCGCACCGCCCTCGCCCCCGCCTACGTCGAGCGCTACACCGCCGAGGTCCTCGACAGCGTCGACCTCGGTCCGGTCCTGCGCTGGATCGGCGACTCCTCGGCGGCGCTGCTCTGCGTCGAGCGCGACCCCGAGGCCTGCCACCGCTCGCTCGTCGCCGAGCGGATGCGGCGCGAGCACGGCTTCGAGGTCGAGCACCTCCGCCCCGCCTAGCTGCGGTCGCCGGGCCTCAGCGTCGCGCCTTGTACTCCATCTGGCGCCAGAAGTCCCGCAGCCTGCGCCGGCCGACGACCCGCTGCCAGGCGGGCGGCCGCTGCCGGGCCGAGGCCCGGCGCTGGGCCCGGCAGAACCCGCGGCTGATGCCGCGGTGCTGGTTGGGCTCGTCGGGGGCGGCCGCCCGGTAGGGGCACAGCCCCCAGCCGCAGTGGCTGGGGCAGCCGGAGCCGAGGATCTCGTGGCGGTTGCGGCTCTTGCTGAGGCAGTGGGGGAGCTCCTCCATGTGCGCGAACTTCTCGTGATGGGCGGCGGCGCTCCCCTCCTTGAGGTCGACGAGGACGGTGACGTCGCTGACCAGCTGGCCGGCCCGGTCGCCGAGGACCGTCGGCAGGCCGCCGGCGCCTTCGACCTCGTCGCTCCAGAGGAAGGCCATCCACCTCTCGCTGCCGATCGCGGCCCGTCGCAGGCCGGCCCGGGAGAGCTTGGCCGCCTGGCGGGCGAACGGATGCCGCTCCCGGCTGCGCTCGAGCCGGTGCGCGAGCACGTCCAGGGTGTCTTCCCTGCCGGTCCCGGCGACCGCGTACAGCGCCAGCGCCTGGTAGAGCAGCATCCTCGCGTACCAGGATTCGGCGTGCGGGAGCCCGACGTCGGCGACGAGGCGACGGTTGCTCACCACCCAGCCGGCGCCGGTGAACTCCTTGCCGGGAGCGGCGGCGTGCCGCATCGCGTCGGCCTTGAACCCCTGGGCCAGCGAGTCTTCGAGCTTCGGGCGGCCGCCCTGGAAGGCCAGCGCGGTCAGCTCGCCCAACCGCATCCGCGCCTCCTCGAGGCTCTTCTCGGTCTCGAGGCCCCCCTCGTCGCCCATCTCCTCGTTGAGTCCGCTGACGACCGCCGGCAGCACCCAGCCGAGCGCTTCGAAGGTCATGATCGACTCCGCGTCCCAGTCCTCGCCCTGGCCCGCCAGCGGCAGGCCCGCGGCGGCGCGGGCGCCGGCGTCGAAGATCGTCTTCTTGATGCCGCCCCCGAGCTCGGCGAAGGCGCGCAGCGCGTTCCGTTCCAGCTGCCTGCTGGCGCTGCGCCTCACCTCGTAGTCGGTGTCGCGGGCGAACCACTGCCAGACCGCGAGCCACGACTCGCGGCTGTCGAGCCCGGCGATCGCGGGCAGCGCTTTCTGCTTCGTCCAGCGCATCGCCCCGCGGGTGGTGCCTTCCAGGCTGGTGACGATCCGACGCGAGAACTCGACGTCGCGGCCCTGCGTCGGAGCCTTCAGCAGGGTCGCGACGTTGGCCGCCGTGGTCAGCTTGATCAGGTTGTCGTCGGGGTCCTCGCGGTCGTAGGGATCGGGTGCGGCCATCGGGTCGTACTGGGCGCCGCGCTTGGGGCCGCCGTTCGGGGACCAGCGCCGGCGATCGAACCGCTTGCCGCCCTCCTCGACCGACTCCAGCAGCTTTTCGACGATCCGCCATGCCACCCGGGTGTCCCCGTCCTTGCCCTCCGAGCGGTCGTCCGCGTAGATCGCCGCGAAGGTGAGCGTCAGGTGGGTCGTCAGGCGTTCCGGGTGGCAGGGGCTGATCAGGGCCTCGACCCAGTCGTCGAAGCTGACGAGGTGGCCGCCGTCGCCGTTCCGCGCAGCGCGGATTCCCCGCTGCCCGACGCCCTGGTCGCGGCCGATCTCGGCGAGCTTTCGGCCGGCGAAGAAGGCCTGCATGATCCGGTGCCGGAACTGGGGCTCGCCGTGCTGGTCGCGGTCGAGGATCCGCAGCCGTTCCCCGGTGTCGACCGCCTCGTGCCGGGAGATGTCGCTGCGGCGGTTGACGATCCGGGACTGGACCTCCTCCGGCTTCAGGTTGCCGCGGTCGTCGGTGTCGATGAAGTCGACCAGCGCCCGGCGCCGGGCCCGCCCCCGGCGAGACTCCTCGGGTTCGTCGGGGTGCTCGGCGGCGGCCTTGGCGTCGAGCCCGACCGCCCCCAGCGCCCCCAGCGCGGCTCCCTCGAGCGCCTGCACGCAGCGCGCGCGCTCGTGCGTGTTGATCGCCAGGGTGCGACGGACCTGGCCGTCGACGATCCGCTCCAGGAAGCGGCTCAGCAGGAGGTAGCGGACCCAGAGCGGGTTCCAGTCGCAGCGCTGGCTGGAGAGCGCGCGCCAGCGGCCGGGGCGGGTGGGCTTCTCCCACTGCCGGGGGTCTTCGGGCAGGTCGGGGCAGACCCCGACCGCCGTCATCTCCGCCAGCGCCTCCAGGTACAGCGGCGCCTCCATCAGCTCGCCGCCGCCGACCCAGCTCGCGATCCGCCGGTGGGACGGCCGGGTGTCGCTGGTCGCCCCCGCCTCGCGCTCCCGCGGCGTCGCGACGATGTCGACGGCGGTCTCGAGCGCCAGCGGTTCCATCTCGATCGCCGAAGCGGCGATGCCGACCGGCACCCCCGAGGGACGCGCGGTGACGATCACCGCCTGCCCTTCCGGCGCCATGTCCTCGAGCAGGCGGCGCATGTGGAACCCCGGCTCCCCGTCGAAGCCGATCTGGTCGAGGTCGTCGACCAGGAAGACCAGTCGCTGCCGCCGGCAGAGCCAGCGCCAGACGATGTCGAGTTCGGCGGCGACGCGGACCAGCGGGCGCGCCTGGGTTTCGAACTGCTGCCGCGCCAGCTCGAAGAGGTCGCCGCCGGCGCCGGCGCCGCGCAGCTGCAGCAGCACCGGCACGAACCCGATCTTGGCCAGGATCGAGGCGAGGTCCAGCAGGGCGGTGGTCTTGCCCGCGCCGGGATCGCCGACGATGATCTGGATGTCCTTGGTGCGCGGCAGCACCCCCGGCAGCAGCTCGTCGTAGAGCTCGTCGCGGGGAACCGTCTCCAGCGGCGGCTCCAGCTCGACGACCTTGGTCGTCTCCTTGGCAAGGGTGAGTCGCAGCAGCGCCGTCGGGTCGTCGATCACCCGGCGCCGGATCCGCCGCACGACGTAGGGGCTCTTGACGCCGTCGATCCAGACCGTCAGCACCAGGGCGCCGACCGCGGCCACCAGTCCCCAGCTGACCAGCGAGTCGAACGGCTTACCCGGCTCCGAGCGGCTGGCGACGGTGCAGGCCGCGATGACGACGATCCAGAAGAACACCAGCGGCGTCAGCGTCTGCAGCGGCCGGTAGAGGCGCACCCGGCCGAACCAGCGGCCGGGGAGCTTGTGCGAGTCGACGATGCGGCGCAGGATCCGGCCGAGGAGGTCGGCGACCCAAACCCAGACCAGCACCAGGCGCCGGCCCAGCTTCCTCAGCGCCGGCATCGAGACCCGCTCGATGCTGCCGCGGGCGGCGCGATGCTTGTCGGCGACCCCGCCGACGTGGCTGCGCGCGTCGGCCTCTCTGGCCTCCGAGCCCGCCGAATTCGTCCTCCTGTCTTCCCCCGCCGTCCGCATCCTCAACCGCATCTGGGCCTCCGGGACGGCATCAGCGGCAAGCGAAACGCCGCTGCTCACGGTGACCTTTCACCGTTTCGATCGGGGGATTATGCCCCGTTCAAGAAAACCGGCTGTAGGGGGAGCCCCCGCTCAGCGGTGGGTGGTCTCGACCGCCTGGGGGACCTGCGGGCCGGCGTCGTGGGCGTCGGCCCTGCCGGCGGCGGCAACGGCGATCGCGACGGCGACCAGGAGGGTGATCAGGGCGGTCTTGAGGGGCGCGGGTGGCCCGGAGCGAAGCATGAGTCGAAGGTACAAACTCAGCGGCCACCTGCCTGTGCGTAAGAACACAGGTTGACGTTGCTCACATTGAGCAGGTTTTTCACACCCTCGTCGCAAAGCGCCCTCAGCTCGACCTGCCGCTCGGCGTCGTAGGAGGAGGTCGGGACCGGGCCGGCGGCGGGGTGGCAGCCGATCTCGGTCCAGCCGGGCGGCAGCGCCTGGATCAGCTCGATCAGCCGCTGCGGCGAGATCCCCTCGGGGAACGGCTCGCCCCTGCCGCTCTGGCCGTAGAAGCCGCCCTCGTAGCGGATCGCGCGGTTGCGAAGGGGAACGCCGAGCTCGGCGGCGAGCGCCTCCGCCGCCCCCTTGACCGGCTCGGACTCGTGCACGTGCTGGTGGGAGTCGAGGTGGGTCGGGTCGCGGCCGAGCAGGGCGCGGAAGCGCTCCAGCTGCGCCCGGCACTCGGCCGCGACCGCCTCGGGGTCGTCGCTGTCGCAGTGCCGGTAGGCCTGGGTCCACTCGCCGCGCTCGTAGACCCACTCGCCGAGGTCGACGTGCAGGCCGACCGCCAGCTCGGGGAACGCGCTCGCCTCGGCGGCCGCCGCCGGCGCCGCCCCCTGGCGGACCATCAGGCTGGCACTGGTGACGACACCCCGCTCGTGGGCGGCGAAGACGCCCCGGTTGACCGCCTCCGAGAGGCCGAGGTCGTCGGCGTTGACGATGAGGAATCGGTCGGTACCAGAAACGGTGGAGGTCATCGGCCGCAAGTATGATCGGCCCCATCGGGCCCGAGGAGTACGAGGAGCTTTGCCGGCGCGTCGGCGCCGTGCTCGCGGACGCGACCCCGCCCGCGGCGACCGTCGCCGTGGTCAGCAAGGGGGACCCGCGGCTGGTCGAGGTCGAGGGCCGCGAGGGGCGCCACTTCCCCGCCGACGCCGAGGGCAAGTACGCCGGCTACCACCCGCGGACCTCCGAGGAAGCGATCGCCCAGATCGAGGAGGCGCGCCGGGCGGGCGCCGAGTACCTCTGCTTCCCCGCCACCGCGCTCTGGTGGCTCGACCACTACCAGGGGCTGGCGGGCTGGCTCGGGAGCCACTGCCGCGCGGTGGCCGAGGACCCGGAGACCTGCGTCGTCTACGACCTCCTGCAGGTGCCGAGCGAGGGCGCCGCCGAGGAGCGCTTCGGCGCCGCCGCCCAGGCCGCGGCGCTGCTCGACTCGCTGCTCCCGGCCGGGGCGACCGTCTACGCGGTCGGCCTCGCGGCCGACGAGCTGGCCGGCCGCGGCCGGACGGTCGCCGCGATCGAGGTCGCCGCCGTCGCCGAACTGCGACACCGGCTCGAAGCCGCCGAGCCGCCGTCCTTCCTCCTCGTCGCCGGGGAGGGGCTCCCGGGCGCGCCCGGGGAGCTGGAGCGGGCGCTCGCGGGATGGACCCGGAAGATCGCGCAACGCAGAAATCTTTGCGACATATTCGAGGTGACAGGGCGTCCAGAGCGCTCTAGACTCATCCGGTCTCCTGGGAACGGAGATTCGGCGCCGGGCTCCACCAGTCAAGCCCTCGGCGGCGAGGCAGCGGACAAACTTACGAACCGGCTCGAGCGCCTTGGGTTTTCCCGGCGCGATGCCGATGCTCCCTAGACCCCAAGGCGAGGCACACCTGAACGTCAAGCCCAAGATCCTCTACGTCTCCCACAACCACCCGACGATCCGGCCGGGCGGGGCGGAGGCGTACGCCTACGAGCTCTACCGGGCGGTCCGCGACGGCGGCGAGTTCGAGCCGCTCTTCCTCGCCCGCACCGGGCCGCCGGTCTCGATCTCCAGCCGCTACCACGAGGGGACGCTGCTGACCGGGGTCAACGAGGACCCCAACCAGTACTTCTTCTACACCGACACGCTCGAATACGACTGGCTCAACGGCACCCCCCGCGGCAAGGCGGCGCTGATCAAGTACCTGCGCGAGTTCCTCCTCGCCACCGAACCGGACATCGTCCACCTCCAGCACACCCTCTTCTTCGGCTACGACATGCTGCGGGAGATCCGCAACACGCTGGGCGAGGACGTGCCGATCCTCTACACGCTGCACGAGTTCCTGCCGATCTGCCACCGCAACGGCCAGCTGGTGCGGACGACGACCGAGAAGCCCTGCATGGAGGAGTCGCCGCGGCGCTGCCACGAGTGCTTCCCGGAGGTGAGCCCGCAGGCGTTCTACATGCGCAAGCGCTTCATCCAGTCGCAGATGTCGACGGTCGACCGCTTCCTGGCGCCAAGCGAATTCCTCCGCGACCGCTTCGTCGACTGGGGGCTGCCGGCCGACAAGGTCCGCTTCGAGGAGTACGGGCGGCTGCCGGTCACCGCCGCCCCGACCCGCGAGCGGCGCCAGCGCAACCGCCTCGTCTTCATCGGCCAGCTCAGCTACTTCAAGGGCGTCAACGTCCTGCTGAAGGCGATGAAGCGGCTGCAGGACGACGGGGTCGACGTCCACTGCTCCGTCTACGGCGCCAACCTCGAGCTGCAGCCGGACGAGTTCCGCAACGAGTTCGCCGAGCTGCTGGAGGCGACCGAGCCGACGGTCAGCTTCGAGGGCGAGTTCAACCACGACGACCTGCCGACGATCATGGCCGACGCCGACTGGGTCGTCGTCCCCTCGGTCTGGTGGGAGAACTCGCCGCTGGTGATCCAGGAGGCGGGCCAGCACCGCCGGCCGGTGATCGCCAGCGACATCGGCGGGATGGCGGAGAAGGTCCACGACGGCGTCTCCGGCCTGCACTTCAAGGCCGCCGACCCGGCCAGCCTGGCGGCGACGATCGAGCGCGCCGTCTCCAGCCGCAAGCTCTGGGACGAACTGCAGCGGCGGATCGAGCCCCCCTACGCGATGGACGAGCACGTCCGCTCGCTGAGCCGCCAGTACCGCGAGCTGCTGGCCAGCAGGGGCAGCGAGGACGAGCTGGTCCAGCCGCCGGCGCCGGCGACCGAGATCGAGAGCGTCCGCTATGCCTGAGACCGAGATCGAGCGACTCGAGGCGGCGGCGCAGGCGTCCCCGCCGGCGCTGGCGACCCTGCTGGCCGCCGACGTCCTCGCCGTCCACCTCATCTCCGACGAGGACGAGCCCGACCTCGACCTCGACCTGGCCGGGGCCGAGGTCGCCGAACTGGCGCGGCGCCGGTTCGAGGGCAGCGGCCACCTGATCGTCGCCACCCTCGACCGCCCGGCCCCCGAAGAGCTCCGCGCCGGCTGCGTCGACCTGCGCGGCTTCCTCCGCGACCGGCTCGCCGGCCTCGGCCGCGACGACCGCGAAGAGACGCTGGAGCTGCTGGAGGAACTTGCCGGCGGCGAGCGGCCGAGCCGCGACCCGATCGGGTTCAGCGCCAGCCGGGCGCTGGCGCGGGAAGGGCTGCGCGAACCGCTGCCGCCCTCGATCGTCGACCGCGACGAGCCGCAGGGCCTGCACTTCGACTCGGTCCTGGCGCTCTCCGAGACCGCCTTCTACATCCGCGGCTGGGCCCGGGACGGCCAGGCCGAGCCGGTGCGGCTGACCGCGGTCAGCCCCGAGGGCTCGCGGGTCGAGCTGCTGCCGGGGATCTACCGCGACCCGCGCCCCGACGTCGACTCCTTCTACGAAGAGCCGACCCGCACCGGCGCCGACGGCACCGGCTTCCTCGGCTTCTGCGAGACCCGCGCCCCGAGCCTGCTCTCGACCGGCTGGCTGCTGGAGATGGAGAACGCGCTCGGCGTCACCCGCGAGGTCCCCGGCCCCCAGGTCAGCCGCGACCTGCTCGCGGCGCGCTCGGCGATCCTCTCCGACCTGCACAAGGAGCGCCGCTGGGACACGCCGCTGATGGACCACGTGGTCCCGGCGGTGAGCCTGATCCAGGAGCGGCTCGAGGCGGCCGCGACGATCGAGCGCGTCTTCCAGTACGGCGAGCCGCCGAGCTCGCCGGCGGTCTCGATCGTCGTCCCGCTCTACGGGCGGATCGACTTCCTCGAGCACCAGCTGGCGCAGTTCGTCCACGACCCGGAGCTGCGCGAGGCGGACCTGATCTACGTCCTCGACTCGCCGGAGCTGGCGCCGGCGCTGGAGGCCGCCGCCGGGCAGCTGTTCGAGCTCTACGGCCTTCCCTTCCGGGTCGCGGTCCTCTCCCGGAACGGCGGCTACTCGGTCGCCAACAACCGCGGCGCCTCGCTCGCCGAGGGGCGGCTGCTGCTGCTGCTCAACTCCGACGTGCTCCCCGACGAGCCGGGCTGGCTGGGGGCGATGACGCGCTTCCACGACGAGCACGAGGTCGGCGCCCTGGGGCCGAAGCTGCTGTTCGAGGACGACACCCTGCAGCACGCCGGGATCCGCTTCCAGCGCCCGCCCGACGGCGGCGCCTGGGAGAACGAGCACTTCTTCAAGGGCCTGCACCGCGACCTGCCGGCGGCCAACGTCAGCCGCGCGGTCCCCGCCGTCAGCGGCGCCTGCCTGATGATCGCCCGCGAGCTGTTCGAGACGGTCGGCGGCCTGCGCGGGATGTTCGTCCAGGGCGACTACGAGGACACCGACCTCTGCCTGCGCCTCGCCCAGGAGGGCCACGAGACCTGGTACCTGCCCGAGGTCGAGCTGCACCACCTCGAGGGCCAGTCCTACGCGCTGGAGACCCGCACCGCGATGTCCCGCTACAACGTCTGGCTCCACACCCGCCTCTGGGACGAGGAGATCGAGCGGGCGATGTCCTGATGCGGGAGACGGTCGTCGTCGCCGGGTCGGTCGCGCAGCGGCCGGGGCGAGGCGGCCACGCCTGGGTCCTGCTCCAGTACCTGCTGGGGTTCCGGAACCTCGGCTGCGAGGTCCTCTTCCTCGACCGCCTCTCCCGCGAGATGCTGCCCGCGGGCGCGGAGTGGCCGCCCCGGGCCGAGGTGGAGTGGCTGGGCTCGACGATGGCCTCGCACGGGCTCGAGGGCGAGTGGTGCCTGCTGCTCGACGACGGCGGGACCCGAACCACCGCGGGCCTCTCGCGGCGCCAGGCGCTGGAGCGGGTGCGCCGCGCGAGCGCGCTGATCGACGTGATGGGCTTCCTCGCCGACGAGGAGCTGCTCGCCGCCGCCGGCCGCCGCGTCTTCCTCGACATCGACCCCGGCTTCCCGCAGATGTGGCAGGAGCTGGGGCTGCACCGCTCCTTCGGCGACCACGACGCCTACGCGACCGTCGGCCTGCGGGTGGGGCTGGAGGGCAGCGCCGTCCCCACCTGCGGGGTCGAGTGGGTGCGGACGCCGCAGCCGGTCGTCCTCGGCGAGTGGCCGGCGACCGGCGACGGCCGCGCCTACACCAGCGTCGCCACCTGGCGCGGCCCCTTCGCGCCGATCGAGTTGGAGGGCGAGCGCTACGGCCTGCGCGCCCACCAGATGCGGGCCTTCGCGGCGCTGCCCGCCGCCACCGGCGTCGAGATGGAGCTGGCGCTCGACATCGACCCGGCCGACGCCGCCGACGCGGAGCTCCTGCGCGAGGGCGGCTGGCGGCTGGTTCCGCCCGAGCGGGCGGCGAGCACGGCCGATTACCGCTCCTACGTGCAGAATTCCCGCGCAGAGGTGGGTGTTGCCAAAGACATGTACGTGCGCTCGCGCGGCGGTTGGCTCAGCGACAGGAGCCTCTGCTACCTGGCGAGCGGGAAGCCGGCGATCGTTCAGGCCACTGGCTTCGAGCGCGAGGTCGAGACCGGCGCCGGCCTGCTCTGCTTCGCCGACTTCGAGGAGGCGAAGGCGGCGGTCGCCGAGGTCGAGGGGAACTACGAGCGCCACAGCGCCGCCGCCCGCGAGCTGGCGGCCGCCCGCTTCGACTCCGACCGCGTCCTCCGCGAGCTGCTGGAGGCGGTGGCGTGAGCGCCGCGCCGCCGGTCCGCCGCCTCAACTGGGGCTGCGGGACCGAGCCCGAGCCCGGCTGGATCAACTCCGACATCAAGGACGACCCCTCGGTCGACCTCAGCTGCGACATCCTCGAGGGACTGCCGCTGGAGACCGGCAGCATCGACTACGCGGTCAGCATCCACGCCCTGCCGGAGCTGCGCTACCCCGACCAGGTGCCGGCGCTGCTGGAGCTGCGGCGGGTGCTCGCCCCCGGCGGGGTGCTGCGCCTGGCGCTGCCCGACCTCGACCGCGGCATCCGCGCCTACCTCGACGACGACCGCGACTACTTCCTCGTCCCCGACGAGGACGCGGGCTCGATCGGCTCCAAGTTCATCGTGCAGATGCTCTGGTACGGCTACTCGAAGACCCTCTTCACCTACGACTTCGTCGCCGAGCTGCTCGCCAAAGCGGGCTTCGCCGAGGTGCGCCGCTGCGCCTTCGGCGAGACCGGCAGCCCCTTCCCGGAGATCGTCGAGCTCGACAACCGCCCCGAGGAGAGCCTCTTTGTCGAGGCCTGGGGATAGCGTCGTCGAGGTCGGCGAGGTCGAGGTCCTCCCCCGGGACGGCCGGCTGCTGGGTTGCCACCTGCGCCCGCTCGAGCCCGACGAGCACCCGGGCAGGGGGCTGTCGGTGGCGGGCTGGGCGCTCGCCGAGGAGCGGCCGGTGCTCGGGATCGAGCTGGTCCACCGCGGCCACGTCGTCGCCCGCGCCCCGGTCGACCTCCCCCGCCCCGACATCGCCGCGCTCCAGCCGCAGGTCCCGCACGCGGGCGAGTGCGGGTTCAAGCTCGACCTCGACCTGCTCACCACCGCCGGGGAGGTCGAGCTCGAGGCGCGGGCGGTCCTCGACCCGCTCACCCGGGTGCCGATCGCCAGGCTCGCGGCGCGCCGAGCGGCCGACGAGGAGGCCGTGGCGGTGACCGTCGTCATCCCCTGCTTCGGCCAGGCCCACTTCCTCGCCGAGGCGATCGAGAGCGTGATCGCCCAGACGCATCCCCGCACCGCGGTCCTCGTCGTCGACGACGGCTCCCACGACAACACCTCGGCGGTGGCGGCCGGCTACCCCGGGGTGGAGTGCCTGCGCCAGGAGAACCAGGGCCTCGCCGCCGCCCGCAACGCCGGCCTCGCCCGCGTCGCCACCGAGCTCGTCCTCTTCCTCGACGCCGACGACCGGCTGCTGCCGGAGGCGATCGCGACCGGGATCGCGGAGCTGCGCGCGGCGCCCAGCGCGGTCCTGGCGGCCGGTGCCTGGCGGCTGATCGGCGAGGTCGGGGAACCGCTGGAGGCCGAAGTGCCCCGCCCGCCGCGGCAGGCCTACCCGGCGCTGCTGGAAAGCTGCTTCATCTCCACCCCGGCCGCCGTCCTCTACCGCCGCAGCCTCTTCGAGGCGATCGGCGGCTTCGACCCCGCCGTCAGCGCCAGCGCCGACTACGACGTCTACCTGCGGGCGGCCGCCCGCAACCCGGTCCGCCTGCACGGCGAGGTCGTCGCCGAGTACCGCCGGCACGGCGCCAACATGACCCGCGACCCGGAGCTGATCATGGCGGCGGAGATCGCCGTCCTGCGGCGGCAGGAGCCGGTCGTCGCCCGCCGGCCGGAGCTGCGCGAGGCGCTCGCGCGGGGGATCGAGCGCTCGCGCGCCTACCACGGGGAGCGCATGGGATGAAGGCCGCGGCGGCGGACCTCGCCCTGCTCGGCGGCGCTCCCGCCTTCTCCGAGCCGCTCCACGTCGGCCGCCCCAACGTCGGCGATCGCGAGGCGATCCTGCGGGGCATCGGCGAGGCGCTCGACCGCCGCTGGCTCAGCAACGACGGCGAGCTGCTGCTGGCCTTCGAGGCGCGGCTCTCGGAGCGGCTCGGCGGCCTGCACTGCGTCGCCACCTGCAACGCCACCCTCGGCCTGCAGATCGTCCTGCGGGCGCTGGGGGTCGAGGGCGAGGTGGTGCTGCCCTCGCTGACCTTCGTCGCCACCGCGCACGCGGTCGCCTGGGAGCGGCTGACGCCGGTCTTCGCCGACGTCGAGCCGGCGAGCCTCTGCATGGGGCCGGCGGAGGCGGAGGCGGCGATCGGCGCCGACACGGGGGCGCTGCTCGGGGTCCACCTCTGGGGCCGCGGCGGCGACCTTCCCGGGCTCGAGCGGCTGGCGCGCGAGCGGGGCATGCCGCTCGTCTTCGACGCCGCCCACGCGCTCGGCTGCAGCCGCGACGGCCGGCCCCTGGCCGGCTTCGGCGACGCCGCCGTGATCAGCTTCCACGCGACCAAGGTCGCCAACGCCTTCGAGGGCGGCGCCGTCGTCACCGCCGACCCGGAGCTGGCCGAGCGGGTGGCGAGGATGCGGAACTTCGGCTTCGTCGACGAGGACGAGGTGGTCGGGCTCGGCACCAACGCGAAGCTGAGCGAGGCGGGGGCGGCGATGGGCCTGGCCTCGCTCGACGCCCTCGACGGCTTCATCGCCGCCAACCGCCGCAACTACGCCGCCTACACGGAGGCGCTGGCCGGCATCCCCGGCGTCTCGCTGCTGCCCTTCGAGGACCC
>DASTBO010000120.1:0-62706 GCA_035712025.1 Solirubrobacterales bacterium
TGAAGATCGCGAACTCTTCCCCCGTCGACTTCTTCATCGGCGGCAGCGGCGCGGCCGGATCGACGAAGGGGGCCGGCGCCCCGGTTTCGGTGGCGGCGATCCATTCCCCGACCCAGGCGGAGACGTAGTCGACCCGGGTCAGCACGTTCGGGGTCTGCGGGCTGCACAGGGGGCCGACGACGCTGATCACCGCCAGCTCCACCGGGGTCCCGTCGGGGCGGGTGGCGACCGCCGGGCCGCCGCTGTCGCCGAAGCAGGTGCCGGAGGTCTTCTTCGGGGTGCTGAGCAGGCAGAGCTGGACGGCGCCGGAGTAGTCCTTGTAGAAGCCCTTGGTCTTGCGGGCGCAGGTGCTGTCCTTCTGCACGGTCATCGTCGTCGTCCGCATGGTCGCCGGCGCCTGGCGGTTATTGGCCCCGGTCACGCCCCAGCCGGCGACCGCGACGGTGGCTCCGCCTTCGTAGAGCGCCGCCTCGGCCGGGCCCGCGAGCGCCAGCGCCGGGGCGCTGGTCGGCCGCGAGAGGATCAGCACCGCGGCGTCGCCGTGGACGACGCCCGGGTCGAAGGAGGGGAAGACGTGGGTGGCGACGACCTCGAAGACGTTCTCGGGCTGCGCCTGCTTCGGGTTGGCGACGCCGGTGGCCACGGTGTATTCGGCCGGCGTCGAGAAGGTCCCGGTCTCGACGTTCTCGACGCAGTGGGCGGCGGTGAGGACCACCCGCGGCGCGACCACGGTGCCGGTGCAGGCAAAGCCGCTGCGTTTGTTCCCGGCCTCGATGTAGGCGAGGTAGGGGAACTGCTCGATCGTCGCCGGGCTGCCGCCGATGATCGACGCCTGGGCGTCGCCGGACGCCGCGGCGCCCGCGGGCGCGCAGAGCGCCAGCGCCAGCATCGCCGCGCCCAGAATCGCCGGCAGTCCTCGTTGCCCCCGCATCTGCACCTTCAACACCCTAGTTGAGCGTTCAGACCGCTTCGAAGACGGTGGACAGACCTTGGCCGACGCCGACGCAGAGGGTGGCGACCCCGTATTTGCCGCCGCGCCGCCGCAGCTCGCGCACCAGGGTGCCGGTGAGGCGGGCGCCGGAGCAGCCGAGCGGATGGCCGAGGGCGATCGCGCCGCCGTTGACGTTGAGCCGCTCCTCCTCGATCCCGAGCTCCCTGGCGCTGGCCAGGACCTGCGAGGCGAAGGCCTCGTTCAGCTCGACGAGGTCGATCTGGTCGAGCGACAGGCCCGCGTTCTCCAAAGCGCGGGGGACCGCCTCGACCGGCCCGATGCCCATCAAGGCGGGGTCGACCCCGGCGACGCCGCTGGCGACGACCCGCGCCAGGGGCTCGGCGCCGATCTCCTCGACGCCCTGCTCGGAGGCGATCAGCATGCAGGCGGCGCCGTCGTTGAGGGTCGAGGCGTTGCCGGCGGTGACGGTGCCGCCCTCGCGGAAGACCGGCCGCAGCTTCGCCAGCTTCTGCAGCGAAGCGTCAGGGCGGGGTCCCTCGTCGACCTCGACGAGGACGCTCTCGCGCCCCCGCGGCGCCTCGACCGGGACTATCTCCTCGGCCAGCCTGCCCGCCTCGGCGGCGGCGACCGCGCGCCGGTGGCTGCGCAGGGCGAAGGCGTCCTGGTCCTCGCGGCTGACCCCGAAGCGCTCGGCGACGTTCTCGCCGGTCTCGCCCATCGACTCGGTCGAGACCCCGAGCTCGGCCATCCGCGGGTTGACCATCCGCCAGCCGAGCGTCGTGTCGTGCATCGTCTGCGGTCCGCGGGGGAGGCCGCGCTCGGGCTTCTCGACCACCCACGGCGCCCGGCTCATCGACTCGACTCCGCCGGCGAGGTAGAAGTCGCCTTCGCCGGCCTTGACCGCGCGGGCGGCGGCGTTGACCGCCTCCAGGCCCGACGCGCAGAGGCGGTTGACGGTTGCCCCCGGCACGCTCTGCGGCAGCCCGGCGAGGAGCGCCGCCATGCGGGCGACGTCGCGGTTGTCCTCGCCCGACTGGTTGGCGGCGCCGAAGTAGACGTCGGCGATGCGCTCGGGGTCGACGCCGCTGCGCTCGGCCACCGCGGCGATCACGCGGGCGGCGAGGTCGTCGGGGCGAACGCCGGAGAGGGCGCCGCGGTAGGCGCCCATCGGCGTGCGCAGCGGCTCGATTACGTATGCCTCGGGCATCGGGACGAACCGTATCCTTCTCGTGTGCTCTTCATTCTGGGGACTCTGGGACTCCTGGCATTCATGGTCGGCGTGCTGTTGATCGTCGGCCACTACTACCCCGGCAGCTCCGCCGGGCTCGTCGACTGGGTTCCGACCCGCTCGCCCGAAGTCGAGGCCCAGAACGAGATCGACGACATCCGCCAGATGATGGAGGCGCAGAACGAGATGCGGCGCCGGCGCGGCGCTCCGGAGATGACCGAGGAGGAGTTGCAGGCCAGCGTCGCCGAGGACGAGAAGGTGCGGCTGCGCGGCCGCGGCCCCTTCGAGGCGGGTTGAGGTCCTCATGGCGCGGGCCCTGATCGTCGGCTGCGGCTGCCGCGGCCGGGAGCTCGGCGCGCGGCTGCTGGAGGAGGGCTGGGCCGTGCGGGGGACGAGCCGGCGCCCCGAGGGGCTGGCGGCGATCGAGGCCGCCGGGATCGAGCCGGCGCTGGCCGACCCCGACCGGCCGGGGACGATCCTCGAGCTGGTCGGCGACGTTGCGGTCCTGGTGCTGCTGCTGGGCCGCGCACAAGGCAGTGACGAGGAGCTCGAAGCGATCCACGGCCCGCGGCTGGAGCGGCTGATGGAACACCTGGTCGAAACCCCCGTTAGAGGCGTGGTCTACGAGGGAACCGAGGAAGGTGGCGAGGTGGTTCGGTCGGCCTCCCGCACCTGGCGCATCCCGATCCGGATCTTCACCGGGGGCGACCTGGTCGCCCCGGTAGCCGAAGTTCTTAAATAGCTAAACTCCGATAGGGATTCAGGTAAATAAGTGAAAATGCGAGAGGAGCGGCGAAGATGGCTCTGCAGCTTGGTGACGTAGCACCCGATTTCGAGGCCGACACCACCCAGGGTCGGATCAAGTTCCACGACTGGATCGACGGCTCGTGGGCGGTGCTGTTCTCCCACCCGAAGGACTTCACCCCGGTCTGCACCACGGAGCTCGGCTACATGGCGAGCATCCAGCCCGAGTTCGAGAAGCGCGGGGTCAAGATCGCCGGACTCTCGATCGATCCGCTCGACAAGCACGAGGAGTGGGCCAACGACATCGAGGAGACCCAGGGCGCGAGGCCCGAGTACCCGATCATCAGCGACGCCGACTTCTCGATCGCCAAGGCCTACGGGATGCTCGCGGCCGACGTCTCCGGCGACCCGGCCGATCGCACGCCCGCCGACAACCAGACGGTCCGCAACGTCTTCGTCGTCGGCCCCGACAAGAAGATCAAACTCATCCTCGTCTACCCGATGACCACCGGCCGCAACTTCGACGAGGTCCTGCGGGTGATCGACTCGCTGCAGCTGACCGCCAACCACAAAGTGGCGACCCCGGCGCAGTGGAACCAGGGCGACGACGTGATCATCTCCGGCTCGGTCAAAGAGGACGAGGCGAAGGAGCTCTGGCCCGACGGCTGGGAGTCGCCGAAGCCCTACATCCGCATCGTCCCGCAGCCGGGCGAGAAGGTCTCCTAGTCAGTCGAGGCGGTCCAGCAGGTCGCTGAGGATCCGCGCGGTCGCCCCCCAGATCAAGTGCCCTTCGACCTCGTAGGTCGGGGTGTGGATGGGGAGGCCGCGCCGGATCAGGCGGCGCATCTCGTAGCCCTCGCGCAGCAGCTCGAGGGAGAAGGTGAGGACGGTCTCGACCTCGCCCGGGTTCGGCCGCAGGTCCAGCTCCCGCGGGTGGGGGACGTAGCCGACGAAGGGGTGGACGACGAAGTTGGTGACGAAGGTCCGGGTCGCCGGCAGCGCCTCGCCGACCCGCACCTGGGCGGGGTCGAGGCCGATCTCCTCCTGCGCCTCGCGCAGTGCCGTCGCCTCCAGGTCGCCGTCCTCGGGGTCGCGGCGGCCACCGGGGAATGAGATCTCGCCGGCGTGGCGGCGCAGGTCGGCGCGGCGCTCGGTGAAGACGAGGCCGGGGTCGTCCGGCCAGCCGTAGAGGGGCAGCAGCACGGCCGCCTCGACGGTGTCGCGGATCAGACGATCACCTGGACGGTGCCGCCGTCCACGGACCAGGCGGCGCCGGCGACGTAGGAGGCGCGCTCGCTGCAGAGGAAGACGATCGCCGCGGCGATCTCCTCCGGCTGGGCGAGGCGGCCGATCGGGCGCTTGGCACCCGCTTCGGCCAGGGCCTCCTCGCGGCTTGCCGCACCCGAGAGGGCGTGCGATTGGTCGAGCAGGCCGCCGGGCTCCATCCACATCTCCGCTTCGACCGGCCCCGGCGCGACGGCGTTGACGAGGACGCCGGTCTTCGCGTAGCGGTCGGCGAAGAGGCGCGAGAGCGAGAGCTCCGCGGCCTTGGCGACCGAGTAC
The DNA here is from genome assembly GCA_035712025.1 of Solirubrobacterales bacterium. Classification (GTDB taxonomy): domain Bacteria; phylum Actinomycetota; class Thermoleophilia; order Solirubrobacterales; family 70-9; genus VAYN01. The sequence continues at coordinate 4,488 of DASTBO010000120.1, forward strand.
TCGGCCATCGCCGCCGAGGGGCGCTTGCCCGCGGTCGAGCAGACGTTGACCACGCGGCCCCAGCCGCGCTCGGCCATCAGCGGGATCGCCGCCCGCATCGCCCGCAGCGGCGCCATCACGTTCAGCTCGTACTGGGCGCGCCAGTCCTCGTCGGGGACCTCGTCGAGGTCGCGCCACTTGGCAGCGCCGGCGTTGTTGACGAGCACCTCCAGCTGCCCGAAGTGCTCCTCGGCGGCGGCCAGCATCCGCCTGCCGGCGTTCTCGTCGGTGACGTCGAGCGCCAGCGAGGCCGCGCCGCCCCTGGCCGGCTTCGCGACCCGCGCCGCCTCCTCGGTAACCGCCGCCAGGCGCTCCTCGCCGCGCGCCACCAGCAGCACCCGAGCTCCCTCGGCGCAGAGCTGCAGCGCGGTCTCGCGGCCGATGCCGCTGCTGGCGCCGGTGACGACGCAGGCGCGTCCTCGCAGCCCCAGGTCCATCAGGCCGCCTCCAGCCGCTCGACGACCTTGACCTGCGCTTCGCCGGCCAGCACCTTGTGGACCGGGCATTTGGTCGCGATCACGAGCAGGCGCCGGCGCTGCTCCTCGTCGAGCCCATCGGGCAGCTTCAACCCGACCTCGAAGCGGGTCGGCACCGGGCCCTCGTAGCCGACCTCGACGTCGACCTCGACCGGGCCGAGGTCCCAGTCCTTGCGCCCCGCGTACATCTCGACCGTGATCGCGATGCAGCTGGCGAGGCTGGCGGCCAGCAGCCGCGTCGGGCCGGGGCCGGTGTCGGTGCCACCTGCGCCCTCGGGCTCGTCGACCCGCAGCGCGTGGCCGCCCTCGATCTCGACGTCGTGCGCGTAGCCCTCGACTCGGCGGGCGACGATCCGCACGCTCAGCCCTTGCCGCGGCCCTCGAACAGGGCGGGGTCGTCGACGTCGGCGAAGCGGGCCATCGCGTAGACCGCGTCGGAGGCTCGGTTGACGAAGTGGATCACGGTCTCGCTCGCGATCTCGCCGGCCTCGTCCAGTTCCGAGATGCGGCGCTCGGCGCGGCGGACGACGGTGCGGGCGACGTCGAGCTGGGCCGACAGCTGGTTGCCGCCGGGGATGACGAACTTCGGCGGCAGCTCGACCCGGTCCATGTAGCGGTCGATCAGCGCCTCGAGCTCGGCGACCATCGCCTCGGTCGTGCGGCTGACCCCGTCCTCGAGCCGCTCGGCCGCCTCCGGCGCGGTCGCCAGCTCGGCGCCGGCGACGAAGATGTCGTCCTGGAGACGGAGGATGTCGGCGGCCAGCTCGGCTTGCTCGGGCCCGCAGAGGGCGCGCGCGGCGCCGAGCTGCGAGCAGGCCTCGTCGAGGGTTCCGTAGGCGTCGGTGCGACCGTGGTGCTTGGGGACGCGGCCGCCGTACCAGAGCGAGGTGGTCCCGTCGTCGCCCTTCCTGGTGTAGATCTTGACCACGTCAGCGCACCGGGTTGAAGGCGAGGCCGGTCATCACCTTGGGGAAGAAGAAGGTCGACTTCGGCGGCATCACCGTCTCGGTGTTGGCGATGTCCTTGACCTGCTCGACGGGGACCGGTCGCTGGATGAAGGCGACGTCGTAGGGGCCCTCGTCGACCATCGCCAGGGCGGCGTCGACGCTCTTCGCGTATTCGAGGCCCTCGCGCTCGTCGATGTCGTGGTCGCTCATCCCGGCGAGGCCCTTGAGGACCAGCGTCTCGAGGATCGCCGAGTCGAGGCGGCGGTAGGCCTCCGGCTTGCCCGCGAGGCGGCGGTCGACCTCGCCGACGTCCTTGAGGCGCAGCCGGAAGGCGCGCTTGTGGAAGGAGTCGTAGAGGCCGAAGACGCCGGCGCCGGTCTCGTTCGCGGGGTCGATCTCCCCGCGGGCGACCTCGGTGACCTCGAACAGCTCGCGCAGGCCGTTGCCGAGTCGTTGCTGGCGCTCCGGGTCGTTTGCGAAGCCGGAGAGCAGGCGGTGGGTGGGGAAGACGGTGAGGCCGGGGTCGTCGAGCCCGGTCAGCGACATCAGCGTGTAGTTGTGGAGTCCCGCGCCGCCGACCTCGTCGCGGAAGGCCCGGGCGGTCTCGTAGCGGTGGTGGCCGTCGGCGATCAGGAGCTGGGCGCCCGCGAGGCACTCGCTCACCGCCGCGTGCACGGTCGGGTCCTCGACCTTCCAGAGCCGGTTCACGGTCCCGTCTTCGTCCCGCGCCTCGCCCCAGGGATCGTCGGGCAGGCCCGGCGCGACCAGCGGCCAGGCGTCCTCGGTCGAGAGCGAGAAGATCGGCGAGAGGTTGTAGCCGCTGGCCCGGGTCAGCTCGAGGCGGTCGAGGAGCGGGCCGGGGTGGGTGCGCTCGTGGGGGCGGACGGTTCCGCTCTCGTAGTCCTCGACCCGCACCCGGGCGAGGATCCCGTTGCGGCTGTAGCTGTTGCCGTCGGGGGCGACGTAGTCCTGGGTCATCGCCCAGAGCGAGGGCGCCTCGTCCTGGACCAGCGCCCCGTCCGCCTTCCAGCTCTCGATCCGCGCCGCCGCCTCGGCATAGGGGTCGCCGCTCGGGTCGCTGTCGGGGTCGGCGGGGTCGAACGGCTTCGGCAGGTCGATCGCCACCGCGTTGTAGGGCGAGCGCTCCAGCAGCGCCTTCCGCTGCGCCGCGTCGATCACGTCATAAGGGGGCGCGGCGACCGCGTCGAGCGAGCCGACCTTCCCGAGGTCGTAGTGCAGCGCCTTGAAAGGAAGCACCTCCGCCATCGCCCTCAGAACCTACACTTGCCCATGACGGGGTGTGGCGCAGCCTGGTAGCGCGCCGCCTTTGGGTGGCGGAGGTCCCCGGTTCGAATCCGGGCACCCCGATTTCGGTTCAGGATCGCTCCTTGCAGGGATTTCCTCCGGCTCGTCAAGACAAGTTGCCCTGGCGAGCCCGCTGGTCAAGTTTTCAGCGATTTAGTTGACCCAAGTCGGCTCGATTCGTTCCCCTGCCGCCTGGCGATCATCTCCGTGCCGGAGTCGAAGATCTGCTCGGATGGATCAACGATCCGCCTGACCTTCCGACCGTCGTCCAGGCGGCGATGGCCCGCTATCAATTCGAGACTCTGCACCCGTACTCCGACGGGAACGGTCGTGTGGGTCGGCTGCACGTTGCGCCGGCAGTCGTCGAGATCGCCGCGTCTTGAAGTGCAAGGTCGAGGATGATCCTTGCCGTCACCGGGTAGGGGACCCGCAGACGTCATCGGGTGAAGGAGGGTGCAGATGGAGAGTTGGGACTTGACGACGGTCGAGGTGGAGCCGCACCAGCCGCGGATCCTCGCCTCGGCCGATGACGCGCGCACGATCGTGCTGCGGTTGCCGGCGGGGGAGGAGCTGCAGGAGCACGAGGTGCACGAGCGGGCGCGGGTGATCGTGGTCGACGGGGAGGTTGAGGTCACCGGCGAGGACGGTGCGCACTCCGCCGCGGCCGGTCACCTGTTCGAGTTCGCTCCGGGCGAGCGGCGGACGATCGTCGCCCGTGCCGACGCTCGGCTGCTGATGGTGCTCTCGCCCTGGCCCGGCGACGGCCACCCCGGCGCGATGACGCTCGAAGAGAAGGCCGAAGCGCGCGAGAAAGCGGCGCGGCACGCGCGGTAGGCGACTACCAGAGGACCAGGGATCGCGGAGCGTCGTGCTCCGCCATCGGGCGGTCCTTCGTGACCAGCTTCGTGCCCTGCTCGATCGCGCTGGCGTAGATCAGCCGGTCCGCGGGATCGCGCGGGAATGACGATGGCAGCGACACCGCGGTCTCGGCGATCGCGGGAGTGAGGCCGACGGTGCGCACGTTGGCGCCGAGCTCCTCCAGCCAGGAGCGGATCGGGATGTCGAGCACGATCCGCTCATGCCGCGCCAGCCAGGCCAGCTCGTGCCAGGTGATTGCCGCGACCAGCAGTTCCTCGGCGGCGTCCAAGGCCCGCTGCGCGCGTCGGCTGAGCCGGCTCGGTTCCGCGGACCACCAGTGGACGACGTGCGTATCGAGCAGGAGGGCGCTCATTCGGGAAGCGAGGGGTTCCACGTCTCGCCGGTCGAGAGGAGATCGTCGTCGTCGGCCGTCGTTCTCGCCCGACCCTCGAACATGCCTTTCAAGGTACGTGCGCCGGTGGGAGGGACGAGGCGGGCGACCGGGCGACCGTGACGGGTGATCTCGATCTCCTCGCCGGCGGCTGCCACGTCGAGGAGGCGGAGGAAGTTGGCCTTGGCTGCGGTTGCGGTCATCGATTTGGGCATATGACCATAATAATGGTCATTCGGTCGTAAGGAAGTCGGGCGGTTGCATTCATCGCCGGCTCGATGCGAGCGAGGCGTCAAGTTCTCCCCCCGAGCCGCCGAAGAAGCTCCCAAGGACCGTGATGGACGAGCTATTTGGAAGCCAGGTGGAGGATCCGGCCGAGAGCCGCGAGCGGCGGCGGGTCGAGCGGGCGGTGTTCGAAACCGACCGGCAGCTGATCGAGGGCGACCTGACGCTGCCGCCGGCCGGCTACCAGAGCCGCTTCTCGGACTCGCTCAACCGCGGCGAGTTCGAATTCGTGCCGCTGACCAACGTCCAGATCACCTCGCTGGCCGACGGCAAGGTCGCCCAGGTGCCGTTCCTCGTCCTCTCCAAGCGCCAGATCCGGATCGCCTACCCGACCGAGCAGTAGGTGCCCCGTCAGTCTCGCCGCGCCCGGCCCCGGCCCGCGTAGGAGCCGAGGTCGACGACGAAGGCGAGGACGACGATGAACCACTCGAAGCCGGTCACCTGGTTGCTGCTCGCCGACCACATCACGGCGTAGGCGAGCGTCGTCCACGGCAGCAGGAAGAACCCGAGCAGCGGGACGAACCAGCTGTCGAAGGCGCGGCTGAGCAGGTCGGAGAAGAGGAAGATCGCGAACAGCGCCAGCCGCGGCGAGATGAAGGCGAGCAAGACGACCAAGCAGGCCATGGCCAGACGCTACCTTCTCCATAGGAGGGCAACACCAAGAACAGGCTCAGAGGAACAGGCGCAGATGAACAGACTTGGAAAGCTGATGACGATGATGCATCCGGAGAAGACGAAGATGGTCGCCGCCGAGGAGGCGCTGCCCGGGCGCAGCGAGCGGGCCTACGAGGTGCCGGCCACCCACGCGGTCCTCGGGACGCCGCTGGAGCCGCCGTTCCCCGCGGGGATCGAGGTCGCCTACTTCGCGCTCGGCTGCTTCTGGGGGGCGGAGCAGCTGTTCTGGGAGCTCGACGGCGTCTACTCGACGGCGGTCGGCTACCAGAACGGGACCAGTCCCAACCCCACCTACGAGGAGGTCTGCACCGCGAAGACCGGGCACGCGGAGGCGGTGATGGTCGCCTTCGACCCGAAGAAGATCGCCTACGCCGACCTGCTCAAGGTCTTCTTCGAGGAGCACGACCCGACCCAGGGCATGCGCCAGGGCAACGACGTCGGCACCCAGTACCGCTCCGGGATCTACTTCGTCGACGACGCCCAGAAGGCGACCGCGGAGATGGTGCGCGAGGCCTACGACAAGTCCCTGCGCGCCGCCGGCCGGGAGCCGGTGACGACCGAGGTCGAGCCGGCGGGCCCGTTCTACTACGCCGAGGACTACCACCAGCAGTACCTGCACAAGGTGCCGAACGGCTACTGCGGCCTCAAAGGCACCGGCGTCGCCTGCAGCATCCCGGCCCCCGCGGCGTAGCCGGGTGACCGCGGCGGTGCCCGGGGGACGCGCCGAATAGCATCCCCGCCTTCGTGGCACCCTCCCTCGGCTCCTACATCGCCGGCTGCCTCGCCCTGATCGGGATCGTCGCGGCTCTCGGCCTCGGCGGCTACTGGCTGCGGCGCTGGATCGTGCCGGAATTCAGCGGCGCGCTGGCGCGGCTCGCCGAGGCGACGCTGGCGGTTGCGCTGCTCGTCGTCTGCCTGGAGATCCTCGGCTCGCTCAGCCTCCTGTACTTCGGCTGGATCGTCGTCTTCTGCATCGGGGTCGGCCTCGGCGCCGCCTGGCTGGGACGCTCGAAAGCGGGCGGCCGGGGGGGCGAGGTGGCGGCACCGCGGGTCGAGGACGTCGCCCTGCTGATCGCCCTCGCCGTCGCCTCCTGGACGGTCGCCGAGTGGACCTTCCCGGCGCAGTCGAGCCTCGACTTCGGCATGTTCGGCGGCGACACCACCTGGTACCACATGCCCTTCTCGGCGTTCATCGCCCAGGAACACTCGACGGTCCACCTGCACTACACCGACCCGCTGCGGCTGGCCGCCTGGTTCTACCCCGCCAGCACCGAGCTCGTCAACGCGGCGACGATCGTCCTCTTCAAGAGCGACTGGCTGGCGCCGCTGCAGAACCTGATCTGGCTGCCGATCGGGCTCTTGGCGGCCTGGTGCATGGGCCGTCCCTACAAGGTCGGGCCGGCGACCCTGGTCGCGGCGGCGATCGTCCTCGACGCCGGGGTGATGATCGAAACCCAGCCCGGCGAGGCGCGCAACGACATCATGGGGCTCGCCTTCCTGCTCGCCTTCGCCGCCTTCCTGATCAACGGCCACCAGCGAAGAGCCCCGGCGGCCGGGGCCGTCCAGGACGCGCCCGAGCGCGACGCGCCGCTGCTCGACAAGGGGCCGCTGATCATGGCCGGGATCGCGGCGGGGCTCGCCGCCTCGGTCAAGACCACCTTCCTGGTGCCGGTGGTGGCGATCACGCTCGGCGTGATCATCTTCAGCGGCCGGGGACGGCGCTGGACCACGGCCTGGGTGATGGGGCTGCCGCTGGTGGTCGTCGGCGGCTACTGGTACCTGCGGGCGGCGATCAAGACCGGCGGCAACCCGATCCCGATCACCAAGTTCGGGCCGCTGAACCTGCCCAAGCCCGACCAGATGCCGCTCGACCCGCGGCCCCGCTTCGCCGTCATCGACTACATCACCGATCCGACCATCTACCGGCGCTGGTTCTTCCCGGAGCTCGACAACGCATTCGGGCCGCTCTGGCCGCTGATCCTGATCATGGCCGTCAGCGCCGCCGTCTACATCGCCTGGAAATCGCGCAACAAGATCCTGCGGGTGACCGCCGTCGCCTCGCTGCTCACCGCGGTCGTCTACGTCTTCACGCCGCTGACCGCGGCCGGGCAGGAAGGGTCGCCGACGGGGTTCTTCACCAACACGCGCTACCTGGTGCCGGGGCTGGTCCTGGCGATGGCGATGCTGCCGCTGGCGAGGCCGATCCGGGCGCCCGACCGGCGCGCCTGGCAGACGCTGCTCTTCCTCACCGGGGTCTTCGCGATCACGGTGCTGACGACGCCGCGCTGGTTCACCTCCTACCTCGTCGGCACCGTCTTCCTCACCCTCTGCCTGGTCTGGGCGCCGGCGCTGCTCTCGATGGCGCGGACGCGGGGGAGCGTCAGCCGTCCGGCGATCGCGCTCGGCGCGGCGGTGCTGGTGCTGCTGGCGGTGGTGCTCGGGCGCGCGCAGCAGGTGCAGTACGCGGACCAGCACTACGTCAACCCGGACCCGTTCCTGGCCGAAGGCGGGCCGAAGGAGGCCTACGTCTATACCCAGAAGCTGAACGACCAGCGGATCGGGATCATCGGCTCGAGCCAGATCATCTTCGGCCAGTACGGGTTCTACGGCAACGACGCCTCCAACCACGTCGAATACATCGGCGTCAAGGGCCCGCACGGCGCCAACCGGCTGCCGACCAGCTGCGAGCAGCTGCGCGGCCTGATCAACGCTGGCGACTACGACTACCTGGTGATGAGCCAGTACACCCAGGACACGGGCCCCTACAACACCGGCGTCCCGAACCCGTACCAGTTCCCGGTGTACGCCTGGGTGAAGGGCGACCCGGCGGTGAAGCTGGTGGTCAAGGACAACCTCGCCTCGCCGCAGCCGGACTACGTCTTCAAGGTCGAGGGCAAGCTCGATCCCGCGGCCTGCAAGCCGGAAAACCGGCCCGAGGTGCCCGGCGAAGAACCGATCGAGTAACGCAAGGCGCTTTTCCGTCCTCCGGGTGCGGAAAAGCGCCTTAGGGCCGAGCGACGGCGAGCGCGTGCTCGCGGATCAGCTCGGCTGAGCGCTGCGGCTGCTCCCACCAGAACATGTGACCGACCCCCTCGAAGACCTCGAAGCGGGCGGCGGGCATCAGCGAGGAGATCAGCTCGCCGTTGGGGAAGGGGAGGACGCCGTCCTCGGTGCCGTGGACGATCAGCGTCGGGGTCGAGATCTCGCCGAGGCGGCCGCTGGTGTCGTGGCCGAAGATCGCCTGCGCCTGCAGTTCGATCGTCGCTTTCGCCGCCGGCACGCTGGTCGCCATCTCGTGGAAGGCGGCGAAGGTCGACTCGTCGGCGCGGAAGGCGGGGGAGAGGTTGACCTCGTAGCCGGCCCGGATCGCCTTGTCGCGATCGCCCGAGCGCATGCCCTCGACCAGCTTCCGCAGGTTTTCCTCGGGCATCAGCAGCGAGCCCGGCCCGCCGCAGTAGGTGCAGCCGAGCGTCAGCGAACGCAGCCGCTCGGGGTGAGCCAGCGCCAGCTCCTGGGCGATCATCCCGCCCATCGAGATGCCGACCACGTGCGCGCTCTCCAGCTCCAGCGCCTCCATCAGCCCAGCCGTGTCCGCGGCCATCTCCGCGATCGTGAACGGCCCGTCGACCGGCGCCGAGTGCCCGATCCCGCGGTTGTCGAAGGCGACGACGTCGAAGCCCTCCTCGAGGTCCCCTTTGAACGCCTCGCCCCACGAGACGTGCGTCCCGCTCATCCCCTGGATCAGCAGCAGGGGCTCGCCCGAGCCAGCGCGCTCGTAGTGGAACTCCCTGCCCGCAACCTCGACTTTCGCCATCGCCGGATCCTAAGCGAGCCGCCCGAGCAGCGCCTAACCTTGCCTGACCCGCCCCCGTAGCTCAGCTGGATAGAGCATCGGACTTCTAATCCGACGGTCGCTGGTTCGAATCCAGCCGGGGGCGCTGCGGCTCCCTGAGAGCCGGTAGCACGAGTCGTGCAGATCTGTGCAATCCTTGGTGTGTGGCTACCAACCCGAAGCGAATCAACGTGACCTTGGACGAAGATCACGCCCACAAGCTTGCGAAGCTTGCTGAGAGGACTCACGTCCAGGAGGGAACCCTTGCTCGGTCGTTGCTCTCTACGGCACTGGACGATGCCGATCCAGATGCCAGTCGCATCACGGAAATTCTCGACGCGATCCCCGGCGCTTGGGAGCGGACTCAGGAGGGTCTCGCCCAAGCCACGCGTGGGGAAGGCATTCCGCTCGACGAGCTGGCGTGAGTGGCGCAGATAGTCGTCAGCCCGCGAGCGAAGCGGGACGTGGACGAGGCCATTTCGAGGCTTGGCCTCCCCGCCGATACTTGGAGCCGAGTTGCCCGCTCGCTACGGGTGCTCGAAACCTTCCCTCTATCGGGCCCAGGACTAGGCGGGAGGTGGGCGCCTACTCGCTTTGTGCTGGGGCCGTGGTCCTGGATGCTCCTGCTGTACCGCTACGACGAGGCTTCTGATCAGGTTTTCATCCTCTCGGTGCATGACGCGCGTTCGGGCGCGTCGCCACGATCTTCCGGTGGGTGAGACTTGGTCCCGAACGGTCGCTGGTTCGAATCCAGCCGGGGGCGCTGCAATGGTATTCTTTACGTATGGCCCAAAAGGTAAAGGATCAGACCAAGGTCTCCAGCAAGCATCAGGTGACGATTCCGGCCGGAGCATTCCGTTCAGCTGGTTTCGCACCAGGGGATACCCTCAAGGTTGAGGCTGAGGGGGCCGGCCGGGTTGTCCTGACGCGGATCGACGAGTTGCTTGATCGCTATTCCGGATGCCTGGCGACCGGTGGGGATTTGCGGGAGCGCGTGGAAGGGCTGCGCGGGGAGTGGCAGTAGTTCTCGACTCCGGCGCCGTAGTCGGCTTCCTAGATCGCCAAGACGCTCTTCATGAGGCTGCGGACGCGGCAGTCCGAGAACTCGTTAGCGGACAACGACTGCTGGTATCGGTGGTCACCTACGCCGAGGTTCTTACCGGGGCTCGCCTCGGGCACCACAATGAGGATGACGTCGAGGGATTCTTTGCCGGACTGCTTTCCGCGGTCCTACCAGTCGATGTTGCCGTTGCCGATAAGGCCGCCGACCTCCGGGCCCGCTTCAAGTCGCTGCGAATGCCGGATGCGTTGATCCTCGCTACTGCGGAGACGGATCCCGAGGTCGATCTGATCGTCACCGGAGATCAGCAGCTGACCAAGGTCTCCGGGCTCAGGGTGAAAGTTCGGCTGTTGCGCTGAAACAAGGCCCATTCGACGGGGTCAAAGCTTGGTCCCGACATTGGTCCCCAACTCCAGCTAACTCAGCCGAACTCCTTGGACAGCATCGGGCTCTCCGGGGCAGATTCGGTCCGTCAGACACCTTCCGGCTGAACTTCTAATCCGACGGTCGCTGGTTCGAATCCAGCCGGGGGCATAGGGGCGCTCGCACGTTTAGGGTCGCCCCGGCAGGTCCGGTGTGTGATTCGATGTCGAATCTATGACGTTCACCTTCAGGTGCCACTTAGCTCTGGTGATCAGTCTTCTCCTATTGGGCGCAGGTCTTGCCTCCGCCGCAGAAGCTCCGCCTGTCGAAGGCGGGTGGAAGGGGAGGACGAGTCAGGGCTTCGGCGTCTACTTCGGCGTCCGCGGTGGGGTGGTGACCAACGTCAAGGTCACCTTCCGTGAGGTGATCTGTGGGAAGCAGGGCGTGCGGGTGCGGGACGCTCGGCTGCCGATCGACGAAGCTGGGCACTTCGGGGGCGCGGTTATTCCCAACCGGCTCGAATTCGAAGGCGACTTTCTGGCGCCCGGCAAGGCGAGGGGGAAGATCGTCAGTCTGGAAACCACGGGCCTGCCGGGCTGTACGCGGAAAGTCGTGCCCTTCTCCGCGCATCCGCGCTCGGGCTCTGGCGGCTACTAGCTGCCGTTTCCCTGGGCCGATTCGTGAGAGACGATTCGATTGAGGAACGGGCGCTGGCGGCGGCTTGCTCGGTGGCGGGAAAGCAGGAGGTGCCATGCGAGGGGGCGGTGGTGCTGCGGTCGGGGAGCAATGTGATCGTGCATCTGCGGCCTTCGCCGGTCGTGGCGCGGGTGATGACCGGGACGGTGGTTCTGCATGAGGATCCCGAGGGGTGGCTTGGGCGCGAGGTCGGGGTGCTGAGCTATTTGGCGCCGTTTGGTTTGGCGGTTGCTCCCAGTCCGTTGGTTGCGCCGGGCCCCTATTGCGCGGACGGGTTGTGGATGACGTTCTGGGAGTGGGTGGACCACCGTGGGCGGGCCGAGCTTGGCGAGCCGGAGCCGCTGGGGCATGCCCTCCGCGAGCTGCATGAGGCGCTTTCGGGGTACTCGGGCGAGCTGGCCGGGTTCGGCGACCTGGGGGAGGACATCGAGCGGTTGCGGTTGGCGTTGCGACCCACTGCGGCGCTCAGCGCGGAGAGGATCGATTCTCTGGGGGAGAGGCTGCGGGCTCTTGGCGAGACGGTGTTCGGCTTGGAGTTGCCGGTGCAGGCGCTGCATGGGGACGCGTCGCTGTACAACCTGCTGTGGACCCCGGCCGGCCCGGTCTGGAACGACTTCGAGGACACCTTCCGGGGTCCCGTCCATTGGGACCTGGCCGGCTTTGCGATGAGCCTCGAATTCACGGGGGCGGACTCTGCCTTCGTCCGGCGGGCGCTCGACGCCTATGGCTTCGGGGACAGGCGGGAGCTGGCGCCGTTCGCGGAAGCGCACGAGCTGTACGACGAGATCTGGCAGCTCTACGACGCCCAGCGCCGCTCCTGAGCGTCTGTTCGGTCGGGAATCCGTCCAGATTCGGGGGGCGTGCCGCCGATGCATCCGCTGGGACTGGGAGAGTGCTCGGTCCATGTTCTTGCGCGGGTGCCACCGATACCTCGTAGTTCTTGTCACTCTGGGCCTGGCCTTTGCCGGCTGTGGGTCCGGCAGCGGAGGATCGGATTCCGGCACGCTGAAGGCCACCTTCGGGTCGTTTCCCGACTACCTGGATCCGGCGCTCTCGCACTCGGAGGAAGGGTGGACGGCGATCTACGACACCTACGTCCCGCTGCTCACCTACAAGCACGCCTCCGGCAAGGAGGGCAGCGAGGTGATCCCCGGCCTGGCGCGGTCGCTGCCGAAGGTCAGCGCCGACGGCAAGACCTACGAGCTGCAGCTGCGCAAGGGGCTGCGGTATTCGGACGGGTCGCCGGTCATGGCCTCGGACTTCGCCCGGGCGGTGGAACGGGTCTTCCTCCTCAACTCGAGCGGGTCGCCCTTCTACACCGACATCGTCGGCGTCCAGGAGTTCGCGAAGAGCAAGCAGGGCGGGATCTCCGGGATCGTCACCGACGACAAGACGGGCGAGATCACGATCCGCCTCTCCCGCCCGCGCGGCACCTTCGTGCAGGAGCTGGCGCTGCCGTTCGTCGCGCCGGTCCCGGCGGGGACGCCGAACGAGGACACGACGCGCGACCCGCCGCCGGCCACCGGGCCCTACGAGATCGTCTCCTCGCAGCCGGGCAAGGGCTGGTCATACGCCCGCAACCCGTTCTGGGAGAAGGCCAATGCCGAGCGGATGCCGGAGATCCCCAGCGGCCACGTGGACCGGATCGAGGTGACGGTGCTGCGCAACCCGGCGACCCAGGTCAGCGACATCGAAAACGGGACCTTCGACTGGATGGAGAACCCGCCGTCGCCCGACCAGTACGCGGCGGTGAAGGACAAGTACGAGGGCAGCCAGTTCCGGGTCGAGGAGACCGAGAGCACCTACTTCTTCTGGATCAACGTGACCGAGCCGCCCTTCGACGACCTCGAGGTGCGCCAGGCGGTCAACCTCGCCGTCGACCCCCGGGCCCTGGAACGGATCTACGCCGGCCAACTGGTCGGCACCCAGCAGATCCTGCCGCCGGGGATGCCCGGGTACGAACGCTACGAGCTCTACCCGTACGACCTCGAGAAGGCGAAGCGGATGATCGCCGAAGCCGACCCGGCCGATCGCCAGATCACGGTCTGGACCGACAACGAAACCACCCAGGAAGAAGCCGGCACCTACTACGCGGCGGTGCTCGAAGACATCGGCTTCGACGTGAAGCTGCAGGTGATGAACGCCGACAACTACTTCTCGATCATCGGCAACGCCTCGACCCCGAACCTAGACACCGGCTGGGCCAGCTGGTTCCAGGACTACCCGCACCCCAACACCTTCTTCCAGCCGCTGCTCTCCGAAGAAAGCATCTTCCCGACCAACACCTCAAACCTCTCGCGGTTCGCCGACCCGCGGCTGAGCGCGAAGATCGCCGAGCTTGCCGAACAGCCGCTGGACGCCGGGGTCGAAGCCGAATACGCGGCGCTCGACCGGGAATTCATGGAACAGGCGCCGTGGGTTCCCTACGGCAACGGCACGATCCCGACCTTCGTCTCCTCGGCGATCGACCTCGACCAGGTGATCTACAACCCGACCTTCAACCAGGACCTGACCAGCTTCCGCTTCAAGTAGGCGTCGGCCCCGCGCTATTTGCTGGCGGTCGCGGTGGCGCTGGTGTATCCGGTCGAGGCGGCGGTGATCGTGTGGGTGAAGCTGCCGCTGGCCGGCGGTTTGTAGGTGAATTCGGTCGCCGAGACGGCGGGGCCGGTTTCCGGGATGGCGAGCGGCGAGCCGGTCACGGTGCTGCCGGAGGTGGCGGTCACGGTCACCGTTTTGCCGGCGAGGTTGGAGACGAGGTTGCCGACGCTGTCGGTGATCGAGACCTTGGCATTGACCGTGCCGGCGTTGGTCAGCGAAGTGATCGCGCAGGTGAAGAGGCAGGGGGAGCCGACCGATCCGGGGCTTGCGGTCAGACCCGAGAGGGCGACGCGGTTGGCGGCCCCGGTCGAGACGGGAAGGGCGAGCGCGGCGGCGGTCGAGATCGTGCCGTCGCTGGCGGTGACGCTGGCCGTCTCCACCTTGTTCAGTTTGGTGAAGCCGTTTTTCGAGGAGGCCGGGGTGGCGACGCCGCTGGTGAAGGTCAGCGCCGTCGCGGTGCCGAAGTTGGTCGCGGTGCCGGCGGCGCTGACGACCGTCGCCGAGGCCCCGCTCGGGCTGGCGGTGGCACCGGTGAAGGTGATGCTCTTCGAGCCCGTGTAGCCGGTCGCGGTGTTGCCGAAGACGTCCTGCGCGGTCGTCGTCAGGTTGAACCCCGTCGCCGCCACCGGAGTCGCCGTCGAGGAGCTGAGGACGAGCTTGGTCGCCGAGCTCGCCGCCACCGTCACGGTCACCGCGGTGGGGGTGGTCAGCGCCCCCTCGGTTGCTTTGACGCTGGTCGAGCCGCTCTTGTAGAGCTTCATCCCGCCGCCGTCGCTTTCGCTGGCTTTGGCGACGCCGGCCGTGAAGTCGAGCCCGGTGGCGGTGCCGAAGGCGACGTCGGCGCCGGTCGAGTCGGTGACCGTGGGATTGGTTCCGCCCGGGCTGGCGGAGGCTCCGGAGAAGACGAGGCTGTGGGCTCCGGTGTAGGAGGTGGCGGTGTTGCCGTAGGTGTCCTGCGCGGTCGTCGTCAGCTCGTCGAGGGCGCCCGCGGTCGGCGTCGCAGAGGCGGCCGCGAGGGTGAATTTGGAGGCCGCGGCGGCGGTCACCGCGATCGCCGGCGGGCTCGGCGTAGTCACCGTGCCCTCGGTGGCGACGATGTTCGCGGTACCCGCCTGGTAGAGCCTGACGACCCCGTTTTTCGAGGAGGAGACGGTGGCGACGCCGTTGGTGAAGCTGATCGCGGTCGCGGTGCCGAAGTTGGTCGCGGTGCCGGAGCTGTTGGCGACGGTGGGTTTGGTCCCGCTCGGCGAGGCGCTGGCGCCGGAGAAGACGAGCGAGTGCGAGCCGACGTAGGTGGTGACGGTGTTGCCGTTTTCGTCCTTGGCGGCGATCGTCAGGTTGCTCGAGCCGCCGGCGACGATGCTCGTCGCGCTGGCCGAGACGGCGAAGGAGGTGACCACGCCGATCGTGATTTTCGCGGTTTTGGCCGCGCCCTCCGCTTCCCAGGAGCGCCACACGGCGGTCACCTCGTAGGTGTGTTCGCCGATCGGGACGGCACCGTCGGTACAGGTCGTGACCGTGGTGGGGTTGCTCTGGGCGGGGCAGTTGCCAGCCGGTTTGCCGGCGTCGCGGGTGACGTAGTAGGTCACCGCCCCTTCGCCGGGCGGCGTCACCGCGCTCCAGGTGAGGGTCACCGCGCCGCCCGCGGCCGGGGTCGCCGCGGTGATCGTCGGCGCATTCAATTTCGAGACCGCGGCGGCGGCGTTGCCGGCGCCGTTGGCGGAGAAGTAGGCGATCGCGCTGCCGGCGAGCGAGACGCCGACGACCGCGAGCAGGAAGCCGGCGACGCCGCCGAGGCGGGCGCGCTTGCTCCCGAGCCGCTTCATCCGCGCGCCTCACCGCTGAAGACGAGGTGGACGGTGGCGCCCTGGCAGGCGTTCTGGTCGCTCGGCAGTTCGCGCAGCGCCAGGGTCGGCGCGCTCGCGGCCGCGGTCGGCAGGCTGGCGGTTCCCCCGGCGGGGACGACGAGCGGCGCCGCGGCGCTGAGGCCCGCGGGGGTGACCGCGAAGTTGGGATCGGCCGGGCAGCCGGGCGGGCCGGGCTCCACGGCGACGGTGAGGGCGGTGACTTCGATCGGCACCGGGTTCGGGTTGCCGATCTGGACCGGCAGCTGTTGGGCCGGCTCGCCAGGCATCAGCCGCTCGAGCGCGTCGGTGCGGCCCTCGATCGTGAACCTCATCGGCTCGAGCTGCGCCCAGCGATAGTGGGCGGCGGGGCCGGGGAGGCCGCGCCGGTTCAGGGCGCGGACGGCAAAGGCGTGGTCGCCCGGCTCGAGCCCGGCGAACCGCTGCGGCGAGGAGCAGCCGCTCCAGTCGCCACCTTCGAAGCGGCACTGGAAGCGCCGCCAGCGGGTCGGCGGCGCGGTTGCGGGCCCCGGCCCTCCGCGGCTCGGCTGCTGCGCCGGCGGGGCGACGTGGAAGCGGAACTGGACATTGGTGCTCAGCCCACCGTTGGGCGGGACTTCGATGAAGCGGGGGCGCGGCGGCCCGTCCGCATGGGCACGGAGGGAGCGCGGGTCGCCGGCCTTGCGGCCCGCCGGGTCCGGGCGCGTCGCGGCAAAGGCGACGCTTCCCAGGCAGGCGACCGAAGCGACCAGGACGACGATCGCCCTGGTCGCTCGGAGGGGCCCGATGTGCCAGCGCCCATGCATCGCTCGACTGGCCCCGCCCGGTCGCTAGTTGCTGGAGAGCGCGAGGGTGAGTTCGGCTCCCTGGCAGGCGTTCTGGTTGACGCCGGTGTCGTTCATGGTCAACGTGCCTTTCGGCGTCACGGCCAGGCCGTTGCCAGGTGCGAAGGTGGCGTTGACCGCGACGGCGGGCATCGTGAAGTCCGGGGTGCCGCCGGTGATGACCGCGCTGCAGGTGGAGTGGCCGGCGTCGACGGTGATGCCGGTCAGGGTGATGGTGCCGACCCGCTGGGCGCCCCCGGAGGGGTTGTCCACGGTGAAGGAGACCTGGGAGGACGAGCCGGGGTAGAGGTTGCCGGTGACCGTGCCTTTCAGGGTGACCGCCGAGCTGGTCCCGACTTTCGCGGTCGCCGTTCCCGAGCCGGTGCTGGTGAAGTAGGCATAGGCGACGGCGGCGACAGCCAGGGCGCAGATGCAGCCGACTGCGACGAGCGCCCGCTTGCTGGTTAGGTGGTGCATGGGACCTTCTTTCGTTCAAATGCGAGCGATCAAACGCTCCGGATTGCCTCCCTCATCGACAATCTGTCCATCGGGCTTAAGTCTTTAGTGGTTAGCTGGTATCGACCGGATAGAGAGGCCAATCCGGTTGCATCGCTACATGACCGGGCGGGTATGCCGAAAGGGGAGTGATGGCAAGCGATGGCGCGAACGAGGTCCTGCGGCTGACGCTGCCGGCGGAGCCGGCCTCGGTCCCTGCACTGCGGCGCCGTACCTCGAGCTTCGCCGCCGCTCAGGGAGCCGGTCGGGACCTGGTGGCGGACGTCGCGCTGGCCGTCTCGGAGGCGGTCACCAACGCCGTCAAGTACGCGCAGGCCGACGGCACCCGATCGGTGCTCGACCTCTGCGCCGCGCGGAAAGGGGACTGGCTGGAGGTGCGGGTCCGGGATCGCGGCGAGGTGTTCGGCAGGGGCTCGACCGACGGCCTCGGGCTCGGCCTTTCGATCATCGCCCGCCTCGCCACCGACCTGCGGATCGTGCAGGAAGGCGACGGAACCGAGGTGCGGATGCGCTTCCCGCTCCCGCAGGGATGACCGGCTGCGGCTAGCGCTTCGGGTTGGGCATCTTGAAGAGGCCCTGGCTGCTGGAGACGTTGGTCCCGACCTCGTTCGACTCGACCATCCGGGCAGCGCTGCGGGCCTCGACCTCGAGGATCTCCAGCCGCGCCCTTTCGTGGACCTCGAGTGCTTCCTGCAGGCCCTCGCCGTCGAGGACGAGTGGAGTTCGGGTGAGGTGGAAATCCTTGTCGCCTCCAACCAACCGCGCCTTCGCCGAAACGATGAAGTCGTCGAGGATTTTCTGCATGAATTCGCAGACCAGACCCTCGGCCATGACGGGGTCGAGCTCCTCCCACTCCTCGGTGTCGATCAGGTGGCGCTCGGTGGCCCGGTAGAAGTGCTCGAGCGCGCCCCGCACGGGTCGGGTGCTGACCAGCTCGGCGCACTCGAATCCGACCAGCTGTTTGGTGTGGTAGCTGACATTCGAAAGCTCCTCGTCGAGCTCCCTGGCCATTTCGGCCGGGCTCGCAGTCCTCTCGACCAGGATGCGAAGGATCGACGCCCGCAGCGGGTGACTCATCGCTTTGATCCGGTTCTCGGTGGCTTTGCGGCGCTGGGATTTGGTCGACATCGCTCTTCCTATCGGGGGCTGATTACTGGCGAGGCTTTGATCCTAACCGGTGGTTGGACATCGTGTAAAAAAACTCGCGTGATGCTGAAAATAACCTCAATGGTGGAACTGGCTTCACTAAAACTGGTCCCACCCGCAGACAGCCAAGCCGGGGAGGTGAACACATATGGATCTCCGCACCGAGCGCGTGGTGCCCCTCGAGTCGATCGGGAAGGGCGCGTAGAGAGCAGCAACCGAGGCCGGCCTCGACCGAGGCCGGCCTCAAACCTTGCCCGCTGCTCAGCGGCGCGGGCGCTAGAGCCCGGGTGGATGCCGGGCGACGAAGCCGGCGGTGGATGCGGTGGCGAGGTGCCAGCGCGGCCCGGTCCCCTGTTCGGCGCCGACGGTGTCGAAGCGGAGGCCGGCGATCTCGACGAAGGTGTGGCCGGGGTTGGCGTAGACGGTGATCCACCGGCCGCGCCCCGGGGCCCCCCAGCGCATCAGGTCGCCGGAGGTGAGCGGCTGCGGGATCATGCCGCCGCCGAAGAGGGCGAAGCTGACGGCGCCCGAGCAGTCGTAGGAGTCGTCGTAGAAGGAGCCGTGGCCGCCGCCCCAGACGTAGGGGCGGCCGACGATCGTGTTGGCGGCGTTGATCGCTCCCTGCACCGGTTCCGGCGCGTCCGGCGGTGCCAGGGCGACGCCGGTGAGGAGGATCGCGGAGGAGCCGGAGCCGCCGCGGCGGTGGGCGAAGATCTCGCTCCGGCTGAGGCCGGAGGTGCGGTGGGGGACGTGGGTGCCGTTGCTTCCCGCCGAGGCCGGCGGCAGCAGCGTCGGGTCGGCGGCGATTTCCTCCGCCGTCGGCAGCTTCGCCTTCTTCGCCGCCGGTCGCGGCTGGGCGACGGGGGCCGCTTCGATCCGGTGGCGGGCTTCGACCATCGCCAGGCCGTCGCTCAGCGAGCTCACCGCCTGGTCGCCGCCGCTGGCGCCGAGGAGCGCGATCGTCACCTGCAGGACTGCTGCCGTCGAACCCATGCCCGTTGCAAGACTACGCGGCCGTGAAACTCCTGCTGGTCCCGCTGGCGATCGTCGCCTTCGTCCTCTTCCTCCTCGTGCTCGGGGCGATCGGCCTGGCGATCTCCTTCGCCGTCATCTACGTCGTCGGCGGCGCCTGGCGCCTGGTCTCCGGCGGTCGCCGCCGCGATCGCTGATTTCCGCCCGCGCCGCCGTTTGCGAGCCGACGCAACGGGAAAAACTTCCTTAAGGGAAGGGAGCACCGCTACTGGAGGAGACGTACCGAGATGGCACAGACGAAACGCAAGAGCGGCGACGGCCGCGGGCGGAACAAAAGCCCGACGCCGAGGAAGGCAAAGGCGAAGCAGCGGTCGGACGGCTCCGGGAAGACCGTGCCCGAGCAGATGTACGAGGACTACACGATCGTCGACCCGGGGGAAATCAGCGACACCGACGAGCCCGACGTCGTCGTCGACATTCCGGTCGTCAAGGTCGACGAGCTCCACTTCGAGCTCGACGACCTGGAGGCGCGGATCTCGCTGCACGCCGAGGTGCTCGACCTGGTCAAGCTCAGCGTCGGCGTCCATGCCGAGCTGGGCAAGGTCGAGCTCGACATCAAGGGCGTCGAAGCGCAGGTACTGATGCGGGCCCGCCTCGACCACGTGACGGCGATCATCGACCGGGTCCTGACCACGCTCGATCGCAATCCCGACGTCCTCAAGACGATCGCCCACTCGCTCGAACCGGTCACCGAAGGCGCCGGCAAGGCGGTCGGCGAAGTCGGCGAAGGCGCGAACCAGGCCGTGGGGGAGATCGGCGAAGGCGCCGGCGGCGCGGTCGAAGACGTGGGAGAGGGCGCCGAGGGTGCCGTCAAGGACGTCGGCAAAGGCGCCGGCGGGGCGGTGGAGGACGTCGGCGGCGGCGCCGGCAAGGCGGTCGGCGGCCTCGGCGAAGGTGCCGGGCAGGCGCTCGGCGGCCTCGGCGGCATGGCCCAGCTCGGCTCAGGCTCGGGCGGCGGCAACGGGGGGAGCGGCGGCGGCGAGGAGGGCGTCTCCGGCGGCCAGTTCGCGAAGCAGATCGCCAAGATCGTCGCCAAGGAAATCGGCTCCGCCGCGAGCGACGAGGCGAAAGAGCTGGGGATGGCCGCGACCCACAAGGCGATGGAGATGGGCGAGCGGCGGCGCCAGCGGCGGGCGGCCCGGCACAACGCGACCGCGGCGGCGCTGCGCAAGGCCGAGGAGCACGGCGTCGACATCGACGACGTCGAAGGCTCGGGCGCCGAAGGGCGCGTCACCGTCCACGACGTGGAGAAGGCGGCGGCGGCATGAGCGGCCGTCGTCCCGACCTCGACTTCTTCACCTCGGTGAAGGCGAAGGAGGTCAAGTTCGGCCGGGTGCCGGATAAGAGGAAGGTCACCTACTACGGGGAGCCGGGCCACGACACCGATGCCAAGGTCGAGCGGGAGAACATCCCCGAGGAGCCCGAGGCGGGCGTCACCTACCGCGACGTCAAGGTGAACTGGTCGGTGGCGCAGCGGATCGTCCACCCGACCGACGCCGCCGAGGAGAAAGAGGATTGAGCGAGGTTCCGGCTGGCGACCGCGCGTCCCGTGCGCGCGGTCGCAGCCATGTCCTCAGGGCCTGCCCGGCGTCAGCGCCTCGCGGTGAGTCCCTGTAGAACGACCTCGATCGGAGAGCGGTGCTTGCCGTTCCTCCCCGCGGCAGCGCTCTCGAGACCCCCTGCGATCTCGCTCACTTGCGCGCTGAAGCTTCCAACTCCTTTGGCGGCCTTGGCGACGTCCTTGGAGTCCACCTTGACCTTGATCTTGGGCCTGCGGGCGATCGCCTTGCCGAGACCGCCTTTGTGACCTTTCTTCGATGCGGCGAGGGCCATCCCGCCGGCTGCCCCGGCGAGTGCGGCTCCTCCGGCGACGAGTGGCACTTTCGCTTTGCCCGCGACTTTGCCGACGGTCTTGCCGGCGTCTTTCGCTTTGTCGCCGATGTCCCCGACGGCGCTGCGCACCGCCTCGACGTTCGAATGTTTCGACGACGAGCCGTTCGAGCGCGATTTGCCGCTGGACGCGCCGTTGCTCGAGCTGCGCGATTTGCTGCTCGCCGATTTCGGTTTCGCTCTTGACGCTTTCGGTTTCGAAGCTTTGGGTTTCGGCGTCGATTTGGTGCGTTTCGACGACGAAGCCGCTCGTTTTTTCGGTTTGGCTTTCGTCTGAGCCATCGTTCCTCTCTCCTCGGGGCTGTTCCCTTCGCGACTGGCTATTGGCTCAGATACCCATTCCAATGCGGGCAAATCAGCATGGACGGATGGATGCAGCGCTTTTCACGACCTCGAAGGCGCGGCCCGGGATCCGCTTCAGCTGGTTCAGGTTCTCGTCGTCCCAGCGGCGGTCGCTGGTGCCGCCGAAGAACCAGTTGGAGCCGTTGTCGGCGACGATCAGGCCGTAGCGCTTCATCGCGAGCGCGATCGTCCTTGCGGCGCCGCCGAAGCGGCCGAGCGGGTAGCCCGCCTTCAGTCGCAGGCGCAGTCCCATCGGCGGCGCGCTCGGGTCGGAGGTGTCGCCGGCGCAGTGGGAGGCGGGGTGGACCCAGGCCTCGCGGGTGCTCTCGACCGTGACCCGGATCGCGTGGTCGAGGCGGCCGGAGGCAACCTCGTCGTAGCGGACGAGCCCGGGGAAGACCGGCAGCCCGGCGGCGTCGGCCGAGGTCCAGCCGTCGGGGCGGCGGGCGGCGGAGCGCAGGTCCCACTCGGTGCCCGAGTCGGCGTTCCAGTGCGGGCGCGGCTTGGCGACGAAGAAGGCGCGGTAGAGCTCGTAGAGCTTGCAGGCATCGCGGTCGACGACGATCGCGTGGCGGTCGCCGTCGCTGCCGTTGCCGCCCTCGATCGGGGCGCCGGCCGGGACCGGGAACGGGCCGGGGTCGCTCTCGTCGCCGTAGGCGGTGTAGTGGACCGGGAGCCTGCGCTGGCCGGCGCCGACCACCGAGTAGGGGAACCCGTAGGCCCGCGGCGAGCCGAAGTCGGGATGGAGCATGTCGCCGCCGTGGGAGTCGACGTAGGCGATGTAGGCGTTCGAGCGCGGATCGCGGGGCGCCTTCGAGATGTCCTGGTTCCACGCCGCCTCGGTCGGCAGGGACGGGGCGCGCGGCGAGAGCGACGCCGGCGGATCAGGGAAGACCTGGCAGGCGCCGAGGTCCGGATAAGGGCCGACGGCGTCGGCTGGCGTAAGCGCGAAAACGGAGCCGGCGAGCAGCGCCGCGAGCAGCCCAGCGCCGCATCGTTTCCTCCCTTTTGGTTCCTCTAGGAACCCAAACGATGGAAACGACCTCACTCGGGCGGACTTTCGCGGATGTGCAGGCGGCCGATCTCCAGCTCCTCGACCTCGAGGCTCTTGACGGCGAGGCGGCCGATCGTCGCTTTGCCGATCGCCAGGCGCCCGACGCTCAGCCGCCCGATCGCGAAGCCGCCGACCGCGGCGGCGCCGACGGCGAGGGCGCCGATCGCCAGGGCGCCTCGGGCCTGGGCGGGGGTTGCGGTGGCGAAGCGGGACGAAGTCGCGAACCTCACGCCGCGGAGGCTAGCCTGGCGCTGCGATGAACCCGGACGAGCGTCCAACCCTGCTGGCGGTCCAGCACGTGCCGTGGGAGGGCCCGCACCGGATCCTCGACGCCTGCGGGGCGCTCCAAGTGCGGACGGTGAAACCGCTGGCGGGACAGCCGCTGCCCGGCCACGACGAGGTCGCCGGGGCCGTCTTCATGGGCGGGCCGATGAACGTCGACGAGGTCGAGCGCTTTCCGGCGCTCGCCGCCGAGCGCGAGTGGCTCGCGGAAGCGGTGGAGCGCGGGATGCCGGTGCTCGGGATCTGCCTCGGCGCGCAGCTGCTGGCGCGGGCGCTGGGGGCCGAGGTGCGGGCGGGGGAGGCGGAGATCGGCTTCGCCCCGGTCGAGGTCGCCGCCCCAGACGACCCGCTGCTCGGCGGACTGGCGCCGCGCAGCGAGGTGCTCCACTGGCACGGCGACCGCTTCGACCTGCCCGACGGCGCCGAGCACCTCGCCTCCTCCGAGCGCACCGCCTGCCAGGCCTTCCGCGCCGGCAGCGCCTGGGGGGTCCTCTTCCATCCCGAGGCCGACTTCGCCCTGGTCGAGGCCTGGCTCGAGGTGCCGGCGATGGTCACCGAGGCAGTGGCGGCGCTCGGCGAGGATGGCGAGCACGAGCTGCCGGAGCGTGCCGGCGAGCTCGAGGCGGACCTGATCGAGCGGACCGCGCCGGGCTTCGCCGCCTTCGCTGAGATCGTCGCCGGCGGGTAGGGAGGGGCCATGGAGGTCTGCCTGATGGTCGAGGGACAGGAGGACGTGACCTGGGAGGACTGGCTGGCGCTCGCCGCCGCCTGCGAGGAGCACGGGGTGGGGACGATGTTTCGCTCCGACCACTACCTCTCCGTCGACGACCGGCGCGAGCGCGGCTCGCTCGACGCCTGGGGCACGATCGCGGCGCTCGGCGCCGTCACCCGCAAGCTGCGGCTGGGGACGATGGTCTCGCCGGCGACCTTCCGCCATCCCGCCGTGCTGGCGAAGCTGGCGGTGACGGCCGACCACGTCAGCGGCGGCCGGGTCGAAGTCGGGATCGGCGCCGGCTGGTGGGAGCGCGAGCACGAGCTCTACGGCTTCGAGCTGCCGCCGATCGGGCCGCGGATGGAGGCGCTCGAAGAGCAGATGCAGATCGTCCGCGGCCACTGGGCCGAGGGCCCGTTCAGCTTCGACGGCGAGCGCTTCTCGGCGCGGCAGCTCGACGCCCGGCCGGAGCCGGTGCAGCGGCCGCTGCCGCTGATCCTCGGCGCCAAAGGCGGGCCGCGGACGCTGCGGATCGGCGCCCGCTGGGCGACCGAGTACAACACGGTGATGTCGACCGCCGAGGAGGTCGCCGACCTGCGCCGGCGCCTCGACGAGGCCTGCGAGAGGGAGGGCCGCGACCCGGCGACGCTGCCGCTCTCGATGATGACCGGGTGGCTGGTGGGCGCCGACCGCGACGACCTGCTCGACCGGGCCTCGCGCCTCTCGCGCTGGAAAGGCGAGGACGGCGACGGCGAGGCGTTCCTCGCCGGGCTGCGCCCGAGCACGATCCTCGGCACCGTCGAGGAGGCGACCCGGCAGCTGCGCGAGCTGGAGGCGGCGGGACTCGACCGGATCATGGGCCAGCACCTGCTGCACCGCGACCTCGACGCGGTCGAGCTGATGGGCCGGCAGATCGCCCCCGCGCTGCGGGATTGATCGCGAGACCGCAAAAAAGCACCTTGAAGGTGCTTTTTTGCGGTCTCGGCGCTAGTCGGGCTCGGGGGCGCCGTAGATCGCGCGCAGCCAGACGTCGACGAGGACGTCGAGCACCCGCTCGTCCTCTAGCGAGGGGGACTCGCCGGCGAAGGTCGCGTACTGGACCCGCTCGTTCATCTGCACCAGGGCGATTGCCAGGTCGCGGGCCGGCTGGCCGGGAGGGGCGGCGCCGCGGGCGCGCTCGGCCTCGATCACCGCGGTGGCGTCGCTGACCCAGCCCTCCATCACCTGCGACCAGAGATCGCGGGCCTCGGAGTTGGTCGGGCGCAGTTCGGCCGCCGCCAGCGCCACCGTCCGCCGCGAGCGAAAGGCGGCGTAGAGGTCCTCGAGCGCTTTGCGAAGGCCGGCGCGGGGATCGCCCTGGGCCAGCGTCGCCAGCGCCTCTTCGCGGCTGCCCGCCGCATCGGCGACGAGGCGGTCGACGATCGTCAGCACCACCGCGTCCTTGGAGGGGAAGTAGAAGTAGAAGGTGGGGCGGGAGATGCCGGCGCCTTTGGCGAGGTCGTCGACGGAGATCTCGCTCAGCGGCCGTTCCTCCAGCAGCTTTTCGGCGGTATCGAGGATCGCCCGCTCGCGGTCGTCGCCGCTGGCGCGGGTGGCGCGGCGACCGCGGCCGTTGGGGGCGGAGCTGGCTTTGGAAGCTGCCTCCATCGCCGCCTCACCTTACATTGCGTCGAGTCTTTCGACAAGTCGTTGACTTAATCGACATGGTGTTGATACAGTCCGGTCCGTGAGCAAGCGCGTGATCATCACCGGCGCCGCCAGCGGCATCGGCGCGGCGACCGCCGAGGCTCTGCGCGGCCGCGGCGCCCAGGTCGTCGGCCTCGATCTGAAAACGGATGACGGCACGATCGCCTGCGACGTCACCGACCAGTCCTCCGTCGACGCCGCCGTCGCCGCCGCGGTCAAGCGCCTCGGAGGGCTCGACGCGCTCGTCAACTGCGCCGGGATCGGGCTGCCGCAGAGCGCCGCCGAGCGCCCGGGCCCCGACGCGCTGCGCGTCCTCGACGTCAACCTGCTCGGCACCTGGCGGGCGACTGCCGCGGCGCTGCCGGCGCTCCGCTCCTCCCACGGCCGCGTCGTCAACATCGCCTCCGGCCTCGCCCACCTCGCCGTCCCCTTCGCCACCGCCTACGGCGCCAGCAAGCGCGGCGTCGTCGGCTACTCCGAGCAGCTGCGCTCGGAGCTCGGCGACGAGGTCACAGTCACCACCGTCTACCCCGGCTACATCCGCACCCCGATCCACGACGCCAGCCAGAGCGCCGGCATCGGCCTCGAGGGGATGGTGCCGCCGGAGCCGCTCGGCGCCGCGGTCGGGACGATCGTCCGCGCCATCTACGGCAAGCCCGCCCGCGACCTCGCCACGACCCGCAGCGGCGCCGTCTCCTACCGGCTGATCGGCCTGCTCCCCAAAGGCCTGGTCGAGGGAGCGGTGCGGCGGCGGATGCGCGCCGGCGCCAAGCGCGGCCTCTTCAAGTCAACCGCGATGACGAGCGACCTCCTCGCCCGTCTCGACCGCTAGCCAGGAGATTCCCCATGTCAGACCAGCGCGAGCACGTCAACGTCCTGATCGTCGGCGCCGGCCTCTCCGGCGTCGGCGCCGGTGCCCACCTGCAGCGCAACTGCCCCGGCAAGACCTACGCGATCCTCGAGTCCCGCGAGGGGATCGGCGGCACCTGGGACCTCTTCCGCTATCCCGGCATCCGCTCGGACTCCGACATGTACACGCTGGGTTACTCGTTCAAGCCGTGGCGCGACGAAGACTCGATCGCCGCCGGCGAGAAGATCCGCAACTACATCCGCGAGACCGCGCGCGAGTACCGGGTCGAGGACAAGATCCGCTTCGGTCACAAGGTCGTCTCGGCGGAGTGGTCGAGCGAGGAGTCGCTGTGGACCGTGCGCGCCGAGCACGGCGGCGAGACCGTTGAGTTGACCTGCGACTTCTTCTACGGCTGCACCGGCTACTACCGCTACGACGAGGGCTTCACGCCGGAGTTCCCCGGCGGCGAGCGCTTCGGGGGGCAGATCGTCCACCCGCAGCATTGGCCCGAGGACCTCGACTATCGCGGCAAGCGCGTGGTCGTGATCGGCAGCGGCGCGACCGCGGTGACGCTGATCCCGGCGATGGCGCCGCAGACCGAGCACATCACGATGCTGCAGCGCTCGCCCGGCTACGTCGTCACCCTGCCCGCGCAGGACCCGGTCGCCAAGGCGCTGCGCAGGGTGCTGCCCGCCAAGGCCCAGTACGCGATCACCCGCTGGAAGAACGTCCTTACCCAGATGGCCTTCTACCAGCTCTCGCGCCGGGCGCCGGGCTTCACGCGGAAGCTGATCCGGCGCGGGGTGGAGCGCCAGCTGCCGGCCGGCTACGACGTCGACCGCGACTTCGAACCGCGCTACAACCCCTGGGACGAGCGCGTCTGCCTGGTACCGGGCGGCGACCTCTTCAAGACGCTGGGCTCCGGGCGCGCCGACGTGGTCACCGACACGATCGAGACCTTTACCGAGAAGGGGCTGAAGCTGACCTCCGGGCGCGAGCTCGAGGCCGACATCATCGTCACCGCGACCGGGCTCAACCTGCTGGTGCTGGGCGGGATCGAGATCAAAGTCGACGGCGAGCGCAAGGAGTTCAAGAACCTCGTCGGCTACAAGGGGGCGATGTTCGGCGGCGTCCCGAACCTGGCGATCGCCCTCGGCTACACCAACGCCTCCTTCACCCTCAAGTGCGACCTGGTCTCCCAGTACGTCTGCCGCCTGCTCAACCACATGGACGCCCGCGGCTACAAGGTCGCGACCCCACTCGACCCGGCCCCGGGGCTGGCGCGGGAACCGTTCATCGACCTCAAGTCCGGCTACGTCCTGCGGTCCCTCGACCAGCTGCCGATGCAGGCCGAGACCCATCCCTGGCGCCTGCACCAGAACTACGCCCGCGACATCCGCCTCTTCAAGCACGGTCCGATCGACGACGAGATCGTCTTCGCCCGCGGGCCGGTCAGTGCCGCTCTTCCCAGGCCTGAGCTAGAGCGATCCGCTGCATAGCGGTCGGGTGGTCTGAGAACAGCCCGTAGGACCAGGCGGGCGGGTCGGGATCGGAGAGGCTCTTCTCGGCCAGGCCCTGCATCAGGGTGCGGTCGGTGGCGGGTTCGCGGGTGGTTTCCAGGGCCGCCCAGTCGGCGGCGGCCTCTTCGCGCCGGTAGGCGGTGTTGAGCAGCGGCGCGGCCACGAGCTGGGCGATCACCAGGACCAGGAGCGCGACCGGCACCGCCTCCGGCTGGGCGAGGCCGCCGCGCCGCCTGGTCAGCAGCGCGATCAGGCCGAAGGCCGGGATCAGGAAGATCGCCATCCAGCCGACCCGCCGCAGCTGGTCGTCGTGGGCAAGGTGGGCGACCTCGTGGGCGAGGACGAGGCGCACCTCGGCCGGGCTGAAGTCGCGCAGCAGCGTGTCCCAGACGATTACGGTCCGGCTCGGGCCGAGGCCGGTCGAGGCGGCGTTCGGGGCGTCGGTGAACTCGTGCACCTCCTGGACCCGCAGCCGCGCCTCCGGCACGCCCTGGATGCGCTCCAGGGCCCGGGCTTCGGCGGTCAGGCGCGGGTTCTCGATCGGCGAGGTGTCGGGGATCAGGTATGGGCTGACGAAGACGAAGGCGAGGGCGAGCGCGGCGAAGGCCGGCACCGCGGCCAGCCACCACCAGCGGTGCAGGGCCCCGGCGAGGCCCATCATCACCGCGAAGCCGAGGCAGATGAAGACGAACTCGGAGCCGAGGGCGAGGAAGCTGTTCAGCAGGTGCTCGAGGTAGCCCTGGTGGGAGACGTCGTGGCGGCGCTCCCACCACAGGGAGGCGACGTCGAAGGGGAGCGTGGCGAGCCAGACGATCGCGAACCCGAGCATCGCCAGCAGCAGGCCGGTGCCGACGCGGCCGGCGGCCGACTCGCGCGTGAGCCGGTGGCCGTGGCGGGCGTAGAGGGCGAGGACGGCGATCAGCGTCGCGGTGGCGAGGAGCGAGAGGATCGTCAGGAAGCGCTCGTAGCTGGCGCTGCGCTCGAGGAAGGAGTCGGAGAAGTAGCGGTGGGGATCGAGCCGGGGGAGTTCTAGGGACGGCAGCTCGATCGAGGTCCAGAGGGCGTGCGCTCCCCAGGCCCAGAGCGCGGCGACGATCACCGTCGCGGCGGCCATCGCCATCCCCTGGGATCGGGAGGGGGTCATGGAGCGGGGGCGACTTCGTGGCAGGGCCCGCTGTAGGGGTAGGCGCCGGTCAGCAGCAGGACGTAGCCGTTGGCCTGGGCGAGGTAGCGCAGGGCGAGGGCTCCGAGGTTGCGCAGGCCGAGCGGCATCTCGGCGGTGAACAGGGAGGCGAACCAGCCGAGCAGCGCGACGACGAGGAGGACCTGGGCGAAGACGCCGGCAAGCAGCAGCGCCGGGACGGCGAGGACGAGGCGGAAGAAGGCGGTCCAACGGTGCTGTGGCGCCCGCTCGGCGACGTGCAGTTCGACGGGGTAGGAGCCGGCGGCGCCGACGAAGCCGGGGAACGGGTTGGCGACGAGATGGAGGAAGGCGAAGACGTGGGTCTGGTAGCGGAGGAAGGCGGCGAGGAACTGGTGCGCCCCGCGCGGGGCGATGCCGGTGAAGAGGACGGCGAACCAGGCGAAGACCAGGATCGGCAGGACGACGATGCCCCAGAGGAAGAGCCAGACGAGGTGGGGGACGGCGAGCGCGAGGCGGAAGAAGACGGTGAGGCGGCCGCGGCGCAGCCCGTCGCTGACCTCCATCCGGATCGGGTCCGAGCGGGTCGGCAGCGGGCCGATCGCGGTCAGCGGGTCGCTGTCGGGGTACTCGTCGCTGACCAGCAGCAGGTAGGCCCAGGCCTGGGCGCCGTAGGAGAGCACGTAGGCGACGAGGTCCCGCAGGCCGCGGTCGATCCGGGCCCGCGCCAGCGCGTAGAACCAGGCGAGCAGCGCCGCGGTGCCGATCAGGCCGCCGAAGCCCGGCTGTGCGGCGCTCCAGAGGATTTCGCCGGCGCTGCCGGAGCCGAAGAGGGCCCCGAGCAGGAGCAGGGCCGGCAGGGCGAGGACGATCCGGAAGGCGACGCTCCAGCGGCTCTGCGCGACCGGCGGCTCGATCGCGAGGTCGACGGGGTAGCCGGGCTTGCCGTCGAAGGCCGGCAGCGGCTCGGCGGCGAGGTTGAGGTAGGCGAAGGTGTGGGTGGCGAAGCGGACGAAGCGGGCGAGGAAGCCGTGCAGCGGGGCCGGCGGGCGGCCTTCGAAGAGGGTCGCGACCCAGGTGACGAAGGCGACGAAGAGGGCGGCGAGGGCCCAGAGCGAGAGCCAGATCAGGAACGGCAGGGCGAAGATCAGGCGGAAGAAGACGGTCCCGCGGCTGCGCTCGAGGTTGTCGGAGAGGAGCAGGTTCACTGGCCGAGCGGCCGCAACCGGTGCCCGCAGAAGCGGCAGACGTTCGCCTCGGCCTGGATCCACTCGGCGCAGTCGGGGCACTGGATCCGCTGCTCGGTCGGGGGCGGCTGGGGGGCGACCGGCGGCGGCGCTGCAACGGGCGGGGAAGGGGGAGGCTGCGAGTGGGCGTACTGGGGCTGGAAGGCGTTGGCCTGATGCTGCGGCACCGGCGGGGCCTGGGCGTACTGGGGTGCGGGCGGCGCCGGCGGGTACTGGGGGGCCTGCGCGTACTGAGGGGCGTGCGCGTACTGCGCAGCCTGAGGGGGATACGCCGCCTGCGGAGCCTCTTCCCGGATCTGGTCGAGCCGCTCGGTGATCTGGGCGACGACGCGGACCGCCAGGGCGACGGCGGCGAGGCCGAGGACGCCGCCGATGATGTCGAGCGTGGTCCCGGTCTTGATCTGCGAGAAGCCGTCGTTCAGTTGCCCGAAGAAGCCGAGCTTCGCGTAGCCGGCGGCGGTCGTGCGCTGGCCGACGTAGATGAGCAGGCCCTGGACGATGAACAGGCCCCACCACCAGTGCAGCAGGCTCGGGACCGGCACCGTCCGCCAGCCCCCGGTCAGCTCGGCGCCCCGCTCGCTGCCGCGCCAGACGTCATTGGCGATCTGCTTCGGGCGCCACATGCCGAGGATCGGGACGAACCAGGCCCCGATCGCCCAGCCGTTCCCGAAGCGCAGGTTCGCGACCCCGAGCCGGCGCAAGTTCTTGTAGGCCTGGAAGAACCAGGCGATGAAGACCCCGGCGCTGAGCAGAACCAGCAGCCCGTAATAGCCCGTCCAGCGCGCATAGTCGTGGTAGCTGCCGACGACGTCCCCGCCGCCGGTCATCACCCCGTGCAGCCCGCTCGCCGCCGCGATCCGAGCGACGTCCAGGATCGCCAGCAAGCCCAGGCTCACATAGACGCACCAGGCCAGCCCGCTCAAGTCCCGCGGCTGATCGGCAGGATCGACCACCCGATGGGTCCCCTGCCAGAAAGATTCATGCGCCACCTGCACCTGCGACCTATCGGCGCCTCCCCGACCCTTCATTAGTCCGGCCGCCTCCAGCAATCCGCCGCCCAGCGAAGCGGCCGCGCCCCCAGGCGGCCTCCAGTTCAGCCCGGTAGATTGGAGTGAGCGCGGTGGCAGTAGCTCAGTTGGTAGAGCTCCGGCTTGTGGTGCCGGCGGTCGCGGGTTCGAATCCCGTCTGCCACCCCTTATCGAATTCCCTGCAAATCGGCATGTCAGGGTCGGGTGGATCCGTTTAAACCGGACCCAAATTGCGCTCCCGATCAGGCAGTTTCTGCCTGATGGGTGTTGGATAGGTGGGGATGTCCGGTGATACACCGTTCATCGGCCTCAATTGGGATTCGCGACCGATCCGAGCTGGGGTCTGGCCGCTTGTCGCAGTGCCGCAGGCTATCCGCGTCATATGGGAGCCTTCACCAGTCATGCCCCCTGTCGCCGTCTCTCACTCCCAGAACAATGATTCCCCTGGCGTGCAGGCGCCTGTGCAACTGCCAAAGCGAACGCTGCTTGAGGTCTCATTTCCCTATCGGCAGGTCTCCGAGGTTGCCCTCGCTGACCGACAGAGTAAGGACAGCGTGTACTCCGTCCACAAGTGGTGGGCGCGACGACCCCCCGCCGTGATCCGTGCCTTGCTTGTTGCCGCTTCGCTGCCAAGCTCGGCCAGCGCCAAAGAGTTTTGGAGTGCATTTGAAAGCGATGAGCCCCTACTTGATGGGCACCACATCGGAGATCCATTTATGGGCGGCGCTACGACGGTCCTAGAGGGGGCGCGACTTGGAGCAGACGTGACGGGCATTGATGTCGATCCACTGGCCGTCCGAATCGCTCGACATGAGCTACACGGCGTGGACAAGGATTCCTTTCTCGCTGCCGCCACCGACTTGATGGTGGAGCTCGAGAACTCAGTCGGGACACTGTTCGCGCCGGCCAATAATCAAGCCGTCATCCCTCTTCATTATTTTTTTGTTCGACAGGCGCGATGCCATAAGTGCGAGGAGACTGCGCTCGTCTATCGCTCGCCCGTACTCGCTCGCGACGATGGGCGAGCGGGTGCCGTCGTACGCGATTCCGCGGTAAGCGCTTTTTGCCCTGAGTGCCGGGAGATTCATTTACTCGAGGATGGACAGCCGCTCCTCTGTTGCGGTCGGTCCTGGGACTTATCGTCAGGGACGTTCCAAAGGGGGCGCTTTGCGTGTCCAGGGTGTGGCGAGCGCCATAGTCATGAGCAGCTAAGCACCGCACGGCTGCCACGAATTCTCATAGCAGTGGAGGAGACTTCGACTTCGGGCAGGAGACGCATCCGTCCTCCCCTTCGGGACGAGGATGGCGAGTCTGCAGCGAACCGCTGGTGGTCCGATCGCGTCGACTTGATGTTGCCTTCCGCACGACTCGGACGTGGTGAGACTGCGCGAGCCCGCCATTACGGATTCGAGCGCGTCAGCGATCTTTTTTCTCGGCGCCAAGCTGCTTGTTTCGCTGTGGCCTTCGATTGGATTGCGCGCGCCGAGATCGCCGGTTCCGTTCGCGATTCTCTCCGCCTAGCGGTCAGCAACGCCCTATCTTCGAACAATCTGCTCTGTGGCTATGCCACTAGCTATGGACGTATTGCCCCTTTGTTCGTCGGAGTACGTGCATATTCAATGCCGGTTTTGGCGGTCGAGTTGAACCCGTTGCATCCGAGCGCGGGACGTGGAACGCTTTC
Organism: Solirubrobacterales bacterium; assembly: GCA_035712025.1. Lineage (GTDB taxonomy): Bacteria > Actinomycetota > Thermoleophilia > Solirubrobacterales > 70-9 > VAYN01. The sequence continues at coordinate 36,808 of DASTBO010000120.1, forward strand.
CGCGGCCTTTAGGCGCATCGCCACAGCCAGCACTGACACGGTCCGCCGCCATGCCCGGGATCCCAAGTCAGGAACCATTCAAACGCACAATTTCCGTGCGCGCCGTTCTGTTCGCACGGCGCTGGCTTGCCGCTCGGCCGATCGCGGCTTACCTAAGAAGCTAGGCAAGTTGAGCCTCGCGATTTCGGATCCTCCGTATTTCGACTACATCTCATATTCGGATCTCTCTCTCTTCTTTCGCGCGTGGCATCGACCTTCTGGCCGAGGCGATGCTCTTGCCGGGGCACCGATTTATCCCGTCGGTCCCGACGCGGCCGCGACTTTCGAGAACCGACTCGCGACGGCCTTCAGCAAGGTTCGCCACCAGTTGCGCGAGCAGGCTGTTTTCTGTTTTACCTTCCATTCAACTAAGGAAGAGGCATGGACCGCACTAGGTCGTGCCCTGTATCGCGCCCAGTTTGGTGTAGTCGCAGTGTTCCCTGTGTGGGCCGATGCAAGAGCGGGCAGCCACAGCCATGCCGGCAACTGTGAATGGGATTTGGTTTTTGTTTGCCGCCCTCGGGAAAGCAAGCTGAAGACGGGGCTACCGGAGACCATCCATGGCTGGATTAGCAACCTAGACCCTCTCGCCATTTCGGCTGCGGACAGACGCAGCATGATCCTGGGACTCTCTTGTGCTCATAGCCTCACAGGAGACCGTGATGACGATAGTTGAGGCCGCTCAAGACGCCATAGAGGCGTTACACCTCCAGCGGGAAGGCGATCGCAGCACTCGACTGTGGGCGAAGGGTCGCTGGATGCAGTTCGCGGTCTACCGCGTACGCGCTGACGCCCTTCACTTAAATCCTGAAAATCGACGCTTCCGCGCAGAGCGTGACGCCATTGAGAGCAGGCTTGGCCGGAAGCTTGATCCGACCAAACCGGAGGATCAGAAGGCCCTGATCACGCTTGCGCTTGACAAGGAGCCGAGGCTCGACGAACGCCGTGAAGTTGTTGGCAAACGGAACGCCGACACGGAGGCACTGCGGGCTGACTGGCTTAAGCGCGAGCAGGAGTCCCCGTTTTGGATTCGGCCCAATGGCCTGATTGTGAACGGCAACCGACGCTGGGCAATGCTCCGGCGCCTCCAGTCTGAGGAGGCATTTGAGCGCTTCGAATATGTCGACGCCATCGTGCTCGGTCCAGAGATCGATGAGCGTGAGCTATTCCGGCTAGAGGCAAACGAGCAGCTGACTGAGGGCCTTAAGGTCCGATACGGCGATGTCAATCTTCTGCTCACCCTCCGCGAGGCCGCCGAACTCGAAGGAATCGATTGGCACAGTCCGCGCGACGTCGATCGGGTTGCCGAGGCGATTAAGCATCTCGTCCGGAACGACAAAAGGCGCACGATGGTCCAGCTTATGGCTGTGTTTTACATGGCTGAGTACCTCAAAGCCATTCACGCTGAAGGGGAGTTCCATCGTCTTGAGCGCCGCGTTGAGCGGTTTCGCGACGTTGCGAACAACATGATGAAAGCGCGCTCGCTCGACCGCCGGCGGGAAAGCAAGATGTTGACCCTCTCTTTCGCCGCAGTCCGAGCTGATAATCCCCACGGAGAGCTGCGTGAGCTTCGAAAGATGCTCGAAAAGCAGCCAGAACTTTTCGATGAGATGTATGCGGCCGTCGCGCAAAGTCTCGATGGCATCGGCGGCATTCTGCCGGAGCCCGATCCGGCCGCAGTCGAGCCTGATTGGACGACCGAAGAAGGCGACCAAGAGGACGGAGATGACGACGATGGCCAAGGCGTTCCGGACCCCGAGACCTATCGCGAGGTCCACGACATCATCCGGTTGCACGGAACGGCTGCCGCCGCAGCCCGCAAGGCACCGGGGGAGCCAATTCTCGTAGCGGCAGCGCATCTCGCCAAGGCAACGCCTGGCACGATCGCTGATGCACTTCAGGCAGATACTGACGGCTCTGTGCAAAAAGCTCTTGAGGCGATCGTCGCCTGGAGTCGGATGGCAGAGGCGACACTCAATTCTCCAGCGAAGTGAACGAAGCGCTCCAAGTTGAGCTCGCAGCCGCGGGCGATTCGGTCGTTATTACGGGCGCGCCTGAAGATATTCACGCTCAGATGTTCTTCGGAACGGTGCTAGGCGCCGTTCGCGATGGCTCCACGTGGCAGGTCCCACTCCGCGACGAACCAGCCGACCAGATCATTGCGCTAATCGATCAATGGGCCAGCGATTTTGATCTCGTCGCAGAAGCGCAGGAGCAGCGAGCGCAGCGGGTACTACAACTCATCCGCGAGAGTCGCATTGCTTACTCTCGTACCCGACGTGCCGCAACCCGTTATCTGGGGCTCGATGGCACTGATCCGGCTCCAGAGTTCGATGAAAGTGCTTTGGCATCGCGGCTCGCAAAACTTGGCTGGCAGGAGGAGGCTCGACCACTCCTCGCTCATCAGCTCCGTGCGGCGCTCCATGCCCTGCACGCACAGCACGCGGCGAACTTCTCAGTACCAGGAGCAGGGAAGACGACGACGACCTTAGCCGTAGTTGGCGCTCATCTAGCCGTAGGCACCATTGATGCTGTGGTTGTTGTCGGCCCGCTCTCCTGCTTTAGACCCTGGGAAAGTGAGATCGCCGCAGCCCTACCGACGGCTCTGAACGTCAGACGCATCCACAATATGTCACCAGCTCAGCGGCGAGAGACCTATCATGGTGTGGCTGAAGGCGATGTGCTCCTTATTAGCTATGCCACGGCTGCAGGGGACGAGGAAGCGCTCCGGAGCCTCGGCGAACGCCTTAACATTCTGCTTGTAGCCGATGAGTCCCACCGCGTGAAGCGCTTTACGGGTGGAATGTGGGCTGAGGCACTAGTGCGTATTGCGGAGCGCGCACGAATTCGGCTCATCCTGACGGGTACGCCAATGCCTCATAGCCCACGCGACCTCTGGAGCCAATTCACCATTCTTTGGCCTGGCGGTGAGTTGGCGGAGTCACGATCTGCCCACACTGCCCGTATCAACCGAGGCGTGAACACCGTTATTGAGCATTTCGCCCCGTACTACTTCCGCACGCCAAAGGCCCAGCTCGGCCTCCGGCCCTACAAGGTAGAAGTCGAGCCCGTCGAGGCCTCCAAAGTTCAAGCCGAAATTTACGAAGCGATCGCCCAGGGATTGCGCTCAGAAACTCTCTCCGGCGCATCGGGCAGAGCGCGACTGCAGATGCTTCGGCGAGGACGACCAATCCGGCTCCTGCAGGCGGCTAGTAATCCAGCTCTGCTCGCCGAAGATGACGGGTTCTTCGGGCTTAAAGCCGTCCCTTCAGGGACTCTTCTGGAGCGCTTGGACAACTACCGAAGCCTCGGTGAGCTCCCCGCCAAGATGGAGTGGGTTCTCGAGCGACTCCAAGGACTACAGAGAGAAAATGAAAAGGTCGTCATCTGGACTTCTTTCATCCGAAATATCGATCAGCTTCGACATCTCGTGTTAGGGCTATTCGACACTGACGTGTATTCGGTCGATGGTCGAATCCCGGCTGCTGGCGGAGAGGGTGAGGACGAGCTTGATGACACTCGAGAGGAGCGGATTGATGCCTTCCTCAGAGCAGACGGATTCGCTGTATTGATCGCGAATCCAGCGGCCTGCGCGGAGTCCATCTCGCTGCATTCGCAGTGCCACCGTGCCCTCTACCTTGATCGGACGTATGACTGCGCCCGTTGGCTTCAGTCGATCGATCGCATTCATCGGCTAGGCCTGCCGAAGAATGTCCAGGTCGAAGTGCAGGTTCCTCAACTCCAAATTCAAGGTCAACCAACGATCGATGATTTGGTACAAGCCTCCCTCCAGCGCAAGGAGGCCACGATGAAATCCTTTCTTCAGGGTGCCGAGTTACGCGACGGCATCTTGAATGATCAGGACACTCTCTCTGCCGCTGAGGGTGACGAACGCGATCTTGAGGAGCTGCTTCGTTACCTCATCGGCGAAGCCCCCGACGACAGAGAGGCAAATGGCAGCTAGGGTCCTAAATCGCAAACTGGAGCAGTTCAAAATCCATGCCCATGTAGGTAGAAAGCCAGCGGATTACAATCAACTCTTCCGCGGGCTCACCCGGCTCACCCCCCAGCAGCGCGAGCTTGTGTCAGAGGACCGCCTGACGGCTATTCCGAGGCTCAATGTAAGACAGGGGATAGCACGGCTTGTCGCGCTTGAGGGACCCGTCGGCCTCAACCCCCTTGTCTACAGCCTTGAGGACCAAAGTGAACGCATCCAATCGCTGAGACGCGGAGAGGTTGTAGTGAGCCGCACCCATGCCGTGATCGATATGACGACTCATGATGCGGTTGTTGAGTTCAATCTCCGCGGCGCAAAGGCCAGAGACATTGAGGCCATTCTTCAGCGGGCGGGCCGCACGATAAAAGGCTTCGAGCGACTTGATCTCGCCCTTGTCCCCGTGGTCAGCGAGGATTTTGTGGGAGCGCTCGATGACTTTGAGCGGATCCAATCTGCGACGGTTCGTCTACGTCGCCCAAACTTCGACTGGTCTGATGTAGCGGACGGCCTGACGGAAGCAGCCGCACGCTCAGAGGCACAGGCCGCCAATGTGGAGTTCACGGCGGGACGGGGCGGGTCCCTGGACCAAGCCGACGGAGTCATCGGCCTCTTGCGGCGTGTCGCGCGCGGCCGGGGCCCAAGCGCTATCGAGGGTGCGAGCGTGGTCGGGCGGCGGGGGGAGGATTCCGGTGATACGAGGGTCACCCTCCGCGGTTATACGCGGCATCGACGAGCATCGCTCCGGCGCGCGCCTGACGGGCAAGCAGAGGAAGAAGGTGCCTTCGATGCGCTCCTCGAGTTTGAGAGCGAAATCCGGGCGCATCAAGACAGCGGAGATTTGTGAAGCCGCTCGTTCGGTACCTACGTCGTGATGTCTGGCCGCGGCGTCAGGCCATCCTCTTCCAAGGACAGACTGTCTTAGCGGTCGCGGTGACGCTCGCTATCGGAATCTGGGGGGGTGATCTCGCGTTCGACGACCTTCAGACGGACAAGCTAGTCGCCGCAGTACTAGCGTACGCGGCGCTTGCTCTCGGATTCTGCCTCGCAGGACTCACCATCGCACTAACCCTTCCTGATCGCTCGTTCGCCAAGTTCCTAGCCGACTACGAGCGCCAGCCAGAGGCAAAGGGCGCACGCAACGCGTTTTCAGAGCTCGTCTTCGTCTTCTCGTGGACGGCCACTGCTCATTGGGCGGTAATAGTGATCTCTCTAGTCACCCTCGTAACCCAGGGAAGCAGTACCGTCCCAACTTTCGGCAGCGATTGCACAGCTGGAGCGGCACTCATAGCCCTGCTTCTGGGGATGTTGACCTACGCGCTCGCACAGTTCCTCGTAACGGTGCTGACGCTCTCAGAGGTGGCTCGCGTGTACATCACGTGGATGCGAGGACGTGGCAAGAACACCACGGAACCTCAGGATGAGTAAGACGTGAACCCAGAAGCTGGGGAATGACGGATTGTCTTCCCCGAAAAACCCACGGGCTAGGGCATCGGGATCCAGTCAGCCACCCTTTAAACCGGCGGTCGGCCCGATCAGGCAGTAATCGGCGTTACTGCCAGTAACCCCCGACAATCGCCGAATATCCCCGCATATCGAGGTCCGGCAGCGGCAAACGGAGGCGGGCGCAAATCCGCTTGTCATGCGGGTTTCGCCGTTGGCGCCGCCAAAGGGCGGCCGAATTGTGGTGCCGGCGGTCGTGGGTTCGAATTCCGTCTGCCCCCTCTTTGGCAAATGGGCGGGTTCGCGTGGAGCCATTCGCCGCCCTCCCCCCGGATCTCCCGTGGTGGACTCCTCGGCGAAGGGCTCTTTGGCTAGGCGGGGGGAAGCCAGTCCGGTGCGATTCCAGGCGGGTGTACGGTGGTCGCCGATGGAGACGATCGCCGACTGCGGCAGGAGCCTGGCCCGATGAAGATGCGCGCGGCTGTGCTGGAGCGCTTCGGCGAGCCGCTCGCGGTGCAGGAGGTCGAGCTGGCCGAGCCGCGGGCTGGGGAGGTGCTGGTTCGGCTGCACGCCTGCGGCGTCTGCCACACCGATCTGTACACCGCCTCCGGCGCCGACCCGTCCGGCTACGCGCCGACCGTGCTTGGCCACGAGGGGGCGGGCGTGGTCGAGGCGGTCGGGCCTGACGTCGGCTCGCTGGCGCCCGGGGACCACGTCGTCACCCTCTTCTCGCCCCAGTGCCGGGAGTGCGTCCACTGCCTCGACCCGCGCACCAACCTCTGCCTCGCGATTCGGGAGGAGCAGAACAAGGGGCACCTTCCCGACGGGACGACGCGGCTCTCCCGCGACGGCGAGGAGATCCGCAGCTTCATGGGCTGCTCGACCTTCGCCGAGTACACGGTGATGCCGGAGATCGCGCTGGCGAAGGTCAGTCCCGAGGCGCCGTTCGAGCATGCCTGCCTCTTCGCCTGCGGGCTCTCGACCGGGCTCGGCGCCGCGATCAACACCGCCGCCGTGCGGCCCGGCAGCACCTGCGCGGTCTTCGGCGCCGGCATGGTCGGGCTCGGGGCGGTCGCCGGCTGTCGCCTGCAGGGGGCCGAGCGGATCGTCTGCGTCGACCTCTCGCCGCAGCGGCTCGAGCTGGCCCGCGGCCAGGGCGCGACCGACCTGCTCGAGGGCGGCGAGGGAGCGGTCGAGCGGATCCTCGAGCTGACCGGCGGCTTCGGCGCCGACTACACCTTCGAGGCGACCGGCAACGTCGGGGTGATGCGCGAAGCGGTCGAGGCGGCGCGGATGGGCTGGGGGCTCTGCACCGTCGCCGGGGTCGCCGGCAGAGGGGAGACCCTCGACGTCGTTCCGCGCCTGCTGATCACCGGCCGCCGCATCGCCGGCTCCTCCTTCGGCGGCGTCAAGGGCCGCGACCAGGTCCCGGCCCTCGTCGACCGCTACCTGGCGGGGGAGATCGACCTCGACCCGTTCGTCTCGCACCGGATCGGCCTCGACGAGGTCAACCGCGGCTTCGAGCTGATGGAGGCCCAGGACGGGATCCGCAGCGTGATCGAGTTCGCTTAGTTAGGTCCCCGAGGTAGCTGCGCGACTCTGGGCGCCGGCCCCCATCGCTGCGAGGTAGGAGGAGGAGCGGAGCCAGGAGTAGCAGGCCGCGACCGCCAGCCAGGGGATGGGGGCCGCCCACGGCGAGGTGGCGCCGGCGGCGAGCAGCGCGAGGACGAGCCCGGCCGCGGCGGCGACGGCCCACCGCAGGGGAGAGCCTGTGGACCAGCGCAGGCCGGTGGCGCCGCCGAGGCAGACGAAGGCCGCGACTAGCCCCCCTGGCCAGCTCGGAATGCCGGCAAGGTCCGCGCCGAGGAGGCTGGACAACGGCGCGCTGGCGATCAGAGCGAGATTCCACGGGCAGCCGACGGCGGTGCGGTGGGCCAGCGCGGGCACGCTCCCTAGGTGCCCGGGAGTGGAGGGGGAGATGGGCTCGCGAACCGGGCGGATGGTCGGCGGACCGCCTTGAGGGTCCAGGAACCTGACGAGGGCCGCGATGTGGGGCTTGCGTCGCGCCTCCTCCGCCACCGCCAGAGCCGTTCCGGTCCGCGCGCAGTGGTTGCTCGTCTCCAGGGCCCAGCTGAGGAGCACGTACATCGTGCCGAAGGCGTACGCCCAGATGAGCCCGACCGCCATCGTCGCGCTGCCGAGGGGAATGCCGACGAGCGCCAGTCCCAGCCCGACCCTGATCATGTAGCCGAGGCCCACCGTCAACCAGACGCCCACCACGGAGAGGTTGGGCGTGTACGAGGGTCGCGGGGTGGAGCGGCTGCGCACACCCTCGTACACGGCCGCGCTGAGGCACACCGCGATCGCCAGGATCGCGACCGCCTCGACCATGCCCAGCGCGATCCCGACGAGGACGGCGATCGCCACCCTCGTCGATGCGGCGGCGAGGCTCGTGTTGACGCTCCGGCGGCGATCCGCCTCGGTCACACCCACCGGCAGACGGGCCCGGAGGTGACGCGCGGGATGGAGGCGATCATTGTCGATGCCGCGCACGTCGTTCCACTGGTATCGCGCGTAGTAGAGGAGGAACTCGAGGACCAACCACAGCACCACGAATTCCTCGAAGTGGGAAAAAGTGCCGGCGGAGCCGGCTGCGACCAGGTACGCGAGCGGCGCGATGACCGTCTTCTCCAGGTCGCGCGGTCTAGGAACCAGAGTGTAGGAAAGAAGGCTTCGCTCTCCGGTTGCTGACGCTGCGGTTGAGTACGATGCAGCCGTGCCCAGCCGCTGTGTGGATAACTGAGAATTATCGACGTGCTGAGTTACCGCGGGGGTCGGCGGGTCACCGTCGTAATCAGGCCGGTGGACGGGGTGTTCCGCCTGTTGCGGCTGCTCCTGATCCCGCTGTTGATCGGGGCCTGGCTCATCCCCACGATCGGAGGGGCGGCGGGGCTGGGCGCGCTCTCAAAGGGCCTGCCGCTCGCCCTCGCGGTCCTGGCCGTACTCGTGCTCTACGGCGCTTCACTGCGGATGGAGTCGGTGAGAGCCCTGGTCGACTCCATCTTCGGTCGCCTGCAGCGGCAGGTGGTGATGGCCTGCCAGACTGACGCACCGAGCAACCAGCGCGGACAGGTCAAGTGTCGATTGACCGCCGAGGAGCTGAGGGCTCCACTGCTTCCCTACCAGGAGCAGCGCAACGCAGTTCGCGACCTCCTCGACGCGTGCCGGCAGGAGCAGATGGGTCAGTACTGGTTCCTCGAAGGGAGGAGCGGCAGGGGAAAGACGCGCACCGGGATGCTCTTTGTCCAGGAACTGGTCCGCGACCTTAGCCTCGTCAAGTACGGAACCCACACCTACCTCTACGACTTCGGCGAGTCCGATTCAGAACAGGATGCGCTGCTTCACTCGCTCGGCGGATCGCAGCACGAGCAGTCGGTCGTACTCGTGGACAACTTCCACCTGGTGCGCGAGGACGTACTGAGCCGGCTGACGAGCAGGCTGATCGAACAGCCCTCCTCCCTCTCGGAGAGGATGCTGCTCTTCCTCAGCCGCCGGCCCGACGCCTGGAACCTCGGTCGCGGCGGTGAGGTTCGGCTCGTCTCCGAAGCGAAGGCGGCGAATCGACACCTGGAGCTCTCGGGCCCCTCCTCCGAGTCGCTCGCCAGGTCCCTCGCGCTGGTCGACAAGGAAGGCTCGCGGCTGATCCAGGGGTTGCAGGTCGAAGCGGTCGCCTCCGCGCCGCAGCTGCACCTCGCCCAGGTCATACAGCGACAGGGCGGGACGCCGGCGGAGATCTCCACCATCGCCCGGCTGCTCAAGGGCGATGCTCCCGACGCCGACAGCCAGGACCTGGTCGAGGTACTCGCCTTGATCGTTGCCCTCTCGATGCACAGCGGCTCGTTTTCCGAAGCCGCCCTGCACCGGGCCGAGCGCGCTCTGGCCGGGGGCCGCCCGGGTGGGGGACGGCAGGCGGACAGTCAGCGCAGGCGCGCGACCCTGCGACGCCTGCGGCGGATCGGCCTAGTGACCCGCAGTCACCGGCGGGGAACGCACTACCTGTTCCACGAGGCCAGCGCCAAGCTCTGCATCGACCAGCTCTCGTCCCACTCGACCTTCGAGGTCCCCTTCGGCACGGTTGGCCGTTCGCGCCTGCGCGACGCCAGCGCCGACGGCGACTCCCTCAGGGCGTGGCTGATCGCGGTCGAGGTCGGCGCTCAGGAGGAGGCCGCGAGGCACTTCGACGCGGCGATGGCCCACGGCCCCTACACCCGCATGCTGCGCTGCCTGGAACGGGCGAACGACCGCTACGAGCTCTCCCCGGCGCTGCACCTGCAGCTGGCAATCCTGCTCGACCGGACCGGCAACTTCGGGGCCTCGCAGGAGGCTTTCGGCGACGACGTCCTGCTGACCCTGGATCCGAGCAGCGAGCTGGCGATGATCTTCATCGCGACCAGGCTCGAGGCCAGCCACGACCACACCCTGCTGCCGGCCATCGACCTGCTCTGCGACAGCCCCGACCGGGTCGTGGCGATCGTCGGCGAGTACTGGAAGCTCCATTTCGCCGCTCACGGCGGCCATTTCGCCTCGCGCCAGCTCCTCGACCTGGGCGCCGAGACTCTGGAGCTCATCAGATCCCGCGAGAGCCACTGGCTGGACTACTCGCTCGGGCGCATGCACTTCGATTCGCTGCGGCACTTCTACCTGGAGGGGGCGGCCCCGGCGGAGGACCTGGCCAGCCGCGAGCGGCGGGAAATCGGGGAGTACCTGCGGTCGCGCCTGCCCTCCTACGACGCCTTCGAGACGCTGTACATGCGGGCGCATCTGGTCGGCCTGGTGCTGCTGCCGCAGGTGGCGATCTTCTTCGAACCCGTCACCTTCGAGCAGGCCGCGCAGGCCGAAGTCCTACCGGGCGAGGTCGAGACGAAGAACGACCTGGTGAAGGTGGCCCAGCGCCTCTACAAGCGCGCTCGCGATCAGTTCCGACAGTACGGCGACCGCGAGGCCGAGTACCTGCAGGCCGACGTCCTCTTCGTCGAGATGATCGAGGAGGGGGCTCATCTCGACGACTTCCAGGTTCGCCTTCACCAGTACGAGCGGTTCATCGAGAAGACCGGCATCGAGGACATCGCCAGCTATCCGCACCTCCACTTCCTGCGCTGGCACGTGCTGAAGCACTACGAACTGCTGCCGCAGGCCAGCCCCCTGGCGGCACGGCAGGCGGAGGAGAATCTCACCGCGGCGCACCGGCGCCTGCAGCGGGTTGTCGAGCTTGATTCCGCGGCCGGCAACGAGTACGGCCTGATGAGAGCCGAGATGCTGGGGGTCCTGCTGCGATGGGTGAAGGGTCCGCCGGCAGAGGGGGAGCTGCGAGGGCTCGCGCAGCGGATGTCGGAGCGTGGATACATGCGCGAGAAACGGCTGCTTGACCATCTGGCCGCCCGCGACCCCCTGCCCATCCTCGAGCTGCGGGAAGTGTTCCGGTTCTACCCGTTCGTCGGCCAGTAGCCGAGGGCTAGGTCCAGTACTCCGCCGGCAGGATCGCCGAGGTACGGGCCTCGGCGGCGAGCCTGCCAACACGTTCCTGGAGGGATGCGCTGGGACCCGAAGCGATCGTGGTGGCGACGATGTCGGCGAGCTCCTCCAGGTGCGCGTCGCCGATTCCCGCCACCGAGGAGAAGGAGGTGCCGAGACGCAGTCCGTACCCGAGCCCGTAGGGAAGCTTCCGGTAGTTGGTGTGTATCCGGACCGAGGTGAGGCCTTCATACTGCGCAAAGGCGGCCTCCCGGTCCTCGGCCAGGACCCAGATGTGATGCGTGACCGGCCATCTTGGGTCACCCTGTCGCGATCGCGGCAGCACCTGCACGCCCCGCTGGGCAAGCGCCGCCTCCAGCCCCGCGGCCGTGCCCAGTAGCCGCTGGACATACCGCTCGAGCCACTCCTCGCGCAGCAGGGTCAGCCCGGCCAGGTAGGTGTTCTCGGCATGGGAGCTGGAGACCATCGTGCTCAGCCCCGCGACCAGCCGCTTCCAGAGATCGCCTTCCTCCCGGCCGAGGATCGCGGCCTTCTGGGGTCCGGGAAAGTTCTTGTGAAGGGTGAACAACATCAGGTCGAACCCCCATGCGAGCGGGTTCTCGTAACGGCCGGTGAGGATCGGGGTCACGAATTGGGAGGCGTCGAACACGGTGGTCGTCCCCTCCAGCCGACCGATGAAGGAGAAGTCCTCGTAGCGAAGGCCCTCGCTGCGGTCGACGAACACGAACTCCGGACGCTCGCGCTCGACCAGCTCTTCCGTGGCGGCCCGGTCGATGCACATGCGCTCCGGGTCGATCGGCAGGTCCAGCGTGCGGAGCCCGAGGCGTTCGAAGATCGCGCGGGTGCTGAAGTGTCCGCCCGCCTCCTCGGAGAGGAGCATCACGGTTTGGCCGATGGCGCTGATGCTCATGAAGGTGGCTGCATGCGCCTGAAGACCTGACAGAAGACGGAGCGAACCGGTGGACGCCCCGAACGCGTGCGCAAATAAACGGTGGATAGCTGCCAGGTCTTCCGCCGTCTGCTCTCTACCTCCGAACTGAACCACCGCGTCCATACGTGCTGCTTTGTCCCGTACCTTGTCGGTCAAGTACAGTCCGTGCAGAAAAGACGTTCGGTCACGGTCCGCCAACCCGAACGGCAAGCTGTCGACAGGGGTTAAGACAATGGATTCGGACAGCAGGAGCTTCTGTCGCTCCAGTGAGCGAAGAAGCTCATCGCGGCTGGCGGGCATCGATAATTCTCAGTTATCGCCACCGGAGGTAGACGGTGGGCGTTGACTGGACCGAGGTCGAGAGTCCGGCGCTGTTCGTCGACCTTGCGGTTGCGCAGGAGAACATCGCCGCGATGGCGGGATGGGCGAGTGAGGTGGGGGTGGAGATTCGACCTCACTTCAAGGCCCACAAGTGTGTTGAGCTGGCGCGGTTGCAGGTCGAGGCGGGTGCGGTCGGTCTGACCGTCGCGACCCTGGAGGAGGCGCTGGCGCTCCTCGATGCCGGCCTCGACGACATCCTCATCGCCAACCAGGTCGTTCTCCCGGCCCAGGTCGAGCGGCTGGCCGTCGCCGCCCGGCGCGGCCGGATCGCCGTGCTTGTCGACGACCCGGCCAACCTGGAGGGGATCGCCGCGGCGGCGAGGCGGGCCGGGAGCGAGGTCCGGGTGCTGATCGAGGTCGACACCGGCATGGGCCGCTGCGGAATGCGGCAACCCAAGCAGACGGCCCGGCTGGCGGAGCTTGCGGTTGAGGCGCAGGGGGTGCACTTCGCCGGGGTGAGTGGCTACGAAGGCCACGTCTCGCCGATCGAGGACCAGGACGAGCGCGCCGCTCGCGCCAGGGAGGCCATCGCCGTCCTCGGCGATCACGCGGAGGCGATCCGGGCCGAGGGAATCGAGGTCGAGATCGTCTCGGCGGGCGGCACCTCCACCTTTCGCACTACGGGGGCCGACCCGCGGGTGACCGAGCTGCAGCCGGGGGCCTACGTGTTGATGGACGTGGCCCGCCGGCGCCTCGTTTCCGAGTTCCAGATCGCGCTTTGGATCGGAACGACCGTGATCAGCCGTCAGGGCTCGCACGGCGTCCTCGACTGCGGCCACAAGGGGGTCAGCTCCCTCGGGGGGCCGCCGGACCTCACCGGCGGCTGGGGTGAGATCGCTTCCATCCACGAAGAGCACCTCTGCTTCCTCGCCTCCGGCCCGGAGCCGGCGCTCGGCGAGATGGTCCGGATCGACCCGGGCTTCGGACCGATGACGATCAACCTCTACGACCGGCTGCACGTCCTCTCGGGAGGGGCGGTCATCGAGGAATGGCCGGTGGCCGCCCGTCGCTGAGCCTGCGACCGAGAGCTTCGGCAAGGGTCGGGGCCGCCGCCGGGTCGGCCTCGAGGAAGAGAATCGGCTCGACCAGCTCGAGCTCGATCAGCAGCGGCTCCCCCGCCGCCGAGCGGACCAGGTCCACCCGGGCGAACAGCGCGGGCGCCGCGAGGCGGGCGAGGACCATCGCCGCCACCTCGAGCTCGTCAGCCGCGGGCTCGACGGGGGCGACCGAACCTCCCCAGTGCGGTTGCACGCGAAAGTCGCCGGGCGCGGGCCGCTTGCGAACCGCATGCGACAGCTCGCCGTCGATGAAGACCAGCGAGGTCTCGCCGTGGCTTTCGATCGTGGGCAGGAAGGGCTGAACCATCACCCCGCCGAGGTCGAGCATCCGCTCGGCGATCTCCTGGCTCCCCGGCTCGGCGCGGCGTACCCGGTTCAGCCCCTGGGCTCCCAGTCCCACCGTCGGCTTCAGCACCGCCTCCTCCCAGCCGCGGGCGCCGAGCACCTCGTCGAGGCGCACCTCGGCTCCCCGAGGCAGCCAGTGGGTGGGGACGATCGGCACCCCAGCGGCCACCAGCTCGCGCAGGTGGGACTTGTCGGCGTTCCAGGCGACCAGGTCGATCGGGTTCCAGATCGGCAGCACGTCGCCGGTCTTCGCCAGCCAGTCGAGGAAGAGGTCGAATTTCCGGTGATAGTCGGAGACCGAGCGCAGGATGCAGCCGTCGAAGCCCTCCCAGTCCACGCTCTCGTCATCCCACACCACCGCTTGCGACCGGATCCCCTCCGCTTCCAGGGCCGCGGTCAGCAGCCGGTCGTCCGTTCGCAGCGTCGGCCTTTTCACGTACGAGGCGATCGCGACGCAGGGGCCGGTTGCGCCGGTCGATCCGCGGCTGGCTCCCGACTGGGCCTCGGTCATGCGGCCGACTATCGCACCCGCGCCAGCTTCCCGAGCACGTCGGCGTCCGTCACCGTACGGCGCAGGGCCTCATCGGAGACGTGGGTGTAGATCTCTGTCGTGCTGAGGCTGGCGTGGCCTAGCAGGCGCTGGATATAGCGGATGTCCACGCCCGCCTCGATTAGCTGCGTCGCCGCCGTGTGCCTCAGCATGTGAGGTGTTATGCGCCTCGTCAGGCCCGCCGCCGAGGCCGCCTTGGCCAGTCTCGACCTCATCGCCGCGGGGCTGAGGGGCTCGTGGCGGACGTTGAAGAGGAGGAAGGGATGGGAGCCGCCGATCGTCGAGCGCGCGTCTATGTAGGAGCCGGTCAAGCCTGTGATCCACGAGTTCGTCAGGTAGACGTGGCGTTCGCGGCGGCCCTTGCCGACCAGCCGGATGCCGCGGCTTTGGAGGTCGACGTCCTGGTGCCTGATGCCGACCGCCTCGTGGACGCGGATGCCGGTCGCCACCATCAGGGCGACGGCGAGGAGCGTGGTGGACTCGTGGGGTCGCTCCTGCACCGGGCCGGGGTCGCGGCGCCCGCCGCTCGACCCCGCCGCGCCCTTCAGGAAGGTGATCAGCCGGTCGAGCTCGTGCGCGGGCATGGCCCGCGGCAGCCGGCGGGAGCGCCCCGGGGAGACGATCGTGCCGCTCCAGGGATCGGTTGCGAGAAGGCCCTCCAGGCTCAGCCAGCGGCAGAACCCTCTCAGGGCGGATGCCCGCCGCCGCAGCGAGGCGGGCGAAAGGCCGGCCTCTCTTTGCACCTCGAGGAAGGAGACGAGCTCGTCGCGATCGATGGCGGCGACCGGGGCCCCGCCGCCGAGGTGTCGTTCGAAGCTGGCGAGATCCCCGTCGTAGGCGCGGATGGTGTGGGGGGAGAGGTCCTTCGTCGCCAGCAGCCAGCGGACGTATCTAGAGCGCGCTTCGAGAATCTGCAACTGAACCCCTTGCCAGCCTTGTCGAACCCGGGTGTTTATGAGCTTCGGACGCGGTGACGCCAACCTGGATCGCCGGCAAATTGCGTGCAGACTAGCCACGCTCCTCGCGGAACATCCTCAATGCGTGGGCGCCGGCGGGGTGGGCGCGGAACTCGCGGACCTTCGCGGCCATGTCGGGAGGCAGCTCGTCGGGCTGGGGGAGGGGCACCCCGTACTCCGGCGGCATCAGCACCGATGCCGCCAGCGCGGCGAAGGTGAGGTCGGCGGCGCTGAAGCGCTCGCCGCAGAGGTAGGGACGGCCGTCGCCCAGCCGCTCGGCGACGCGGTCGAAGCTCGCGCGCACCTCCGCCTCGGACCGCTCGGCGCTGTCCGGGGTGATGTCGAGGTAGCGATCGATCACCCGGGCGACGAGCGGGTAGGCCAGCGGCAGCCCCCGACGCTGCCAGGCGGGGACACCGGTGCAGGCGTAGGAGATCGCGATGTCTCGCCGGCCGCGCAGGTTGAAGTACATCCACCGGCGACCCTCGGGCCCGAGAACCGCGTCGAAGTCGCGCTGCAGGTTCCGGACCTCCGCCGCGGCGACTGGGTCGCCGGGGAACAGGGCGCGGTCGGGCGGCCCCTGGGCGCTTGCCTCCTCGACGATCTCGGCCGAGTCGGCGAAGATCCGGTCGCCCCAGACGAGGACGGGCGCCGTTTTCCCTCCGCCGGCGCGGGCGACTGGGATCCAGTGGATCAACTGCAGGTGCGCCCGCTCCCGGTAGGCGATGCCGGCCTGGTCCAGCGCCCAGCGCGCCTTCTCGCAGTAATGGCTGATCGGGATCGTGATCAGGGTCGGGGTATCGGTCATGGCACGGTCGGGCGAGTGGAAAACGAGCACAGGAGCAACCAGCGAATGGTCAACGCTCGCTGAAGGGAGGATTTCCCAGCTCTCTCCGGGTGGCTTGATTGCCCCATGGCTCCTGCGTAGGATGCCCTGCTCGGGAGGGAGATGCTGATGTTTCCAAATCAAGGCAGCGGGCCCGGAGCGGAGCGTGGTCGGGTCCGCTCGGCTCGGCGTTGCCTGGCTTTCGCAGGGCTCGCCCTGGCGCTGGGGGCGCTCGCGCTGGCGGGCGCCGCGCCTGGGCCCGCCTCGGCGGCGACCGGTCGCGCGCTGGAGCTGGTGACGCCGGCCGAGCCGGTGCCCACCGTCGGCAACGTGGTCGGAGTCAGCCCGGACGGAGGCGCGGTCGTCTTCCTCAGCTTCGGTTCGCTTCCCGGATCCGAAGCCGGGGACGTCCTCTCCTTCAACCTCGCCGAGCGCGGCGAAGAGGGGTGGGAGAACGATCCGCTAGGACCTCCTTACGAACCAAAAGAAGTGACCTTCAACCTGGCCACCCTGCCCGTCGGCTTCGACGATTCGCTGACGACTTCCTTTTGGCGCGGTTGGTATCCCCTCACTCCGGACGGTCCGGAACCGGAAAGGTTCGGCTTCTACCGGCGCGACCCCGGCGGCTCGCTCGCGTTTCTCGCCGACGTCGGCACGGAAGAACCAGTGATCGTCGGCTCCACGTCGGACGCCCGCCGCCTGGTCTTCACCTCGCCCGTCCATCTGCTGCCCTCCGACGCCACCCGGGTCAGCGGCAGGGGGATCTACGAACTGCGCGCAGGGACGCTGCGCCAGGTGGACGTCGGCGACGACGGGCAGGAGCTGTCCACCTGTGGAGCGGAGGCGACGGCTTTCACCGCGGTCCCGGAGACCGGCGACAACACCGTCTTCAGTGCCGCGTCGGCGAACTGCGCCGAGCCGAAACGTCTCTATGTGTGGGACGGAACCAGGGCCATGGAGGCCTCCGCCTCGCGCTGCACCCGGCCCGACTGCGGCCCGGCGAAGAGAGCCTTCTTCGTCGGCCTGACCCCAGACGGCGGCTCCGTCTTCCTGGTTACCGCCGAGCAACTGGTCGACGAGGACACGGACGAGACGTCCGACCTCTATCGCTTCGACGTCGAGGGGGATGCGCTGAGCTTGCTGACCCCCGCGGTCGCCGGGGCCAAGGGGGAGGTGCTGGCGGAGCAGGTCCGCGCCGGCGCCGGCGGCTCGCGGGTCTACTTCTTCGCGAAGGGACGACTGCTGCCCGGGATCGGCTCCCCTGGGCGCGCCAATCTCTACCTCTGGCAAAACGGGCAGCTGCGGTTCATCGCCGTCCAGCGGGCGGACCAACCACCGCAGATCTCGCGGGACGGCCGCTACGCGCTGCTGGCGCCGAGCACGCCGCTGTCGCACGTGGAAACGGAACGTGAGCTCCTGTTCTCCTTCGACGGCAGCGACTCCGACGCCGGCCGGTTCCAGGAACTGGGGCGGATCGGGGTGGACGAGGCCACCGGTTCCGTCTACGTCCTCGACAGAGGCCACGACGTGGTCAGCAAATTCACCGCGGATGGGGTCGCGTCGAGCTTCGCCGCCACCGGGACGTCGTCGCTGAGCGGCGCCGGGACCCCCCAGGGCTCCTTCGAGTTCAGCGGCGATGCGGAGATCTCGATCGACAACTCGGGGACCGCCTCCCAGGGGCGCATTTACGTCAATGAGATACCGGGGCCGGTCAACGCCTTCGCTCCCGGCGGCGGCTATCTGTGGCAGATCCCAGCCGATCTGCTCGGCAACGACTGTGGCACCGCGGTCGACCGCGACGGCCACCTCTGGGTCGCCGATGCCGGGGAGCAGGCGGCGCGCGAGTTCTCCGCAGTGAGCACGCCCGAGCAGATCGGTCAGGTCAAAACCGATACAGGGTCCTTCTGCCGGTTGAACGCCGACTCGGAGGGCAACCTCTACCTCAGCTTCGTCCTCGGCCGGGTGGACAAGTACGTGGGCGGCGCCTTCGACTCCACCCTGGACCCGGTACCCAGCGAGGACATTGCCGTCAACCAGAGCGGCGAGGATCAACTCGTCTTCACCATCCACAAGGAAGGCTTCGACGAATTCGAGGTCGGCAAAGGACCGCGGGGCTCTGCCGGTGGCGGCTCGGTGGAACAGGGAGTCGGCATCGCCTACAACCCGGAGCGCGACTGGGTCTACGTCGCCGACGCGGGAGACGACACGGTGGAGGTGTTCGGCCCCCCGGTGTCCCGGCCGGCGACCGGAGCGCTGGTCGAAGGCTCGGATGAGGACAAGAGCGCCGACGTCTACCGCTACGACGCGGCGGAGAATCGCATCCGCCTGCTCTCGGTCGGCCCGACCGGGGGCGAGGGGCCGGAGCCCGCGAGCTTCGTGACCCCGCTGGAAGCGATGGCGTTCTTCCTCCCGCCCGACCGCTTCCCCGCCGCGACCGACAACGGCGATCGGGTCTGGTTCTCCACCGCGGAGCGTCTCCTCCCAGGGGACGAGAACGACGCCGAAGACGTATACGAATGGGACCGGGGCAACCTTTACCTCGTCAGTCCCGGCTCCGGCCCGCATCCCGCCTCCTTCGCCGGCGCCAGCGCCGACGGGAGCACGGTGATGTTCCTCACCACCCGAACCCTGCTCCCGTCCGACCGCGACGGCGGCGACAACGACCTCTACGCGGCGCGGATCGGCGGCGGCTTCCCCGAACCGGGAGAGCCGGGTTGCATCGAGCCCTGCGAGCGCCAGCCGGTTGCAGGCGCCCCCTTCGAGCGGCCGCCGACCGAGGGCGGCGGCCAGCGCCGTCGCGGGCGGTTGCGGATCGAGCGGCTGCCGCGGGCCCTCGCCACCGGCATCGTTCGCTCGGGGCGGACCGCGATCGCCGTTCACGTTCCGGTCTCCGGCCTGCTCACGGCGCGGGCGAAGGCCGGGGGCGAGGTCGTCGCCCGGGGCACCGCCGGGGCGACGCGGGCGGGGAGGGCGCACCTGACGCTGGTGTGGAGCGACGAGGCCCGCGCGGCGCTGGAGGCGGGCAGGGCCCTGAAGGTGCGGCTGCGTGTCGCCCTCGGGAAGGACGCGGCGACGCGCAGGCTGACGATCCCGGGCGGGGGAGGACGGTGAGCCGGCAGCTGCCGGGACTGGTCCTCGCCCTGGCGCTGCTGGGAGCCTTCGCCTCGCCCGCTTCGGCGGAGTTCGGGTTCGCGCCCAGCGGAAACTCCGTCCGCATGCTCGACGCCCAGGATCAGCCCGAGGAACGGGCGGGCGCCCATCCGGACGAGGTGCAGATCGATTTCGCCTTCAACTCCGAGGAAGGGGTGGCGGAGGGGACCGTCAGGGATCTCGTGGTCGAGCTACCGCCCGGTCTTCTCGGCAGCCCGCGGGCGACTCCGACCTGCCCGCGGCAGCAGTACGACGAACCCGCCATCTTCGGCGGCGAATGCACGCAGGAGTCGAGGATCGGCAGCCTCGAAATCGACGTGGCCGGCATCGGTCCCGTGACGATGAGGCTGCACAACGTCGAGCCCGGGCCAGACGAATTCGCCACTTTCGGCGCCAGGTTGATCGCCAAAATCCCGCTGCGGGTCCGGCTGCGCCCCGACGACTTCGGGGCAACCCTGGAAGTGGCCTCCCTGCCCCAGGAGCTCTCGATCCTCGGCGGCAGGATCGACCTCTGGGGAGTGCCGGCCGACCGCCAGGAAGAAACCGAGATCGAGCGCCGCCCGCTGCTGGTGACGCCCACTCGTTGCGATGCCCCCCTGGCGGTCACGCTGCGGGCGCGCTCCTGGGGAGACCCGTCGGCGTGGGACTCGGTGACCGACGTCGCCTCCGGAGGGCTGCGGGGCTGCGACGAGCTGCCCTTCGTCCCCAGGACGGACGTCGACCTGGGGAACCCGGTGGCCGACTCCCCGACCGGAGCTCAGATTGAGGTCTCCATACCCCAGGACGAAACGGCGGAGGGGCGGATCAGCTCGGAGGTCCGCGCCCTGCGCCTGGAGCTGCCGGAGGGCTTCTCGGTCTCCGCCCCGGGGGCCAACGGCCTGGTCGCCTGCAGCGACTCCCAGCTGGCGCGCGGCGACAACGCCCCCGCCCGCTGCCCGGCCGCCTCCCGGATCGGCTCGGTCGAGCTCGAGAGTCCCCTCCTGCGCGAGCCGCTCGACGGCGGGATCTTCGCCGGGGAGCGGACCGGCGACGGCTTCCGCCTCTTCGTCGTCGCGGTAGGGCCCGGGGTCGAAGCGAAGTTCGTCGGGGCGATGAACCTGGACGAGCGCACCGGTCGGGTGACCGCCCGGCTCGACCGTCTCCCCCAGATCCCGTTCAACCGCATCGGGCTCGAGTTCGACGGCGGCCCCTATGCGCTCCTCGCCACCCCCGCCGCGTGCGGGGCCTACGTCGCCGAGGCCGAGCTCGAGGGTTATGCCGGGGGTGCGGCGGTCCGGGCCACTGCACCCGCCACGGTCTCCGGGGGCGAGCGCGGCTGTGGCCAGCCCGCTTTCCGCCCCCGGTTTCGGGCTGGTTCCTCGAGTGCGGCCGCCGGGCGCTTCGCGAGCTTCTCGACCCAGATCGAACGCGACGACGGCGAAGCCCAGCTCGGGCAGGTCACGATGGGCTTCCCGTCGGGCATCGCCGCGGTCCTGCGCCGGGTCGGCCGCTGCTCGGCGGCGCAGGCCGCGATCGGCGCCTGTCCGCCGGAGAGCCGCGTCGGCACCTCGGTGGTCGAGCTCGGTCCCGGGCCTCGGCCAATCCCCCTGTACGGCGAGGCCTACTTCACCGGGCCCTTCCGCGGCGCCCCGTTCGGGGTCGCCATGGTCTTCCGCGGCTCGGTCGGGCCGTTCGAGATCGAGCGGGTCGTCGTCCGAGGCGGTATCGAGGTGAACTCCCGAACCGGCGGCCTGACCCTTGCCACCGAGCGGCTGCCGCGGGTCGGCGAGGGGATCCCACTGCGGATCCGCGCCTTCCGGATCGCGATCGACCGCCCCGGCTTCATCCGCAACCCCTCCTCCTGCGCGCCGAAGCTGGCGGTGGCGACGATGC
This sequence comes from Solirubrobacterales bacterium, assembly GCA_035712025.1. Lineage (GTDB taxonomy): Bacteria > Actinomycetota > Thermoleophilia > Solirubrobacterales > 70-9 > VAYN01. The sequence goes on from DASTBO010000120.1 coordinate 57,885, forward strand.
GCTCCGAGGCCGGGCTGGAGGCGACCGCGTCGAGCCCGTTTGCGGTCCGCGGGTGTGGCCGGCTCGGGTTCCGGCCACGGGTCTCGATCGCCACGCTGGCGGCGCCGGCTGCGGCGCCGAAGAAGCCGGGGCTGCGCATCCGCGTCGGCGGCCTCGGGCGCGGCGCCAACCTGCGCAGCGCCGGGATCAGGCTGCCGCGCCTCCTCGGCGTCGACTTCGGCTCCCTGAACGAGCTTTGCTCGCACCGCCAGGCGCTCGCCGGCCGCTGCCCGCGCGAGTCGGCCGTCGGTACGGCGACCGCGCGCACCATGCTCCTGGCCGGGCCCCTGAAGGGCTCGATCTTCATCGCCCAGCCGACCGGAGACGGGCTCCCCGAGTTCTGGATCGGCCTGCAGGGCGGGGGCCTCGGCTTCGACCTCAGGGCGAAGATGGCGGTCGCCGACGGTCGCCTGGAAACGAAGCTCGAAGACCTTCCCGACCTCCCCCTTTCGAGCCTCTCGCTGCGCTTTGCCCCCGGCGGCGCGATCGCCTCCCGCCGGCCGCTCTGCGGCGACGGCGGCGCGAGCCCCCGGGGCAGCTTCTCCCTCCTGGCGCAGAACTACGCCTTCCGAGCTGGTAGCCGCGAGATCGCAGAGGACCGGGCGTGCGGATCCTGATCGCGCGGCCGCGGCTCGTCGTCGCGGCCTGGATCGTCCTCGTCCTGCTCCTCGCGGTCGAGGGCCGGGGCTTCGGCGACGCTTCCCAGCCGCACCCGTTCTTCGCGCCCGGCAGCGCCAGCATGCGGGCCCACGAGATCGCCGAGCGGCGCTTCGGCAACGAAGAAGCCCTGATCGTGATGGTCCGCGGCCCGGCGGCCGAGGTGCGCGAGCAGGGGAGGGAGCTGGCGGCGAGCCTGGGCGAGATCCCCGAAGCCGCGGTCGTCTCGCCCTGGGCCGGCGGCAAGATCATCACCGGGCTCGAGCCGCGGCCGGGGGTGGCGGCGCTGATCGTCCGCTTCCGCCAGGACGAGGGCGAGACGCCGACCGCGATGCTGCCGCCGGTCGAGGACCGCCTGGACGAGGTGGTCTCCGCTCCGGTCGAGGCCTACGTCGCCGGGCTGCCCGTCTCCTTCGAGTCGTTCCAGGAAGCGACCGAGGACGCCTCCCGGATCGGCGAGCTGCTGGCGGTCCCGATCCTGCTGATCGTCCTCCTGCTGGTCTTCCGGTCGGTGCTGGCGGCGGTGCTGCCGATCCTCAGCGGCGGCACCGTGGTGATCGCCTGCCAGGGCGTCCTCACCCTCGTCTCCGACTTCGTCCAGATCGACTCCTTCGCGCTCGGCGTGGTCAGCATGCTGGGGCTCGCGCTCGGGGTCGACTACTCGCTCCTGGTCGTCTCCAGGTACCGCGAGGAGCGCGCCGGCCGCGGGATACCCGAAGCGGTCGCGACCACCGTGGCGATGACCGCCCGCTCGATCCTCCCGGCCGGCGCCGGGCTGGTCCTCGCCGGGGTCGTCGTCGTCGCTCTCAACCCGACCGCCCTGCTCGCCTCGGTGGGGATCGCCGTCGTCGCGGTGACGCTGTTCAGCGTCCTGGCGGCGGTCTGCGTCGTCCCCGCCGCGCTGGTCCTGCTCGGCGACAACCTCGACCGCTGGGCGCTGCCGCCGGCGAAGCGCCGGCGCTTCGCCTTCGTCCCCTGGTTCCGCAGCCTCTCGCGCAGCCGGCCGGTGGCGATCGGGATCGGGGCGGCGCTGCTCCTCCTGGCCGCCTGGTCGCCGACCCTCGCATCCTCGATCGCCACCCCGGAGCTGCTCCCCGCCGGCAATCAGGGACGGGTCCAGATGGAGGCGATCGAAGGATCGCTCGGGCCGGGGTGGGTGGCGCCGTTCGAGGTCATGGTCGACGGGGTCGACACCCCGGTGACCACCGCCCGGCGCCTCGACGCGATGGTGGACTTCCAGCAGCGCGCCGAACGGATCCCCGGGGTCGAGACCGTCGCCGGGTTCGGGGGGATCGAGGGCAGCTACGAGCAGCTGAAGGGCCTGGACCGCCAGCTCGAGCGGGAAGAACACAGCCTGGTCCGGCTCGACGACGGGATCGAGCGGGCGGCGCGCGCCGCCGGCCGCAACACCGAGGGCCTCCGGGGCGCGGCCGCCGGCGCCACCCAGCTGGCGCACGGGGTGGGGGAAGGCGGCGCCGGCGCCGGCCTGCTGGCCGAGGGCCTGCGGAGCGCCCGCTCGGGGTCGAGCCGGCTCGGCGACGGGCTGGGACGGGCGCAGGACGGCAGCACCCGGCTCGCCGACGCCTCCTCGCGAGCCAACCGGGAGGCAGGGCGGCTGTCGCACGGGCTGGAGCAGGAGCGCCGGGGGGTCGGGCAGATGCGCTCCACCAACCGCCTGATCAAGCGGGCGCTGCAGCGCGGCGAAGCCGCGGTCCCCGAGATCGAAAGGCCGGTGGCCGAAGCCGAAGACCAGCTCGCCGCCGCCTGGCGAGCGCTGGAAGCGATGACCGTCGGCCGTGGCGACCCCGAGTACGCCGCCGCGGTGAGGGCGGTGCAGGCGGCCACCGAGCGCCTGTCCGGCAGCGAACCCGGCGTCGAAGGCTCCGGCGGGGCGGCCGGCGGAGTCCATCCCGGCATCGACGAAGTGCAGGGACAGCTGGACCTCGGCCTCTACCTGGCGCGGAAGCAGGGCAAGACGGGCAAGCGCCTGAACGGCGGCGCCGAAGACCTGATCGAGGGGGCGGAGGCGCTGGAAGACGGGCTGGAGCGGCTGGCCGCCGGCAACGAGCGGCTGACCCGGGCGATCGCGGAGCTGGCCGCGGGCGGGGTCAGGCTCTCGCCGGCTCTCGCCCGCCTCGTCGCCGGGACCGAACACCTGCAGGGGGTGCTGGAGCAGCTCAGCGGCGGCGCCGGGACCCTCGCCAGCGGCCTGGCGGGAGGCGCGGACAGATCGGTGAGCCTGGCCGGCGGCCTGCGCCGGGCCGGCACGCAGCTGGACAGCGAGGGCGAATCGCAGCTCGAGCAGGTGCAGGAGCGCTCGCCGGGGATGTTCGACTCCGGCTACTTCCTGCTCGCCGGGCTCGACGGAGCGCCCGCGACCCGCCGCGACCCGCTCGGGTTCCTCGTCGCGCTCGACCAGGGCGGGGTGGGGGCGCGGATGATGGTCGTGCCGAGCGCCAAGCTCAGCAGCCCCGACCTCGAGGCGACCAGGGACCGCCTCGAGCAGGAGGCCGACGGACTGGCGCGGGAGACCGGGACCGAGGTGGCGGTCGGCGGCCTCGCCGGCAGCCACATCGACATCGACGACTCCTACCAGGACCGGATCCCGGTGACCCGCCTCGCCCTCGCCCTGGTGACGATGCTGGTCCTGCTGTTCGTGATCCGCTCGCTGACCATGGCGGTGATCGCCTCGCTGCTCAACCTGCTCACCGTCACCGCCACCTTCGGGCTGCTCTCGCTGCTATTCGACGACTCGCTCCTCGGCGGGCCCGGCTACGTGGACACGATCGCGATCCTGGCCACGGTCCTGCTCACCTTCGGCCTCGCCGCCGACTACGAGACCTTCGTCTTCGCTCGCATGCGCGAGGAGTACGACCGCACCGGCTCCCCGCGCGAAGCGGTCGACGTCGGCCTCGATCGCGTCGCCCCGGTGATCACCGGGGCCGCGGTGATCATGATCGCGGTCTTCCTCGCCTTCTCGGTCTCCGCCTTCGTCTCGATGCGGAACCTCGGGGTCGCCCAGGCGATCGGGATCTTCATCGACGCCTTCGTCATGCGGCTGATCCTGATTCCGGCTTTGATGCACGCGCTCGGCCCGAAGGCGTGGTGGATGCCGGCCTGGCTGGACCGGCTGCTCCCCGGGGGCAGGCAGCCGCAGGCGCGGGGGGCGGGATAATGGACGAAGTGACTCGTACCGAGGCCGACGCGCCGGACATCGCCGACCTCGCCAGCCTGCTGCGGCCGTTCCTGCCGGATCCCTACGGGCTCTTCGCCTCGGTGCGGCCGACCACGCCGCTGCGGGTGGACAACATGCAGATGGTCGTGATCGCCCGCTTCGCCGAAGCCTACGCAGTGCTGAAGGACCCCTCCTACGTGCCGATCCACGCCCGTGACCCGCGGATCGACCCGCTGAACATGGACCCCGGCGACGAGGCGCTCGGGGTCACCCGCCGGGCGATCGAGACCGCGCAGCTCTACATGCCCCCGGAGCGCCACTCCGAAGTCCGCCGGCACATCGCCCTGGCGCTGGCCGGCGACTCGCTGCCGGAACGGCAGGCGCTGGCGCGCCAGATGACCGGCGAGGTCCTCGACGCGCTCGACCCCGAGGAGCCGGTCGACGTCGTCGCCGATCTCGCGCTGCCGGTCCCGACCTTCGTCGCCGGCCTGGCGCTGGGCCTGCCCAGGGCCGACTGGCCGGTCCTGCTCGAATGGACGCGACCGCTCGGCGAGTGGGTGGAGATGTTCAGCTCCGCCGAGCAGGTGCACCGCTCGGCCGAGGCGATCGTCGCCGCGCGCGCCTACTTCGACCGGGTTCTCGACGAACGCCTCGAGCCCGGCGCGCCGCGGGACGTGATGGCGGCGCTCGCCGCCCGCGAGAAGGAGGGCCTCGACCGCGAGGAGACGGTGAGCGCCTGCCTCCACATCCTCGCCGCCAACATCACCACCAGCACCGCGATCTCCCACGGCCTCGTCGACCTCGCCCAGAACCCCGACCAGTGGGACCTCCTGGTGGCGAACCCCGACCTGGCGGCGGGCGCGGTGGAGGAGGCGATCCGGATGGAGCCCTCCTTCCAGGCCGTGATCCGCCAAGCGACCCAGCCGGGGATGCTGAGCGACGTCGAGATCG
>DASTBO010000121.1:0-5411 GCA_035712025.1 Solirubrobacterales bacterium
CGAGCTGGGTGGTCCAGGGCCAGCGACTCACCGCCGCCGGGGAGCCCGACGGCGGGGTCCTCGCCCTCTCCGCGGCCGGGCGCAGCGCCGCCGAGCCGCAGCTGGCGATCGACCCCGACGGGGTCGCGACCGTGGCCTGGGATCGCTTCGACGGCGGCAGCTTCGTCGTCCAGGCCCGGCGGATCGGCGCCGGCGGGGCGCTCCTCGGCGGGCCGGTCAACCTCTCGGCGAGCGGCCGCGACGCCGGCGACCCCCAGGTCGCAGCCGCGCCCGACGGGGGCGCGACGGTGCTCTGGAGCCGCTACGACGGCGGCAGCTGGATCGTGCAGCGGCGGGGCCTCGCCGACGACGGGACGCCGGGGGGCGTCGAAGCGCTCTCGGCGCCGGGGCGCGGCGCCGGCGACGCGGTCGGCGCCTGGGGTGAGGACGGGACCCTGGCCATGGCCTGGCGGCGATTCGCCGGCGCCGGCGACAGGGTCCAGGCGCATACGGTGCCGCGGCCCGAAGTGCCGCCACCGCCGCCACCGCCGCCGCCCGATCCGGACGACGGCGCCGGCGAGCCCAAGGGCGGCGGCGCCGGTCCCGGCGCCGGAACCGGGACCGCGGCCCCCGCCCCGGTCGACAGCTCCTTCAAGCTCGGCAAGGCCCGGCTCAACCGCCGGCTCGGCTCCGCCGTCCTCACCGTCGAGGTGCCGGGACCGGGGCTGGTCGCCGTCGACGGCGCCGTGCCCCAGCAGCAGCGCGCCGATGGCGCCGGCAGGGTGACGCTGCGGATCCTGCCGCGGCCGAAGGCGCGACAGACCCTCAACCGCCGCGGCAGCGTGCGGCTGCAGCTGACCGTCACCTTCGTCCCCCACGGGGGGCTGCCGAACAGCCGCGACGTCAGCCTGCGGCTGCGGAAGACGCTGCGCGGCTAGGCCGAGACCAGGGCGGTGAGCAGCTCGACGTATTCGCGCAGGCGGTCGATCGCCAGGTAGCTGTCGCGCACGTGCTCGCGTCCGGCCCTGCCCAGCTCGGCGGCCCGGCCGGGATCGGCGGCGAGCGCTTCGATCGCCCGGCCGAAGGCCGCCAGGTCACGGGGGTCGGCGATCAGCAGCCCCGTCCGCCCGTCGACCACCTGGTCCTGGATGCCGCCGACGCGGCTGGCGATCACCGGCTTGGCCTTCCACATCGCCTCCGCCACGGTCAGCCCGAAGCCCTCGGCGAGGCTCTTCTGGACGATCAGGTCGCTGCGGCGCTGCAGGGCGTTGACCATCGCCGCGTTCCGCGCCAGGTCGTCCATCGGCAGGCTGATCAGGTGCGCCCGCCGCCGGCGCTCGGCGTCGAGGTCCTGCCAGCGCGCGGCGACCCGCTCGTAGACCTGCGCCCCCTCGGGGTCGTCGTCGACCCCCGCGGTCGCCGGGCCGACGAGGCAGAGGTGGAGCGCGGGGTCGTCGAGGTGGCCGGCGAGGATCTCCAGCAGCCCCTCCGGGTCCTTGAGCCGGTCCCAGCGCGAGACCTGGGTGAGGACGGTGGCGTCGCCGGGCACCGGCTCCTCCTGGAGGATCGTCGCCTCCTCCTCGACGGCGGCGAGGAGCTCCCCGATCCGCGCGTCCGCCAGGTCCTCGTTCTTCGGCGAGAAGGGGTCGATGACCGGCGGCATGATCCAGGCCCGGCTCTCGTCGAGCCCCTCCCAGAGGTAGGCGCGGCGGGAGAAGACGTAGGCGTCGGCGGGCTCGACGTAGGGGCGGAGGAAGTCCCAGGCTTCGCGGGCGACCGCATTGGGCTCGTCGACCCCGATGTGGCAGCGCCAGACGACGGTCAGGCCCTCCTCCTTCATCGCCGGCACCAGCCCGGCGGGCTGCGGGTCGTGGAGGTAGATCACGTCCCCCGGCGCGACCAGGCGGCGCAGCTCCGCGGCGGAGCGCTCCGAGGCGCGCGCGTAGAGCTCGCCGGCGTCGCGGTCGAGCCGCCCGCCCTCGCCCGGGTCGCCGTGGAGCCGGTTGTGGATCCGCTTGGTCAGGTCGAAGAAGCCGTCGCTCTCGCCGAGGACGAGCCAGCGGACGTCGACCCCGGCGCCGCGCGCGTAGGGCAGCAGCGCCCGCAGCATCTCGGCGACGCCGCCGCCCCGGGAGGTCGAGTTGACGTGCCAGATCCGCCGCCCGCCGAAGGCCTCGCGGGCGGCGGCCGCGGCCCGCTCGATCGCGGCGAAGCGCTCGCCGACCAGCGGCCGGAAGCGGTCCAGCGGCGCCGAGGGGAACTCGACTTCCTTCAGTCCGCTCACGGCAGATCCCCGCCGCCGAGGGCGGCCATCGTCGCGACCGCCGAGTCGCTCAGCGCGGCGAGGTCGTAGCCGCCCTCGAGCACGGCGCCGACGGGCGCGCCCCATCCCGCCGCCGCCTCCCGCACCGCCGCCGCCATCCGGCCGAACGACGACGCCTCCAGGCGGCACTCCGCCAGCGGGTCGTCGCGGTGGGCGTCGAAGCCGGCCGAGATCAGCACCAGCTGGGGCTCGAACGCGGCCGCCGCCGGGAGCAGGTCGTCCTCGACCAGGGCCAGCCAGGTGCTCTCGTCGCTGCCCGCCGCCACCGGCCGGTTGAGGGTGAACCCCTCGCCGGGGCCGGAGCCGACGTCCTCGCGGGCGCCGCTGCCGGGGAAGATCCCGCCCTGGTGGATGCTGGCGAAGAGGACGTCGGCGCGCTCGCGGAAGATCGCGGCGGTGCCATTGCCGTGGTGGACGTCCCAGTCGAGGACGAAGACCCGCTCGACCCCGTGCTCGGCGAGCGCCATCGCCGCGGCGACGGCGACGTTGTCGAAGAGGCAGAAGCCCATCGCCCGTTCGGGCTCGGCGTGGTGGCCCGGCGGCCGGCCGGCGGCGAAGCCGACCTCGGCCTCGCCCGCGAGCAGCGAGCGGGTCATCGCGCAGGCCGCGCCGGCCGAGCGCAGGGCGGCGTCCCAGGAGGCCTCGCCGGCGTGGGTGTCGAGGTCGATCGCGCCGCCGCCGGCGCGGCAGAGGTCGCGGATCCGCTCGACGTGGGAGGGCGGGTGGACCAGCTCCAGCTCCTCGACGGTCGCGGCGGGCGCCTCGCGACGCTCCCAGCCGAGCCAGTCCCGCTCCGCCAGCGCCGCCTCGATCGCCCGCAGCCGCTCCGGCCGCTCGGGGTGTCCCGGCAGCCCCTGCCCGGGATCGTGCTCCAAGCAGGCCGGGTGGCTGAAGTAGAGCATCGGGATGAATCTACCCAGCCGGCCGCAGCGATAAGAATGCCGCGGATGGAACCGAAGCTGAGCGTCGGCGAGACCCTGGCTGAGGCCTTCTCGCTCTACCGGGACCATGCCGGCGTGCTGCTGCCGGTCGCCTTCTGGCTCTTCCTGGCGGCGGCGATCGTCGAAGCGCTGACGATCGAGGTCCTCGCCCTGTTCTGGATCGGGATCGTCGCCAGCCTGGCGGTCGGGACCCTGTACCAGGGGGTGGTCGTCGGGCTGGTCAGGGACGTCCGCGGCGGCCGCCCCGACTCCTCGGCCGGGGACCTGATGGGCTCCGTCCTGCCGGTGTTCTGGCCGCTGATCGGCGCCAGCCTGCTGACGGCGCTCGGGGTCGCCGGCGGCCTGTTCCTCTTCGCCGTTCCGGGCCTCTACCTGCTGACCGTGTGGGCGGTGGTCGCGCCGGTGGTCGTCGTCGAGCGGCGCCGGGTCACCGACGCGCTCGGACGCTCGCGCCAGCTGGTCCGCGGCAGCGGCTGGCCGGTGCTCGGAGCGGTGGCGGTCGGCTTCCTGATCGCGACCGTCGCCGTCCTCGGCCTCACCGCTCTCGCCACCGGGATCGTCGAGGGCGAGATCGTCGGTCTGGTCTTCACGGTCCTGGCCCAGACCGTCGCCGCCCCGATCGCGGCCCTGATCGCCGCCGTCCTCTACTTCCGCCTGCTCGAGATCGAGCGCACCCGTCCCGCCAAGGAGCCAGAGCCCATCGACCTCCCCCCGCGCCTCTCCGCCTGACCGGCGGCGGGTCAGTGCTGGAGGAGGCCGGCGACGGCTTGGGCCACTCGTTCGCCGCGGGGGGTGAGGGTGTACTCGGTGTGGGGAGGACGGCCGGGGACTAGGTGGCGCTCGACGATTCCCGCCCGCTCCAGCTGGTCGAGGCGGTCGGAGAGGGTGGTGGGGGAGACGCCGGGGAGGGATTGGCGGAACTCGTTGAAGCGGGTGGCGCCGCTGGCGCAGGCGTAGATCGTCGCCATCGTCCAGCGGCGCTCGAGGATCCCGGCCGCGGCGCGGAGCTCGGTCGGGACCGGGGTGCAGTTGCGGCAGCGGGGGGACATGTCGCCTCCTACGCCACCGCCGCCTCGTGCCCCTTCTCCGCCGGCTCCAGCGCCAGCGCCAGCACCTCGTCGATGCTCATCACCGGGTGGAAGGTCATCTGCTCGCGCACCTCCTCCGGAACCTCGTCGAGGTCGCCGCGGTTGCGCTCGGGCAGGATCACCTCGGTCAGCCCGGCGGCGTGGGCCGCCAGCACCTTCTGCTTCAGCCCGCCGATCGGCAGCACCCGGCCCTGCAGGGTGACCTCGCCGGTCATCCCGACCGTGTGCTTCACCGGCCGCCCGCTCAGCAAGGACACGAGCGCCGTGGTCATCGCCGTGCCGGCGCTGGGACCGTCCTTGGGGATCGCCCCGGCGGGCACGTGCAGGTGGAACTCGCGCTGGAAGCGCTCGGCGTCGATCCCGAGCTGCTCCCGGTGGGCCCGCACGTAGGAGAGGGCGATCCGCGCCGACTCCTTCATCACGTCGCCGAGCTGGCCGGTCAGGACCAGGCCCTTGTCGCCGTCCATCGCCGTCGCCTCGATGAAGAGGATGTCGCCGCCGGCGCCGGTCACCGCCAGGCCGGTGGAGACGCCGGGGATCGCGGTCCGCTCGACCGACTCCTGGAAGAACCTCTGCCGCCCGAGCGCCTCGCGCAGCGCCTCGACGTCGATCGCGACCGTGCCCTCGGCCTCGCCGGCGGCGATCTTCGTCGCCGCGACGCGGACGAGCTTGCCGATCTCCCGCTCCAGCCGCCGCACGCCCGCCTCGCGGGTGTACTCGGCGATCGCCTGGCGCAGGACCGCGTCGGAGACCTCGACCTCCTCGGGCCGCAGGCCGTTCCGCTTCAGCTGCCGCGGCAGCAGGTAGCCGCGGGCGATCGCCAGCTTCTCCTCGCTGGTGTAGCCGTCGAAGGCGATGATCTCCATCCGGTCCAGCAGCGGCGCCGGGATCGTGTCCGCCAGGTTGGCGGTGGCGATGAAGACGACCTCGGAGAGGTCGACCTCGACGTCGAGGTAGTGGTCGCGGAAGGTGTCGTTCTGGGCCGGGTCGAGCACCTCGAGCAGGGCCGCCGAGGGGTCGCCGCGCCAGTCGGCGCCGACCTTGTCGACCTCGTCGAGGAGGATCACCGGGTTCATCGTC